>JANQJL010000003.1 GCA_028281675.1 Simkaniaceae bacterium
CGAAAGTGCTGGTGTAGTAGTAGGTTATGATCGCTGCTTTACAAATTTCTATGTTGGAGCTGGGGCTGGATATACCTACACCAACTTCAGATGGAAAAGAGGAACAGGAAAAGGAGACATAAACCAGGTCTACGGTGGTCTTTATGGTAGTTACCACAATCAATATGTTACAGCCGACCTTTCCACCATGACCGGTGGAAATTTCTACTGGGTGAAGAGGCGTGTTTCTTTTAGCACTCCAATGACTCCAAACTCTATTGTCGATGAAGTCGCTAAAAGTAACCATACGGGGATCCAATGGACAAATCATCTTGGAGTAGCTGGAGATTTTGCTTCTTTTGGAGTGCCTCTGCAGATTATTGCAAATGCCGACCATTTTTACCTCCATCAAGAGCGCTTTCGAGAGCATAATGCTCCAGGTATTCATTTAGATGTTCGAGCAAAAGCTTCTAATATGATCCGAACAGAACTTGGCCTTAATACCACAACTACTTTCTCATTTGTTGGTGGATGTTGGGCACCTTATTTTCGCCTTTCTTGGGTAGCAAAAACCCCTTTAAGCAACTCCACCTATCGTGCAAGCTTTAGAGAAACAGGAAAGAAATATCATTCATTTGCCGTTAATACCACTAGTCATGGGGCGAATCTCATTGCTCCCGCAGTTGGTGTAAAAGTAACAACCATTGGTGGATTGTCTCTTAATCTTGATACCCGTGCTGAACTAAGTGGTAGGATGAAAACCTACTTTGCTGATATGCGGATGGATTGGGCATTCTAACCTTGGTGTGTCATCAATTAAAACATGAGGGAGATGCTCTCTCATTTCATTTAGGGAACTGTTGCACGGCGATTTTCAAGCCTAAAAGCTCCTACGATCCGTTAGGAAGGTAGAGTCCTGAATGGGGGTCTTTCTTGTAGGGTTTCCGCTTCTGTTGCAGGTTTTGAATAGGATTTCGCTGCTCCTCGGGTGGCATCATCTGAAACTTGAAGAGGCCATGAGCAATTTCAAGTTTTAGCTCATTGCTAAACGTATCAAAGAGGGCAAAAGCTTCGTGTTTAAATTCAAGAAGAGGATCTTTTTGTCCCACAACTCTCATGTTCACCTCAGTCCGAAGGTGGTCGATTGTAAGAAGGTGCTCTTGCCATAGTTTATCGATATTACGGAGGAGAATACTCCGAACCACTTCATGAAGGACGGGGAGGGCATTAATCTCTTTTCCAGCCCCCTCCTGGATCGATGCGATTGTGTGGATTTCATGATTAAGTTTGGCTTTGAAAGCATCGACAATAAGGGTAGCGCTTTTTTGCTCGATCTCTTCGAGGGTAAGGTAATCATCATCAAAGGTATCTTCTTCAACGGTAATGGGGAAATGGGTCATGAGCGATTCGGTGTAGCCTTGTATATCCCAACCCCCTTCAACTGAGCGGGAGGTAAGGAACTGACTGGCGAGTTGAGAAGCAATTTCATCAAGGACCTCTTCCGCAAGTTTGATAGAATCTTCTTCTTTAAGGATATCGTTGCGGAAAGCATAAACTTCTTGCCGCTGCTTATTCATCACATCGTCATACTGAAGGGTATGTTTCCTGATAGAGTAGTTCCGTTGTTCGACCCGCTTTTGCGCGGTTTCAATGGAACGGTTCAGGATTTTTGCTGAGATAGGTTCCCCTTCAGGAGGGCGGAATCTTTGTAGGAAAGTGGTTAGTTTTGGTGAAGTGAAAAGGCGCATGAGTTGATCTTCAAACGAGACATAAAACTTAGAGGTCCCTGGGTCACCTTGGCGAGCACAACGTCCTCGCAGCTGACGATCAATCCGGCGCGATTGGTGACGGGTTGTTCCGATTACATGGAGACCGCCGACATCAGCAACCCCTTCGCCGAGCTTAATGTCAGTTCCCCGCCCAGCCATATTGGTGGCGACAGTGATCGCTCCTCTTTGACCTGCTCGGGCAATAATTTCAGCTTCTTTCCCATGGTTTTTCGCATTAAGAATGGTATGCTCCAGCTTATTTTGCTTGAGGATTCGGGCAAGCTTTTCAGAGACTTCTACAGACTCTGTTCCTATCAAGATAGGACGCCCTTTGCCGTTCACTTCAATGATATCTTTGATGATAGCATTATACTTTTCCCTCTCTGACATATAGATTTCATCATCGGCATCTTTTCGCTGGCACTTTCGGTGAGTAGGAATTTCAAGAACCTCTATTTTGTAAATCTCTTTAAGCTCATTAGCCTCGGTCATTGCCGTACCAGTCATCCCGGCTAATTTATCATACATCCGGAAGTAGTTTTGGAGAGTAATTGTTGCGTAGGTTTGTGTCTCTTCTTGAATCGGTACCGATTCTTTGGCTTCGATCGATTGATGAAGACCATCAGAAAAGCGGCGTCCAGGTTGAGGACGACCGGTATTTTCATCAATAATGACAATCTTCTTTTCTTGAACGATATAGTCGACGTCTTTTTCCATTAAGAGATGGGCGCGGAAAAGTTGACGGAGGTTATGAGACCGCTCTTTTCTTCGGCTATCTTCTTCGCGAAGGGAAGTTTTTTTATCCATCTTTTCTTGCTCAGAAAGGGCAGGGTTGTCATCGATTAGTGCATATTCATGCCCAAGATCGAGCATTAGGAAATCATCTTGCGCTTCTTCATTACCCCCTGTCCATGATGCGATCCCTTTATCGGTCAATTCAAATTCATTTGCCCTCTCATCAATGATGATATAAAGATTTGCGAGCATTTCATGTCGCTCATCTTTATTTGGATCGGCATGGAAGTAGGTTTCCCACTTTTCCATTTCAGCACGAAGATCAGGGTGTTCTTTGAGCCGTTTTAAGATCTTATTCTGAGGGGTCCCCTTGCCAACAAGCCAAAGTTTGCGGAAGGCTTCATCCTTTTCTTTTCCCTCTTCTTTAGAGAGTTTCTTTTTCTCTTCTTCTTCAGTTAAACGCCCTAAAGTATCAAGTGTTTTCCGAGCGTCGGAAGCAAGCTTATTACAATGGTCTCGCTGCAACCTAACAACACGGGAAACAGCCCCCTTCAGTTCATCATACATTTGCCTGGACTGCTTAGCAGGACCAGAAATAATGAGGGGAGTACGTGCTTCATCGATTAAGATTGAATCAACCTCATCGATGATAGCAAAATAATGGCCCCTTTGACATTGCTCTTCAATGGTGTGTGCCATCGAATTATCACGGAGGTAGTCAAAGCCAAACTCTGAAGCGGTTCCATAGACAATGTCGGCTGCGTAGACCTCTTTGCGCTCATGTGGAGCAATCCCATTTGTAAGGGCCTTAACAGTGAGCCCTAGCCAGCGAAAGATCGCGCCAATCCATTCCGAATCACGACTTGCTAAGTAGTCATTCACGGTTACAAGGTGAACAGCTTTTCCTGTCAGGGCGTTTAAGAAAAGGGGCATCGCAGCGGTGATCGTTTTCCCTTCTCCCGTTTGCATCTCTGCAATCGATCCATGATGCATTGCAATGGCGCCAATCAGTTGGACATCATAAGGGATCATGTCCCATAGTTGGTCATATCCCGAAACATGGGTTTCAGTGCCACAAAGGCGGCGGCAGGTATTTTTAACGAGGGCATAAGCTTCGGGAAGAAGGGTATCAACCGTTTCCCCATTTTTTAGCCGCTCTTTAAACTCAAGGACTTTCCCTTTTACCTCTTCATCGGTAAGATTTTGGTACCCTTTTTCAATTGCATTAATCTGTTTAACAGTTTTTTGATAGCGCTTCACAAGGCGACTTTGTGCCGTCCCAAAAATTTTCTTTACCAAACCAAACATAGTTACCTATTTCATTACTTTAATAGGATAAGCATAGCGTAAAACTGAATTTATACCCAAATAACTTGAAGAATCGGTGTTTGACTGTGTCAAATTCTCGCGATTCTTCAAGTTATTTGAGTGTATATGCTATTGTTAGCTTATGTCTGAGATTGCTTATAGAGATCGAGCTTCTGGAGAGTTAAAAAAAGAAAAAGTTTATGGTAAATTTTTTCTTGAAGCTCTCTATGGAAGTGGTCTTCTATCAAGAATTTTTTCCCTTTTTATCCTCCCATTCATTGCTCACCTTCCTACTTTCTCAAATTCCTATGGGAGGAAACAAAAGTCGAAAAAAAGTCGGACAAAAATCATCCCCTTTATCCGCGATTTTCATGTCGATGTGAGTGAATTTGCCGATCCGATAGAAAGTTATCATTCGTTCAACGATTTTTTTGTCCGAAAGCTAAAACCTGAAGCACGCCCAATTGTCTCTGGTGAAAAGGTTGCAGTGTTTCCAGCTGATGGACGTCACTTAGTTTTTTCTGATATTAGCCAAGTGGATGGATTTTATGTAAAAGGGAGTAAATTTGATCTCCGTCGTCTTTTAAATGATGATGCCCTTTTCGACCTTTTCAGAAGGGGAGCCATGGTTATCTCTCGCCTTTGTCCGACTGACTATCATCGCTACCATTTCCCTTGCGCCTGTATTCCACAAAAGGCGAAGCTGATGAATGGCCCGCTATTTTCTGTAAATCCAATTGCTCTTAAAAAGCATATTGCGATTCTAAATGAGAACAAACGGGTCGTGACCTTTCTAGAAACAAAGCACTTTGGTCAAGCGCTTTACATCGAAGTGGGGGCGACCTGTGTCGGCTCGATTCAGCAAACCTTTACCCCTGGTAAGTCTTACGAAAAAGGGGAAGAAAAAGGCTATTTCGAATTTGGTGGATCGTGCACGATTCTCCTTTTTCAGCCCAATCGGATTCAATTTGATCAAGATCTGATCGACACATCAGCCCAGTATATCGAAACCTACGCTAAGATGGGGACTTCGTTAGGGAGTGTAACTAAAAAGAATTGAGTGGAGAAAGTTTCTCCTATGAAAAATCCCTTCCAATTCTTTTCAGTGACCCTCTCTTAGAGCCTTGCAAATAGGACACTCTTCGATTTTATGCCCTTTGGCTGGGCAATATTTCCGTGCGTAATAAATGATTTGAAGATGGAGCTTTTCCCACGAAGCTTTTGGAAAAATTTTCATCAAATCTTTTTCCGTTTGCTTCACATTTTTTCCAGAGCTAAGGCCCCACCGTTTTGCGCAGCGATGAATGTGGGTGTCGACAGGAAAAGCTGGTTTTTTCAAAGCATGAATAGAAATAACCGATGCAGTCTTATGACCGACACCGGGGAGTTTTTCTAGCTCTTCGATTGTGCGGGGAATTTTTCCTCCATACTCGTTCACAAGGATCCCTGAGAGCTTTTTTATTGCCCGCGCTTTTGTTGGCGCAAGGCCGCACGGGCGGATAATTGATTGAATGGTTGCAACAGAGAGTTCTCCCATTTTTTCAGGAGTATTTGCTTTGGCAAAAAGTTTTGGTGTGACCTCATTCACTTTTTTGTCAGTGCATTGCGCAGAAAGTAACACAGCAATTAGTAGGGTGTAATGACTGGTATGTTTGAGGGGAATTGGGGGATTTGGAAAAAGTTTGTTAAGAATTTTTCTGATTGTTGCGGCTTTTGTCATTTTCCTACGCAAAACTTCGAGAAGATGGCACTTAAGACCTCTTCGGTAATATTCATACCGATTATCATCCCCAGTTCTTTTAATGCCAAGCGAAGATCAGAGACTAAAAACTCTGGAGAGAGTTCTGTTTGGAGTCCATCCAGTACTGTTTGGAGGGCATCGATCGCATTTCCGAGCGCTTGGTGGTGACGCTCACTTGTAATGATCACCTCTTCTTTAGATGGAGGCTCCCCATCCCAAATCACTTTGTGGATTTCTTCTTTCAAAGTTTCGATCCCCCTTCCCTCTTTAGCAGAAACGGTGGTGATATGAGAATAGGGAAGCGTTTCTTTTTCTCCGTGCTCTAAATCAATCTTATTCCAAATCGCAATCGTCTTTTTTTCTGGAAGGTTTAACTCTAAATGCTTCGGATTGGTGACATCATAAACGACTAAAACAAGGTCGGCCTCTTTTGCTGCTTTTTCTGAGCGGCGGACACCTTCTTTTTCGATCACCTCATCCGTATCCCGAATCCCTGCGGTATCGATCAATCGGAAGTTAAGTCCTGCAATTTGCACCTCTTCTTCAAGAATATCGCGGGTTGTCCCGGGGATATTGGTTACAATCGCCCGTTCTTTTCCTGTCAGTGCATTCATCAATGACGATTTTCCCACATTGGGCGCTCCAATCAAGCAGAGGGAAAACCCGGTCCGTAAAACGGCTCCATCGTAAAAAGTGCAATGTAAAGCGGACATACTTTTCTGTAAAGCGGATAGATCAGAAAAGAGTTCTTCTTTCGTTGCAAACTCAAGCCCCTCTTCGGGAAAATCGACCCAAGCCTCTAGAATCGCAGCGATCTCGGTCAGCCTCTTCTGAAAACCGGAGATCTTCTCATAGAGCTTTCCCTCGAGGTGATGTTCTGCTGCTTGCCAGGCCATTTCACTTTTGGAGGCGATGACCTCTTGGACTGCTTCGGCCTTGGTGAGATCAATCTTTCCATTTTGAAATGCTTTAAAGGTAAATTCACCCGGAAGTGCTGCTCTTGCGCCTGCTTTTAGCGTTGCATCGAGCACCTTACGAGTAATCAAAATGCCCCCATGACAATGAATCTCTACAGTATCTTCGCCAGTGTAGGAACGGGGATTTTTCATCACAACCGCGAGCCCTTCATCAATGATGCTTCCATCTAGATCGATAATCTTCCCAAAATGGACAGTATGGCTTTCATACTTTTTGATCGGCCCAGAAAAAATTCGATCGGCCACATCTAGGGCCTCATCTCCCGTGATCCGGACAACAGCAATCCCACCGACTCCAGGTGGAGTCGCTACGGCGGCTATCGTTTGTCCTTTTTCATAACTGCGGTGATTAAATTCCATAGCTCAAAAAAAAAGAGGTGCCAGAGGCACCTCTATAGTCATTTAACTCATCTTATTTAAGATTAAACGGGTTGGTGAGCAAATGATCTCCAATCAGAGAAGTTAAGATTCTCATAGATTCCTTTATTTGTTCCTTGAATTCCAATGAGCCTTCCAAACATATTGATTCCTTTAATTGGAGCTCCAAAGAGTCTGTAAGTTACTTCAGTAAGAACCATTGTAGAAACTGTAGCAATAAGAAGAGCCTTTCCTAATTTTTTCATATCGAGCTTTCTTGTTAGTTGTCTGAAATCTACGTATTTCTTAGAAAATTCGTTCTGCTCTTCAAATTGGTAGTTCTTAGGAAGACTCCATTGTGTAAAAACATGAGAAAGAGTTAAACATCCTCTTAATCCAACTTCTGAAGCTAATAGCATAGCAGTTCCTGCAGCAGCATAATTTAACATTCTTGTTGGTCCACTAACTAAAGCAGAAGCTATTGAAACAGCTTGACTAGCCATAATAATTCCTCCTTAAGGAAATTGATTTAAAAAAATAATGGTGCTAGTTTACCGGATCTTAATGAATCGCGTCAACCCTTTTTGGAAAATTTTGAATAAAATATTTTACATTATGTAATTGGATAGTGCCGTGCGACTGACCAATAGTAGTTAGTCTACAAAGTCCTTCACCGCTATTAAGCCATCTTTTGGCGCCCTTTGCTTTATCAAAATTGAGAACATTGTCAATAGACAAAGTCAACCCCATGGCCGGGTCGATATATAGGGCATCTGGAAAGGTTTTTTTAATTCACCAGGCTTTCCCGGTTCTGCACTTTCATAAGTTATTATTTATTTAATAGATTTTAATAATTTGAAAAACGGAGTTTTCGACTCCGTTTTTTACATACCTGATAGGGCTGTACGAATAAGAGTGCTAATCTCCGGTGGCTCAGAGAAATGGGTGAGAGCTTTCTTAACGGCTTGCTGTGCTTGAAGAGAATTATAACCAAGATTCATGAGTGCGGAAAGGGCATCGTTAACTTTTTGGTCTTCTTCGGAAAGACCTTTTTGAGAAGTAGGTGGTAAGGGAGAATTTTTAAGTCCTTTAAGGACTTTATCGCGAAGCTCGACAATGAGGCGTTCGGCAGTTTTTTTTCCGATCCCGGGAATTTTAGAGAGGAGGGTTGTGTTGGCTGTGGTAATGGCGGATTCGAGGGCATTGGAATCGAGATGACCGATCAGAGAAAGGGCTGTTTTTGGACCAATCCCTGAAACGGCGCTGATTTTTTCAAAAAGGTTCCGTTCTTCGACGGAGAGGAATCCAAAATTTCTATGGGAATCTTCACGGATGATGGAAGAGATAAAAAAGGTGACTTCTTTGCCGATGGGAGGCATGGCAGAAAAAGCGCTGAGGGGAATATAGAGGAGATATCCAACACCGCTGACATCAACGACTGCTTTATGGGGATTGATGGAGACAAGAACACCTTTAATATATTCAAGCATGAGGGGTAACCTGTTTTATGGAGTTTGCATGGCAAATGGCAAGGGAGAGCGCATCGGCGGCATCCTCGGGTTTGGGAATTTCTGTGAGGTTAAGGAGTGTTTGCATCATTCTTTGGACTTGCTCCTTTGTGGCCGAGCCATTTCCAGCGACGGCGAGTTTTGCGTTTTTTGGGGCATATTCAAAGGTGGGGATTCTCCGTTTAGTGGCAGCGAGGATAGCGACACCCCGTGCCATCCCAAGCTTGAGAGCGCTTTGTGCGTTGCGGCTGACAAATTGTGTTTCAACAGAGAGGGCTTCAATAGGATAGAGATCGAGGAGGTGTTCGATTCCTTCATGGATGAGAGCATACCGTTCATGCAACGAAAGTTTTGGGGATGGACAGATACACCCAAAATCAAGAGGGGTGTAGGTTCGGAGGTCGGTTTCAATAACACCATAGCCGGTGGCCCGTGTTCCGGGATCGATTCCTAAAATGATAATTTTGTTTTGTCTCATATTTTTTCAGTATGGATGGAAAAGTATTTTCTGTTAATCTTTAAGGTATGAAAAGTCTTGAGAAGCTTAATCCAAAATCAATCATTGTCCGGATGCCCAACTGGCTAGGAGACTTGGTGATGGCAACTCCTATTCTTGTCGATTTGAGAAAGAGGTTTCCCGAGGCTGAAATTACGGCGATGTGTCAAAGCAATGTGGCCCCTCTTTTGGAAAATGATCCGGCAGTTGATGAACTTTTTAAAGTGGAGCGGGGGAAAGGTTTTTTGAGACGAATCGGCGAGCGAAATATTGTCGCGAAACTTAAAAATGGAAATTATAATTTAGGAATTTTGTTGACCAACTCTTTTTCTTCTGCATGGCGATTTTGGCAAGGAAATGTAAAAAATACATTGGGATATCGAGCAGATGGACGGAGTTTGTTTTTAAGTCATCCAGTCTCTTTTTCTGAAAAAAAGAAAGAGCAACATTTAGTGGTCACCTACAAGGAACTTTTAGTTCCTCTTGGCATTCCTATTTCTGATACAATGCCCCGCCTTGCTCTTACAGATGAAGAGATAAAGGGAGCTTGGGAATTTGTCAAGCCGTTTGACATCACTCCTGATGCAAAGGTTATTGGGATTAATCCAGGGGCTGCTTATGGAACAGCAAAGTGTTGGCTTCCCGACCGTTTTCAAGAGGTGGCAAAAAAGCTTATCGATGCCGATCCTAGTCACGCTATCCTCTTTTTTGGTGATTCGTCTCACAAAGAGCTCATTGGAAATATCTGTAGCGGCCTTTCGAAGCGGGTGATTAATTTAGCAGGGAAGACGAATCTTCGCGAATTTCTGGCATTGGTTAAGATTTGCTCGGTCTTTTTAACAAATGATAGTGGGCCAATGCATATCGCAGATAGTTTAGACATTCCACTCGTGGCTCTATTTGGTTCGACGAGTCCCGTGGTAACAGGACCCTATCGACAAAGTCAAAATATTATTCAGAAAAAAGTTCCTTGCTCTCCTTGTTTTAAAAGAGTTTGTCCGATTGATTTTCCCTGTATGAAAAGTATTGGGGTTGATGAGGTTACTCAGGCAGTTTTAACTAAACTAAACGCTGAGTTGGGAAGTCATGCTTAAGAAATTACTAGGTCCTTTCCGCCCGAATCCTTTTGATAAACTTCTCAAGCAGATGGTCAAAGAGGAAAAAAGTCGTTTTTTAATTGTGTGGAATCGGGGACTGGGTGATATTCCTCTTGGCCTTTATGCTCTTGTCTATCGAATCCGAAGTTATATTCCCCGTGCGTCGGTTACCTTTATGACGCGGAAAGATTTAGCTGATACGTTTAGTATGCTTGAGGATGTGAAAGTTATTGTGGGGGAAACATGGGAAAGGGGAAAACCGATCGATATCGATGCAACTCTTAAAGAACATCAACTTAGTCCTAATATGTTTGATGTCGTTCTTGAAAAACCTGATCCGACCCGTTGGCTTAAATGGCAACTCGGAACGCTCACTCCAAAACTTAACTGGAATGAGGAGTGGGACATTTTAGTGGATCAATACGGACTCGATCCTAATCAGATTTACATTGGATGCCATGTTCAAACCGAGACAGGGGCTTTCTATGGATATGAAAAGAATTGGGACCTTCGCACTTGGCGCAACCTTTTTAAAAAGATCCATGAAGAGAAGAGGGGTAAAATCCTTCTATTTGGAATGGACAATGAGCCTGCCTTTTTAATGGAAGATGTGATTGATCTCCGCGGGAAGACGAACCTCTTTCAAATGCTTTCTGTTATTAAGAATCGGTGTCGTTATTTAGTCGCTCCAGATTCGGGAATCTTATCGATTGCCTACTATGTCAATGCCTCTTACCCCATACGGGTTGTCTCGCTTTGGGCCGATCCACGGCAAGGAGTTCTCAGGCAAAAAGTTGATTCTCCCAATCCCCAATTTGAACATATTCCTCTCCATGGAAAAAATGATAACGTTGCAAACATAACCCTGAGCGCTGTTTATGAGGCACTCTTTGGAAACTAAAACGGGATGTTTAATCCTTGCTGGGGGTCAAGGAACGAGACTTGGCTTTGATGGACCAAAAGGGTGCGTAGAGCTTCCAATCCTAAGGAAAAAGACTCTCTTTCAAATCCTCCTCGAAAAAGTGAAAGATAAGGGGGGGCCTGTTGCAATTATGACCTCTCCACTTAACCATGAAGCTACCGTTGACTACCTGAAAAACTTTGACCTCACTTTCTTTAAACAAGGGATGGAAGAGGGATATCCTGATGGAAATGGGAAAGCCTTTACTTATTTTTGCGCTGCAGGAATCTGGGACAAATGGAACGAAATGGGAGTTAAATACCTTCAAGTGATCCCTGTTGACAATCCTTTAGCTACTCCTTTTGATGAAGAACTTATCGCTGCTAATCAAGGGGTAGAGCTTGCTTTAAGAGGTGTAAAGCGGAGAAGTCTAGATGAAAAAATCGGAGTGATTTTTCAAGGAGAACAGCTCTGGGTGGAGGAGTATTCAGAGGTTGGACAAGTCGATGAGGACCTTCTTGGGAATACAGGGATTTTTTCTTGTACGATGGATTTTGTTAAGCGGGCAGCGGCAGTGGCTCTTCCTCAGCATACGGTTCGAAAAAAAGTAAATGGAAAATGGATTTCAAAAAAAGAATACTTTATTTTCGATCTCTTTCCCTATGCAAATTCTTTTAAAATCCTTACTTCAGACCGTAAGAAATATTTTGCACCTCTTAAAAACCGTTCAGGCCCAGATAGTTTGATAACTGTTGCAAAAGCTCTCATGACGTAATAACCCTAGCAATAACCTGTTAGCAATCATCTAAATTTTCGATTTCTCAAAAAAAATCGAAAATTTAGCTAATCACCCCTAGGTCATCACTTGGGTTAAAAGGTCAAATCAGTTATAATCCATATAAAAAAATTTAGGACAAGTCATGAAAATCGGTTATTTAGGTGCAGGAGCCTGGGGCTTTTGTTTGGCAAATCTTTTGGCAGAAAAAGGGTATGAAGTAAAGCTTTGGACGGGGAATATGTCTCTTGCTGAAGTCTTAAAGCGGGGAGGGTCTCATCCAAAGCTCCGTAATCATCAAGCAGAAGAAAACCTTGTCCTTACTACAGATCTAAAAGAAACGATTACCGATGTTGATTTAATTATTGAATCGGTCACTTCAAAAGGGCTCAGGCCCGTTCTCAATCTTATTAAAAAATCAGGGCTCATGGGCCCTCCGGTCGTCCTCACTTCTAAGGGGATCGAGCAGGGAACGGGACTTTTGATGTCAGAAGTTGCTCTTGAAGTGATGGGAGAGGATTATCGAGATCGCATTGGTTGCATTAGTGGCCCGAGTTTGGCTAACGAGGTCATGCGCAAACTTCCCACTTCTGTCGTGGCCTCAGCTTATAATTACGATTTAATGATGCAAATCTGCGAGGCGTTTACCACTTCTTTTTTCCGCGTCTATCCGAATGATGATATGCGGGGTGTTTCTTTTGGCGGCGCAATGAAAAATATTGTTGCCATTGCTTGCGCTATCTCCGATGGCCTTGGTTATGGAGAAAATACCAAAGCAGCTCTTATGACTCGTGGTCTTCACGAGATACGCAAACTCGGCGATGCAATTGGCTGCAGCTCTGATACCCTTAACGGTTTATCAGGACTAGGTGATCTATGCGCTACATGCCTATCGACCCTTAGCCGCAACTATATCTTCGGTAAACTCTTAGCAGAAGGGCTTACCCCTGATGAAGCGCGCGAAAAAATCGGGATGGTTGTCGAGGGGGCCTATACTTGCGTATCAGCACTTGAGCTAGGTAAAAAAACAGGTGTTGAAATGCCCATTACTGAGGCGGTGCATGCCATTATCTATGAAGGGATCAATCCTAAAGAAGCGGTGGGCGCTCTTTTAACGCGTGCGGTTAAGCAAGAACATCTATAACCCGTGAATGCGACCTATTTCGCGGCAGCCATCCCTCTGAATCAGCGAATCTACTTCGCTTCTCACCTTCGCCAAGGTGGCCTCACCTTGGCTCGGCACTCAGCTTGTATCTCCGCTAATTCAAAAGGCCGCTGCTGCGAAATAGGTCCCATTCACGGGTAAAATGAATTATAGTGAAAAAATAGGGTTTACCTTGATATTTTATGTGGATAAAGCGGGTTATAAAGCTAAATTAGGAGTTATCGACTACACACCAGTTAACACTAGAAGCATTCTTCGAAAAACTTTGACATCCTCCTCTCAGAGTTTTTTAACCCAAGTTCCGGATTTTAAGCAGAGGCAACGACATAAGTGATCCCTTGTTTTAGGCTTTCTTTCCCAAAATTAATCAGGAGTCCAAGAGATCGATTCGTTAACCTAAGATAGGTAGCGAGCTGTGCACGATACATTGGGTAATCTTTTCCCGTTGCTTTAATTTCAATGATGAGGGTTTCTTCGACAAGAAGATCTAAGAAAAGTGGGTCGCGAACTTCTGTTGATTTATATAAGACAGAGACAGGAATTTGTTGCTGACTTTTGATTCCTCGCAAGTTGAGTTCATGAGCAAGTGCTGACTCATAAACTGTCTCAAGAAGGCCCGGTCCCCCTAGAATCTCATGTACCTCATGTGCCGCTTCAATGACTTGCTTAGCAAGGGTCTCTTTGGTTTCTACTAGTGTCATGGTGATCTCCACTAAAGAAAAACAAAGAATATAGAAAAGTCTATAAATAAAAACAAGGAACACAAAAAATGCCGGAGATGGCTCTTGGCATAATGCTAAATCCTAAAGGCTGCTACATTCCTGTCCTGACCTGGTTCGGACCACTTTATTCCATGAGTTCCCCGGCACAGCCAATTCTAGCAAAATCAAAGGATTTTTGCGAGGTATTTTCCTGTGAGGGAAGAGGGGGCTTTGGCGAGCGCCTCAGGGGTTCCTGAGGCGATGATTTTGCCTCCTGCGGCACCGGCGCCAGGGCCAAGGTCGATGAGGTGATCGGCGGCGGCGAGGATATCGAGGTTGTGCTCAATGATAATGACGGTGTTTCCTTTATCGACGAGGGTGTTAAAAATAGGGAGAAGTCCAGCGATATCGTCGGAGTGGAGGCCGATGGTGGGCTCATCAAAAAGATAGAGTGTTTTTCCAGTTGACCGTTTCGAAAGTTCACGGGCCAGGCGGATTCGTCCTGCTTCACCACCGGAAAGGGATTGAATTTCTTGGCCAATGGTGAGGTAACCGAGACCAACAGAGATGAGAGTATCGAGGGTATTTTGGAGTTTGGGGATGGGAGGAAGAAAGGTTGTTGCTTCTTCGACTGTAAGTTTTAGAAGTTGCCCAAGGTTTTTTCCTTTGTAGGTGATTTGTAGGCTGAGGGGTTTGAGACGGTTGCCGTTGCAGGCATCACATCTGACACGGAGAGAGGGGAGAAACTGAAGTCTGATTGTTTTAAAACCGAGGCCCCAGCAACTCATACACATCCCTTTGAGGTGATTATAACTAAAATGCTTTGGCTTGAGCCCGCGAGCGGCAGCTTCTGGGAGAGAGGCAAAAAAGTGGCGCAGTGGGGAGTTAATTTCT
>JANQJL010000069.1 GCA_028281675.1 Simkaniaceae bacterium
AACACTATATTGAAGGTCAAAAAACACCTGAAAAGTGATCTCTTCGCGCCTTTCATCTCGGCTCTGAAGGGCCGAGTTTTTTGGCGCGGTTATGATAAAAAAAATATGGTGCACCTAAAAATTTTAGTATAAAAAAAAGGTAGTGTATATTATACGTAAAAATTAATTGCTTTTTGCTTGTGTGTAGAAAAAGCCACACTCAATATGAACAAGGATTAAAAACTCATGAAATCACTACTTACATTTATTGCAATTGGAGCGCTGTCTTGCGCCACAGTTGTAGCTCAAGAAAAACCCTCTCCTTCGAACTTCTCATCAGGATTTAATGGACGTCCAACACAAACATTTTCGAGTGGAGATGAAAAAAACTATACCGGCTTTAATACGCGGCCACAAAACAATCTCTCTAATCCAGCTGCAGGTCCTTTTTTAGACAAAAATGCCCAATTGACATTTGAAGGGGATTTCTTATACCTTTACTCCAATCTTTCTGAGTTTTCTCCAGTCCGTAAAGATGGCGTAAAACTTCAAAATAACCAAACAAACCCGAGCGAAAACATACGTGTTCCTTTAAAAGGGCGAGACTTTAACTGGAGGTGGGATCCTGGCTTTCGATTGCGTATAGGGAAAATCTTTAATAGAGATGGATGGGACTTAAACGGCAGTTGGACCTACTTCTATAATTCAACCCGTTTAACAAAAGCGGTTGACACCCAAATAGATGGGACAACCGCAAACATCCAAAACGCTATACCTGGAACTTTTCGACTCTCTGCTCCCATGGTTAATCCTACGACCAATCGCTCCGTTGTGAAAGGAAGATATAACCTCCTCTACCACAACTGGCTTTTAGATGTTGGGCGCTCCTTTTGGGTGAGCCACTTCCTTAATGTGCGCCCTTCAATAGGGATCCAAGGAATCGCTTCATCCATTCATTACTTCGGTTCAGCAGCCGAGCGATTTCTTGATAACAGGAACCGATTTACTGTCGCGGTAGGTAGCGGAAGATTCAAGCAACGGTATTGGGGGGTTGGACTCATTAATGGCGTAGAAGGAAATTGGCACTTTTTAAATCACTGGAGCTTCCTCTCAAAAGGAGCCCTAGGCCTTGTATATGGAAGAATGGCCGTCAAAAGAACAGAGTTCAATGATATTACTCGAGATGGCGCCCAGATACAACTTTGGAAAGCGACTCTCTTTCATGGTCAGATGGGAGCTGTTCCTACATTTGATCTCGCATTAGGACTCCGCTGGAACAGCCACCTCTATAACAACCGCTATCACCTTGCCCTTTCGATTCTTTGGGAAAACCATTTCCTCTTCGACTTTAACCGCTTTGATAGACCTTTAAATGAATCTACCGAATCGGGAAACCGCCAAATGGATCTTCAGATATACCACTCTGATGGAAACCTTATCTTATCTGGAATATCAGCGGGAGGCACATTTGAATTTTAAGAAAAAGATCAAAAATGAAAAAATACTTAGGAGAAACAATGATTAAACAAAGAATTGCTGGATTTGCAACCGCATTCAGTATGATCTATTGTGGCACTCTTGCCGCGCAAGATCAAATGAGACCTGCTAATTCAAGTCCCTATCAAAAGCAACACCCCCCCTCCATCACTGCCAACCCCCCTGTAGGCCCTTTTTTGACCCAAGGGGTTCAATCCTTTGTCAATGTAGAATTTCTATATTGGTATGGGAATCTCTCTGACACCCCTGCCTTTATTAAAAATACGGAACTTCCATCGATTATAGGTCCTGGAAACTTAATAGCCGTTCCCACTAAATCACGGGATTTAGACTGGAAGTGGGATCCTGGAGTGCGGGCAGCGCTTGGACTAGTTTTTGATAGAGATGGCTGGGACCTTAAAGGGGAATGGACCTACTTCCATAATAATGCAGATCGCTCTAAGAAGGTCTCTAGTCTAGATTTGGTCGACAGCAATAATCCATCTATTGGAAATCAGGTCCTTTTCTCCCCATGGTCTATTAATCCAGGAGACGTCTACTCATCGATAAGTACAAGAATATCCCTTAACTTTAACCAAATTGACCTCGTTATAGGACGACGCTTTTGGAATAGCCGGTACCTTTCATTGCGCCCTTTCTTTGGGACGAGGGGATATTGGTCTTCTCTTCGCTTTAATGTGCGCTCTAACCTAGATGCAACAAGTAGTGCTATAAGTACTGTCATCTTCAAGAGAGATCGGGAACGGTTGAGACAGTCCGACTGGGGTGTAGGCTTTGTTGGCGGACTTGATTCTAACTGGTACTTTGCAGAGAAATGGAGCTTTGCAGTGAAAGGAGATGTTGCTCTCGTTTATGGAAAAATAAACCAAAAGAGAACATCGACTCAATTTCAGGTCGACGGGAATATGCAAATCACGACCAATATCAAATCGACCTATTTCCATCCTCTCTATGCGATGCTACCGATGATCGATTTAGGGTTAGGGATCCAATGGGAGTCTCTTTTAGGAAACCAAGACCGTTTTTACTTGAGTTTTTTATTGGGGTGGGAAAATCACTTTCTCCTTGATTACTTAAGACTTGATCGGAGCTTTGAAGATCAAGATGGACATGGAGTGTTTGCCGCAGATGGAAACCTCACTATGTCTGGAATCGTTGCCCGTGCAGCATTTCAATTTTAACTTTCCCTGTTAGCCTATAAAGAGGGTCTAAACAACCCCCTGATGGGGTCATTTTTAGGAGCAAAAATTTTTTGCTCCTTTTTTTTTATAACTTGATCCATCTTTTCCAGCCCGGCTGCCCGCTCGATCTCGACAACCCACAGAGAGGTTGCTGTCGATCTCTCCGCTTTGCCGCCCAGAAAAATCGAGAACATTGTCTATGGACAAGGCGAGATTTTGAGAGATCTCCAGAACCAAAAAGATGGGTTAAATTGGACCAATAACTTTTTATATAATGTACTACCCGTGAATGCGACCTATTTCGCGGCAGCGGCCTTTTGAATTAGCGGAGATACAAGCTGAGTGCCGAGCCAAGGTGAGGCCACCTTGGCGAAGG
>JANQJL010000073.1 GCA_028281675.1 Simkaniaceae bacterium
TTTGAAGATATCCTTAAAACAACTTCTGGAGTACATCTCATCCCCAAGAGAAAAATAAACAGCCGGAGAAAAAACAACGGAAGCGATGATTTTTTCTTATTTTGTATACATCTATCCCTTTATCAATACTTAACCTCTTGCATAGCAGCCGGATGGAAGGGGGTAGTTTTTGCTGGAAAGGGTCATTTCACCAGATTCGATGACGAGGTTGGGGAAGGTTTGGGCAAGGAGGTGATGGAGAACTTTGGGTGTGAGACCTGGGGTGTGGCAGGAAAGAAGGACAAAAGCAGGGGTTGGTTTGAGAACTTGTTTGCAAAGTTCAAGAAGGGGAAGAATATCCTGCTCGATTTTAAAAACTTGCCCTTGTGCGCCACGGCCAAAACTGGGAGGGTCGAGAAGAATGGCATCATATTTTCGCTCCCGGTTGATTTCGCGACGGAGGAATTTTAGGGCGTCATCGACAATCCATCGGACGGGGGCTTTTTCAAGTTTATTAAGGGTGGCATTTTCACGCCCCCAATCGATCATCCCTTTGGCGGCATCGAGGTGACAGACGGCATGTCCTTTCTTTGCAAGAAAGAGGGTCGCAGCGCCAGAATAAGCAAAGAGATTTAGGACTTCTGAATGGGGTTTTAACTTGGTTTCCATCCAGCTCCAGTGCTCAGCATGTTCGGGGAAAAGCCCAAGGTGACCAAAGTCGGTGGGGACAATTTTAAAGGTGAGGGTTTTATATTTTAGGGTCCACGATTTGGGAATCCCTTTCCAAGGTTTTCCCCTTTTAAAGGTGGCATTAGCTGTTTTCCAAAGCTTAGGCTCTTGGGGTTTCCATAGGGCTTGAGGAGAGGGGCGAATCAGGGTATAGTCACCAAACCGCTCGAGCTTTTCTCCGTTGCCACTATCTAGAAGTTCGTAGGTCATGAATAGAGCTCGGTTTGGTAAACAATGTGGCGGTAGAGGGAGGCAAGCAGGTAGGTGACGGTGTAATCGATGATGAGCGCTCGGTTTCTTGCTGACCCTTTGATAGGGATAAGGGCAGCGAAAGTTTTTTCAGGGGTGGCGATTGCTGTCCAAACGGTCCCTACCGGTTTATCGGATGTTCCTCCATCGGGGCCGGCAATCCCTGATGTGGCAACAGCATAGTCTGCTCCAGTAAGTTTTTGGATCCCTTGAACCATTTCTAAAACCACTTCTTTGCTAACAGCGCCGTGTGTTTTAAGGGTTTTTGGGGAAACGCCAAGTCCCGTTTCTTTAAGCTTATTGGAGTAAGAAACGACACTTCCGAGAAAATAATCGGAGGAACCAGGGTGAGCGGTGAGTCGGGCGGCGAGGTGGCCCCCGGTACAGGATTCGGCTGCTGCAAAGGTCTTTTTGTTTTTTACCATCCATTCGTGGAGCGCAACTTCAATGAGCTTATTGGAGGTGGAGTAGGTATGTGCTGCAAACTTTTTACCGATTTGATCACGGATAGGTGGAAGTTTTTTTGGGTCGTCTCCGTGGACATAGACGGAGAGGGTCCCATACCCTGGACAAATCCCGATATCAATGCCGGGGTTTTCTTTTTCTAAGGTGCGGAGGTAGGGATCCACCGCTTGCTCTGATAATAAACAGAGGTAAAGGGATTCAACATAGTGCGATTTGGTGTGGTGTTTTTCAAGGTGGGCAATGACAGCGGGAAGCATCGCTTCCATTTGGGAGGGAACACCTGGAAGGACAAAAAGTGTCGCTTGTCCTTCTAGAACAAATCCAGGAGCTGTTCCAAGAGTGTTAGGAATAACCTTAGCCCCTTTTGGAACCATCGCTTGATCTTCTAAGGTGGGAAGGTCGCTCCCAAATCTTCTGATGAGATCACTTGCAATCGCTTCATCGTAGACAAGTGTGGCATTGAAAATCTCAGCAATAACATCGCGGGTTAGGTCATCACCTGTTGGCCCAAGGCCTCCTGTTGTAATGATAAAGGTGGAGCGCTCCATTGCATCTTCGATCCCCTTTTTGAGGAGGGTGACCTCATCGGGAAGGAGGGTGACACGGTCGATGGAAAAACCATTGGGAAGGAGGGCCTGCCCAATGACTGCAGCATTACTATTAATGGTATGGCCCGAAAGGAGTTCATTTCCAATTGAGAGAATTTCTAGGGTCATATTGAAAGGCCTGAAATTGCAAGTTGGGAGTGCTCATGAATCCAACTTTTGCATTTTTTACCAAGACGAAAGGTCGCATTCAGCGGAGTTTCTCCTACCATGAAGGGAGCAGGGGTAGTGTTTTCCCGCATCCACTTCGCCAATGTCTTAAAGAGTTTAGTATTGGGGATGTCAGGATTTTTATAAACCTCGACCACATCATTTGTGATAGAATTAGAGTAAAGCTGTGGATAAGCGAATTGTATTCCCCATGTGATGGAGTGTTTTGAGTGAACCATTGAATGAAATGCCATCTGCTCTTCTGAAAAGGTAAAATGATGGAGACTCAGTTGAACAACAGGCTTTTTTACTTTAATGATATATTTCCCCTCTTTCACCTCCATGGCATAAAGGGGATCTTCCTCTGCAGAAAATGCTGATGAAAAATAGGGTTTGATATGTTCTTCATCCGGGAAAAGTCCCGCTTTTAGTGAGGTAATATAGTCGATATATTTGGCTAGAAAATCTTCGGTTGAAATCCGAGCCTCATGGAGGTTAACAAGCTCTGATACGTTATAGATGGAAAAGGAAGGGAGGGCCTTAAAGAGGCTAACTATTTCCCTTGTATCCAATAATGCGCGGTGCGATAACCACTTAGAGGCTTGCAGTTGCCCTTCAACTTTAGGATGGCTGAGGAGCATGACCTCTGACCTTTTTGAAAAGTTCTTGAATAAGGATAGAGGAAACGCCAAAGAAAATCAACATGTCAGCAACGTTAAAGACGGGAAAGGAGTAGCCCCACAGGATAAAATGGAACATGTCAACGACTGATCCATAGATAAAAAAGTCGGCGATATTTGCCGCCGCACCTGTTAAAATGAGCATAAATGGAAGGTCTCGTTCTCTCTCTTTATTGAAGAAAATGGTGTAGCAAAAAAGGGTCAGGATAATCCCTATCCGAGCGGTAAGAAGAGCTTTTGGATAATCGGAAAAAAGGCTCCATGCGCCTCCTGTATTGCTTGCCTTATTAATACAAAAGTCGATTCCGAGAAAATTTTGAAAGACACCAATTCCGCCAAAGGGATAAAGAGGGGGAGCATAGCGGATAGGGATCAGGTGCTGATCGACCCAATATTTTGAGGCAGCATCGATGGTGAAGAAAACTCCTGCTAAAAATAATAAGATCCAGACCCTTCTCATCGGCGCGATACTAAATCATCCCTTTTTCGAGTTTTTCTTGGGCTCCAACTGTCATCGTTGCATAGGGGACTGCTTCCAATCTTTTCATTGGGATATCGTCACCAGATATATCACAAATGCCATAGGTTCCGTCTTCAATTTTTTCAAGTGCTCGATCGATTTGTCTAACGATTCCCTGCTCTTTTGTTGAAACTTCGATACTGATCGTTTGCCCAAAACCATCAGTCCCTTCATCGGCTTGGTGCTGTGAATACCCCTTTGACTCTTCAGAAGTTTTGACATCGTCAGAAACCGCTTTGAGCGATGCTCCTAATTGAACCTTCATTTCAAGAAGACGCTTTTTAAATTTTTCAATATCACTTTTTTTTATTGGCATCAGTTAACCTCATTTTTTCACTTCTTCTGGTGCAATCGTATGAATAGCATCCATAATCTCATCAACATCTTTAAAACGTCGATACACGCATGCAAAACGGATATAGGCAACGGTATCAAGTTCTTTAAGCTTATCCATTGCAATTTGCCCAAGGGTTGTCGTATCAACCTCACGCACTTGTTTTTCTATGAGCTCATTTGCAATTGTTGAGGCTAAATCACGTACTTGATCATGACTAATCCGTGTATGCCGCGATGCGGCGTCGAGACCTTTAATTAATTTTTGAAGGCTAAAGTCTTCATAACTTCCATCACGTTTTTTAATCTGCATGGAAATATCCACCGTTTCAAACGTCGTAAAACGGCGTGCACACTGTAAGCACTCTCGACGACGGCGAATGGCGTTGGTTTCACTCGCATTTCTAGAATCGGTTACTTTAGACTCTTCATGTCCACAAAAAGGGCACTTCATCGGGATATTCCAATTTTTTATATCCTCTTAGGATATACACAAACACCAGAATTTCTGGCATACAAAAAAATTCGGAGGAGGTGGGATTCGAACCCACGATACGCTTATCACGTATACACGCTTTCCAAGCGTGCTCCTTCGGCCGCTCGGACACCCCTCCAAAATAAGGTATATATATACCCAGACAACTTGAAGAATTGGTTTTTGACTCTTCAAGCTGTTTGGGTATACCTGCAACAGTTCGGCCTGTTTTCGAGGGAGGAGGATAAAGGACAGAGAATTATTTTACAATTAGAATTAAGATAGGATATACTCACCTGAGCTCGACTTTATACATTTTTTGACCAGCAGATCTCCGGTCCTTCCTCCGGAGCAGGATGTTTTTAATTTGAATGGAATGGTCAAGTGGCCATTTCCGAAAATTAAAAACCACTCTGATTCGCTGGAATCACTGGGGAGATGGAGCCCAAAAAATGTATAAAGTCGAGCTCAGGTTTGATGGTGTAAGATGAAACGTTTGATTTCAATTTTTCTTTTAACTGCCTTAGCAATATCGGTGAGCTGCGCAAGGGACCCTTCTCCTCCAAAGGGAAAGCCTCTTGTTGTTGTAAGCATCCCCCCCTATGCCTACCTTGTTAAGGAAATCGTTGGGGAGACGATGATCGTAAATGTGGCTCTAAAAGCTAACTTTGATCCTCATACAACTGAAGCCACTCCTACTCAAATGAGATGGGTGCAAAATGCCGACCTTTTTATTGGTGTAGGGGAAGGGTATGAAAGGAAGCTTTTAGGAGCGATCCGTGAAGGGTCCAAAGAAGTACGAGTCCTTGAAATGGATGAGAAATTGCCTCTTCTTTCCTACTCTCAAGATGCCAAATTTATCGATGTCTGCAGAGGTATTGACCTCGATTTAACCGGCTTCAAAGATTTGCACTTTTGGCTAGGTCCTAAGATTCTCCCAATGCAGGTAAAGATTTTGATTGAAGCTCTCACCGCTCTCACCCCTCAAAATGGAGATCTCTATAGAAAAAATGGGGAAGCTCTTATTCAAAAAATTCAAGCGCTCGACGCTAAACTGGAAAAAGATCTTCACCCTTATCAAAAAAGAGCTATCATTGTTTCCCACCCCGCACTTGGCTATTTCTGCTATGACTATAATATCACACAAATCTCTGTCGAGTGTGAAGGAAAAAGCCCCCTTCCCCAAAATATAACACACGTACTGGATCTTGCTAGAAATAGTGATGTGATCTGCGTATTTACTGGCCCACAGTTTCATAATAAAGGAGCTGAAATAATTGCAGAGAGGTTAAACTTAAGGGTGGAGAGTTTCGATCCTTTAGCAGAAGATATTTTGACAACCCTTGAAAAAGTCGGAAACGCTATTACGAAATGAATCTAACCATATTTAAAAATGTCTTTTTTTCTTACGGATCGGTCGAGGTTTTGAAAGATGTCTCCTTTAACATAAAACAAGGGGAATATATTGGGATTATCGGCCCCAATGGGGGCGGAAAAACAACTGCACTGAATCTCATTCTTGGTTTTTTATCTCCTGAAAAAGGAAAAGTAGAAGTCAATATCCCTAAAACAAAGATTGGGTATGTTCCTCAGATCAATTCCTATGACAAACAATTTCCCATCTCTGCTTTGGAAGTTGTCTTAACGGGAAGCTTAACGAAACTTAAGTGGTGGGGAGCTCTTCCATCAAGTGAAAAAAAGGAGGCCAAGAAGCTCCTAGAAGAAGTGGGGCTTGAAGGGCTTGAAGAAAGACCTTTCGGCTCACTTTCTGGTGGACAAGCACAAAAAGTTCTCATTGCAAGAGCGCTGATGTGTGACCCTGAAATTCTCCTTCTCGATGAACCAACCGCAAATATTGATCCCCAATCTGAGCAAGCAATTTTTGCTTACTTAAAAACTCTGCAAGGGAAAAAAACTATCCTTATTGTCACCCATAACTTCGAAGCCATTGTACAAAATGTAGAAAGAGTTCTTTGTTTCCAACACGAAGTTTCTTCCATGAAACCCGGTGATGTCTGCAAACATTTTACGATTGGGATGTACCATGGATGATCTTTTGATGTTTGGATTCGTCACAGCGATTTTTACCCAACCTTTTCTTCGGATGGCTCTTTTTGCTACGCTTGGCGCATCGGTTGCCGGTGGCGTTGTGGGATCCTATGTTGTTGTGAAACGGATCGTCTTTATCAGCGGAAGTATCGCTCACTCAGTTCTTGGAGGACTCGGAGCAGCTCTTTATATTAAGCGCGTTTACAATATCAGTTGGCTTGAACCGATCCATGGAGCGCTTATCGCAGCGATCCTTTCCGCTTGGCTAATAGGAACCATTCGCCTCTATTATCGGCAGCGGGAAGATACTGTTATTGCTGCTCTTTGGGCCTTTGGAATGTCGGTCGGTGTGATCTTTATTTCCCTTACCCCTGGTTATACGGTTGAAATCTCTAACTATCTCTTTGGGAATATCTTGTGGGCAAGTAAAGCCGATATTTATATGCTTGCTGGACTTGATGGGATTGTCCTTATCATGGCAGCCCTTTTCCACCGCCGCTTTCTCGCCATTTGCTTTGATGAAAAACAAGCTGCTCTCCAAGGGCTGAATGTAAAACTACTTTACTTTCTCCTCCTATCTCTTGTTGCAATCACCGTCGTTCTAATGATCCAAGTGGTGGGGGCGATCCTCATCATCGCAATCCTCTCCCTCCCCGCTGCCATCGCCAATACCTACACCCAGCGCCTCTCAAAAATGATGGGGATCGCCATCATTCTCGGTCTTGTCATTTCTTTTCTTGGAATGGGATTTTCCTATACTCTAAACTGGCCTCCAGGAGCGACCCTGGCCCTCACAGCTACCACTATTTATCTTTTAAATCTCCTCCGAAAAAAGGGTTGATCCTATTTTCTCGACTTTGATAAAAAACATTTACATTGACAGATTAGCCCTTCTTACTCTATGATATGCCCTTCGCTCTTTAATAGAAGTTATGGAGAACCTATATGTACGCGATTATTCAAACCGGCGGTAAGCAATACCGGGTTGAAAAGGGAGATCAGATCGAAGTCGAACTACTCGGAATTGAGAGTGGAGCTATAGAATTTAAAGAAGTCCTAATGTTTAACGACGGAAAAAGCGCCCATATCGGCACCCCACACGTGGCAAAATGCCTTGTTAAGGGTGAAGTTTTAGGCGAGAAAAAAGGGTCAAAGGTGGTTTCTTTTAAGTATAAAAGGAGAAAAAACTACCGCCGCAAGGTTGGCCATAGACAAAAATATGCTGTTGTAAAAATTACCGACATTGAAAGGAACTAACGAATGGCACATAAGAAAGGTCAAGGATCAAGTAGAAACGGACGCGATTCAAACGCACAACGCCTCGGCATTAAAGCAACACATGGCGAATTTGTCACTGCTGGAAGTATCTTGGTACGTCAAAGAGGGACAAAGTGGCACCCTGCGAAAAATGTAAAAAGAGCAAAGGATGACACCCTCTTTTCACTCATCGATGGAATTGTTCAATTCCGCAAGGGAAAGAACACCACCGTAGCAGTTATTCCAGCGCAGTAGTTTTTAGAATTACTAACGTTTAAAGGATTAGGCTTCTCAAACATGTTTGAGAAGCCTTTGTATATAGTATGTTTACAGATTCAGTAAAAGTTAAGCTTAGTGCTGGCAAAGGGGGCAACGGAACAATTGCCTGGCGACGGGAGAAATATATCCCCAAGGGTGGCCCCTATGGCGGAAATGGGGGAAGTGGTGGCTCGATCATTATTAAGAGTGACCCCGAAGTCTTTTCCCTTGATGCTTACCGAAACCGCCGCCTGATCTCTGCGGAGAACGGACGCCCTGGTGGAACAAATAATAGGCATGGACGGAATGGAAAAGATCTCATTATTAAAGTTCCTTGTGGCACGCTGATTACTGATAGGGAAACAGGGGACCTCCTTTTTGATCTAACAGAACCTGGAGAAGAGTTTCATATTTGCACGGGGGGAAATGGAGGAAAAGGGAACACCTTTTTTAAAACACCGACCAATCAAGCTCCTGCTAAATGCACCCCTGGAAAAGAGGGAGAGGTCCAAGATGTTATCCTTGAGCTTAAGCTCATTGCCGACGTTGGCTTTATGGGGTTTCCCAATGCAGGGAAATCAACCCTCCTCTCAAAACTTGCAGCGATCGAAGTAAAAACGGGTGCTTATCCCTTCACGACCCTTAAGCCTAACTTAAGTTTTATTCAGTTTGATGATTATTCGCGGATCTATTTGGCAGATATTCCAGGGATTATCCCTGATGCTCACAACAATAAGGGGCTTGGCCTTTCGTTTTTAAAACATGTAGAACGAACTTCTACTCTCGTTTATATCATCGATATTTCTGGTGAGGAAGGACGAGATCCCTACAAAGATTTTCAAACGCTCCTCGATGAGGTAAAAACTTATTCCCCTGCCATTTTGAAGAAACCATTTCTTGTAGCTTTGAATAAAGTTGATAAGGGGAATGAAGAGCATCTTAAGGCATTTAAAAAAGCCTATCCCTATGAAGAAGAGACCCTCTTTGAAATTTCAGCGCTAGAAGAAAAAGGGCTTGCTTCTTTTACTAAAAGACTCCGTCTCCTTGCTCAGGCAAATGGAAAAAAATATCATTGATTTTTTGCCGCTTTCCTATTAATAAAAAGGAATGGCGAGAAAACTTTTACTTTTTATACTTTTCACATTAAATCTTTTTTCGAATCCAACCTCTTTAGATGTTGTCAAAGGTAGTGCCTATCTCTCATCATCTGGGAAAGGGGTGCTTCATATTCATGCAAGCGATGGAGCGATCCTTCACTGGAAAGATTTTTCAATCAATCCAGGAGAATTAACCCGCTTTATTCAACCGAGTGAAATGGCTTGGGTTCTCAACCGCGTCACAGGAAAACTCCCGAGCGAAATTTTAGGAGAGCTCCACGCAAATGGGCAAATTGCTCTTCTCAATCCTGACGGTATTCTTTTTGGGAATGGAGCCGTCGTTGATGTAGGTGGCATAATTGCCTCAACGCTTAATGAAGGGATCATTGTTAACAAAGGGGTGATCCGCGCAAGAAATGGCGATGTCATATTAATGGGACGGGAAGTGACCTCTTCTGGAAAGATTGAAACGGTAGGGATGCGTCTTGCAGCAGCAGAGGATAATCCTTATGAACTTGCTATTAATTTTGTGAGGCCAAAGGATGAGATAGAAATTAAAGAGATTAATGGGCGAATCATCCTTACAAGTGATGAGAAGACACTTGTTTCTGAGGGAGGAGAGCTCTTTGCAAAGGGAATCGCCCTCCTTTCCAATGGAGTCACCGCGTTTCAAGGCTACGCCGATGTCAATGATGGATATATCGAAATTTCAGGAAAGAAAGGGTTCCACCACACTGGAAAAATTGATCGAAATGGAGGACATCTTATCTTTGATCCTGAGGCAGATGTCACCATCAGCACTGTTGCCCCCTATAACTACTCCTTTGAAAAGGGGCAACCTACTGCAGATCTTTCAAATATTTTCATTGGAAACCTCATCGAAGAAATTGAAAAGGGGCCGGTAACAATTACGACCTCTTATCAGGGAGAAGGAGGGGCTACTGGCTCGATCCACATCAAAGACGATGTGGCACATACCTATACAAGCTCCTACCCTCTGATCTTTAATTGTAGTGGAACAGGGGGAATTAAAGTCGATGGAAGTTTGACCAATCATGGGAGTGGGACGGTCTCTCTTAATTCTAAAGAGATTACAATCTCTGGGCAACTCGACGCTAAAAAGATCGCTGTGAATGGGCTGTTAAATTGCTCGGGAGGCCTTTATGGACACACTCTAAATATTCAGTCGGAAGGTGGTGGGGTCGTTTCTGGAACAGTTGCTGCAGATGGAGGCCCCTTGACTTGGATCGGTGGAGGAAACTTGACCCTTTCTGGAGGAGAAATGGGAAGCACCGGAGCAAGCTTTATGACTCTTCAAGGACTGGAAAATATTTTCCTTGAAAAGGAAGCCCGCCTTTTTACCCTCTTTTCTAAATTATCGGTAACAGATTTGTCGGGAGTCCTTGCTGTTGAAGATTCTTCTCTTTTTAGTAGTGGTCCTCTTAATATTTCTGGAAAAGAAGGCGCTCTCTATTTAAGTGGTGCGATGGTTCAATCGAATAGCTCTTTAGACATCACTTTAGGGCGTTTTTTCCATGGTCATAATAGCTCTATAAGTAGTCAACAACCCATCACCCTATCTCTGGGGAGTGACCTAATCTTATCGGGAAATTCTCTCTTAACTTCTTTGAAAGGGATTTTCACAAATGCTAAAGGGAATCTTATTCTTTCTGATCAAGCCTTAATAAAAGGACCGGCGCTTTCTTTAATAAGTGGAGAATCTATCTTCCTAAAGGATAGGAGTAAAACTGATGGAGAAGGAGGAGCTCTTTCTATAACATCAGGAGGAAATCTTTTCCTAGATGGAAGTGAGACCTCAATGACTGCCGGTCAAATTGCTATCCATACTGGAGAAAAGGTCTCCCTTGAAAACCATGGGCAAATCGCCTCTCATCAGGGGACTGTAACTCTCTTCGCAGGAAAAGGGCTTCACCTCTTTGGCAATGGGTCAATTACCGCTACCGGTGGTGACTTAGAACTTTTCGTTTCACAGGGAAACTTGACACTATTTGGAAATAGCACCCTTAGCTCGACAACCCATGGATCTAATATCTTTATTGGAAAATCGCTCATCATGGAAAACTTCTCCCATATATTAAGCGTAGGGGAAAAAGGGACAACCATCGTTGTCGATCAACTAGGGGTTGGTGGTGGAATCGTCATGGGAGTAAATAGTATGATTACGACAGGAAGCTCCCCCCTTCGGATTTTCACTGCATCCCGCGATTTTAACTCTATTCATGGAACATTCAATGGCCGCCATTATATTGAGGAAATGCCCCTCTATTTAACAACCAGTCAAGATCAATGGGGAATGACCTATCCAGATCCTTTCTTTGCACACCCTTTTACGGTTTTCCATAAAGAAAATGGGCTGATTCAAACCTCTATAGGACCCATCAGGCAAAAAACATTTATACGCCAAATCGTCAATTTTATTGGCCCATTCACAGCTGAACTCTTCCGCGACCTTCATCCTTACGATGAATATACCAGTGAGTCCATTAACTTCACAGACAATGAAAACCCCTATTTCATCCGAAGAAGGTCAGCGAAGTGAAAAAGGTTATTGTTGTTCTTATCACTTTGCTTCCCTTCCTCCTTTTTGGAGAGGTCCAATCATCCCCTCCTATCTTTAAAGGGCTCATCCTTGTTGGGAATAGTGAAGATCTCAATCCTGGTGGCTATGAGAATGTTCATGGCATCATCCCTTACCATATCGACCTTCCTGGAAATATTATCGAACTAAAAAAAACAGTCCGCACCTATTATAATCAGCCACTCGATAAAGAAATGGTTACTGCGATCAAGAAGCGGGTCACTCAATACTACCAAATTAACAACCGTCCTATTGTTGCTGTTTCTGTTCCTCAACAAGATATTTCAGAAGGAGTGTTGCAGCTCGTTGTTACCGAAGGAAAACTTGGAAAAGTTTACTGCAAAGAAAATAAATGGTTTAAAAGTGATCGATATGAAGATGCGATCAAGCTTGAACCCGGGGAAAACATTGCATCGGATATCCTCAACCAAAATCTCTATTGGCTCAATCGCAACCCTTTCCGTCATGTCGATGCTGTTTACAAACCTGGAGAAGTAGAAGGGACAACTGACATCGAGCTCCTCTGCGCAGACCGCTTTCCCCTCCGCGTTTACACAGGAATCGATAATACTGGAAACGATGTGACAGGAAACAACCGCCTTTTTGCTGGCTTTAACTGGGGAGATGTTTTTTGGACCGACCAACGTCTTTCCTATCAATTTATAACATCCTCCGACTTTAAACGTTTCCGTGCACACACACTATTTTATGAAATCCCCCTTCCCTGGTGGCAGCACATGCTCAACCTATATGGGGGATACTCCCGTGTCGATGCAGATTTTTCCGTTCCAAACATTCAGGGGGCAAAATTCCGCACCCATGGATTTTCTGTCCAAGGAAGTCTCCGCTACGATATTGCTCTTAAGCCACGGAAAAATTTTCTCCATGAAATCTCTACGGGATTTGACTTTAAACGGACCAATAACAACCTTGATCTCGGTGGAATCCCTGTGATTTCTCAAAACAACGTGAACCTCACCCAGCTTATGCTTGGCTACAATCTAGGGTATGAAATCAAACCCGTCTCGATCTCTTGGGAAATCGAAGGATTTTGGTCTCCAGGAAAATGGATCTCCGATCAAACCAACGCCGACTATCAATCTCTCCGCCCTTTTGCAAAAAGTCAATACGCCTATGCACGGACTGCCCTCACCTTCGTCTGGCGCTTTTATAAAAAGTGGGCAATCCATAATTATTTCCGCGGTCAAATTGCCAAAGTCAACCTCCTTCCCAGTGAAGAGTATGGCGTTGGAGGTTACAATACTGTCCGTGGTTACAAAGAAAGAATTGTCAATGGCGACAACATATTTATCTGGAACTTAGAATTCCGTACCCCACCTGTCAGTATCCTTAACGCTCTTGCAGGATGGAAAAAATTCAACGATGAGTTTCAGTTCCTCCTCTTCTATGACTATGGTCTATCTGGTGTAAAACGAGCTGTCCCTGGCCAACCTAAAACCGACTACCTTATGAGTATCGGCCCTGGCATACGTTACAATGTGATCCCCTACCTTACCCTCCGCGGTGACTGGGGCTTTCAACTTCATAACCTTCATCTCGGTGGCCCATACCAACGCCTCCATTTCTCTCTAGTCATCGGTTACTAATCCCTTCTCTTAAACCTCGGAGCGTCACTTATTTCGTTGCATAGACAAATAGAATTGACGTAGATACTAGCTGAGTGCTGAGTCAAGGTGATCCAACTTGGTGAAGGAATAAAGCGAAGTAGATGCATTAATTCTAGCAGCCTACGCAGCGAAATAGATGGCACTCCAGGGCTTTATGGTTGATAGACTTCGCCCCTTCTGGAAGGTCAATAATTACATGCCTCTTATCATTGACTAGAACTTGCTCGAGTGGTAAGAAACCTTATCAACAGCGCTCTTTTCATCAAATTTGATGACAACGGTCAGTGTTTTTTGAGTTTTGGCGCTTGCCCCAGCCTCTCTTCCATAAAAACCAGCAAGGCCCGTTAGGGACCAGATACCAACGGCAATTCCTCCCCCCTTACTTTGGGAATAAGAGACTTCAGAGGCAATTTTGTCATAAATCCAAGTTTCCATTCCATTTTGATCTTTTGTCACGATATTTGGAGATCCTAATCTCGTGGCAACTTCACTTTGATCCATCCCCTGGCTGATTTCCATTTGAACCACACCAAGAGTCATCTCTCGTTCCTTGGTGGAATGAAGACTACTCACATGATTTTGGGCACATCCAAATGCTATAAGAGGAAGAAGTCCATAGAGATAATAACGGATTGACATCGGTGCTCCTTTAAAGTGCTTCTGATTGAATAAATAGCCCTTTGTAAACTTTATCAAAGAACTCTTGGTAGTAGCTTTGGTCATAGATCTGGATAACCTTTTGGACTCCTCCTCGATTATCAAAATTCTTCCTTTGGAAGTTAACTCTGACCTTGGTATCATCTCCAAACTGAGTGACATTGGCCGATATTTCAATGACCGCATTATTTTTCCAAACCGCATGTTGACCTTTTGCAAGAATACTAAAAAATCGCTCCCAGCCATTTGAAACATCGATATCTTTTTCCCCTGTGAGCAAACCAAGATCAGTGTTGGCATTTTTTACGATAAATTGATCGTCTTGAAGAACATTTATCATTTCCTTAAGAACATCTTTTGCATCTTTTGAAGAAAAGGTTCTCGTTTGGATTTCACGGATTTGTAGTTGTGTCATTTGGTCTTCCGTAAAACGGTGAGCACATCCCGTAAAAACGACTCCGATAACAACCAAAGCAAACATTATTATTTTCATACCAACCTACTGTTTAATATCCCGCAATAGACCAAAGAAAAAAATCATTGAATCTGGCCAGACCCAGATTTGAACTGGTGGCGCAAGGACTTTTAGTCTTGAAAAAGCCTTTCCGTCCATTACCTTAAATCACCTAACATCGCCTATTTTACGAGAGAAAATGGATTTCTCGCAACGAAATTTTTTCAAGAAAAGTCAATCAAAGTCTAGATTGGGAAATCTTCTACTCCGGATATATTCCGGATAAGCAACCCAACTGGGACTCACGTCATACTTATGGGTTAAAGTTCAAAAGTTGCATAAGATTAAAATGGGTATAACAGCTTTGGCTCGCTGGAGTCCGATCCAATCCCATATTTGAGATCCAAACATCCAGCGATGAAGGGTGAAAAATCGCATTATGAAGATTCACATCACTGGTTACTGGAGGCAATATGATCCTTTGGCATGCAACATGATCAATGAATCCGTATTCTTTTTGCACTCTTTCGGTCAATGTGGAGTAACGACGTAAAGAGTCAAACCCTCCTAGTAAAATGCAATTTTTAGGTTGATTATTGAAAATAGTCGCTTTTTTTATCGAATATTGAGGCATATTGTCGCTGGTTAATAAGGAGTTACTCTCTCCTGGCCCAATACAACAAACGTGGCTGTGCGTGGCATAAACCCCAACAGATTCCTCTATTTTACCATCAGAAATGACATAGTAGTATTCAGAAACACGTGAAGCACGTTTGATAATTTTCTGCGCTTCATTAAGACCTAAAGCATTTTCTAAAACCTCTTTTAACAGAAATGCCATAGGCACTCCTTCCCAAGGGCCATATTGATCACCTGAAATCTCTCCGATTGCAATCTTTTCTTCATTCATTCCCGTAATCACACCAATAAAGCCAGCATAGCTAACCGAAAGATAAGATTTTTTCCCGCTGGGTTTGACAACGATTAGAACAGCATTTTTTTGTAGATTTTTTCCGATACTATAATCGAGAACCCTGACATGGTAAAGGGAGTCGTCGTGAGTTGCTTCTCCTTGAAGAGTAATCCCAATACAATGAAACATTTCTGGAAAAAGGTTCATCATAAGTACTTTTTTAAAAGGAACGTCTGCCCCTACAGAAATCCCCTGCATTTCCTCAATGAGATGCGAGGGGATGTAGCTTAAAATTTGCGGCAATTGATCTTGAAACCGTTGCACTACCTCATCTTTATAAAAGTCTTCGCTTCCAATAAAACCCTTAAGATTATCGTGTATTTTTTCCCTTAGTAAAACCCCATGTTGGTACCCTCTATCATAAGGACTTCCTTCCAAATAAAGAGTTGTAACACATCCCTCTTCCATAACCCATCCAAGCCCCGAAAAATGGACAGAAGAAAAGAGAGGTAAAGAGCAAATTAACGTGATGGCTAAAGTGAAATATATCAACGTTTCTCACGTCTTTTTGGAATAAAATCTCCTCCTTTACATACATGGCACTCCAGAGGCTGGTACTCGTATGTTGCCCCACATCCCATACATTGATACCGATAGTCAGGATCTGTACTCAAAGTTACGAAAGTGCCTTCCTCCTTTTGCCATAGTTTGCCAACAGGTAACAAATAGTTTTCTCCAATCTCTACCATTAATTGATTTTTAAATAACTTCAGCTGATTATTATCTATAAGTATTCTTTCATTTGTATTGTTTAATTCTAAAAAATCTTGCTCGACATTTTCATAATATTGATTACAAAAAGCATGATTGATGCCAAAAAAAGCCGTGATCGCAAGTAAAGCATGAAAAATCTTCTTCATTTGTCAACTCCAATTCAACATTTATTTCAAAAAATTGGCCTTGCTTGATTTCTCATTCACTGGTACCCTTGAACCATCCTCGTGGCTATTTAAAGGACCGGTAATGGTATTTCGCAAGAGGCGCATAAACTTTTTGGCAGTCTCCATTGTTTTTTTTATTTTTTCAACAAGTATTTTCTTTTACTACAATCATAAACGCTCTGCTGAAAACCAAGATCGCAAGTTGGTCCAATCTCTGAAACATTTTATGATTCGTAGAGGAGGGTTATATACCCTTTTTGGATCAAAGCCTATGACCCTGTTTGAGCTAACAGATGGGGGCATCACAGAAGAACAAAAAAAAGATCGATATCATAAACTTTCTCTATTTCAGAAAATAAAATATCCCAAAAAGGAGATCGACTCCTGCTTCAGTTCATCTGAGCATTGGGAGCGTTGGACGCTTTATTGGGAAAAAGAAAAGTCTCCAAAATACATTTTTTGCCAGCGATGGAATCTTGGATTTTTTATTAACGTTGCTGAAACAACTTGGATTCTACACAAATATTACGACCAATTCTATCAGGCTGTAAAACAAGATTTTGATCCTTTAGAGACAGCAAGGGATATTTCCAACCCTGACTCAACATTTTGGAATACGCTAGGACAACCGAATAAAAATCACAATTTATGGGGATTGCTATTTGGGTATGGAGAAAAATTGGCTTATCTTTACGAGCTGGGATATAAAGGCTATTTTTATGATGATGATAAAGTGTTCGTGGATTTTACAAGTGTCAATCTTAAGATTGATTCCCTCCCTATTCCTTCTTTCAAGATTTTTTCCCCCACCGATGAAATGATCGATTATTACCAAAAGGAGAGAACAAAAATCATCTACATCCTGAATGGAAAAGATTTTTTTGAAGAGGTGCTTTTCTATCTGAAATCTGACGATCCTGTTATTTCTCCCCACCCTCTTTGAGGAAGAGTTCCTTAGAGTTGCATTTTTAGAATTAGTGTAGAGCCAATATGATAATGCCCTAATTCTTCAAAATAAACCTGTCCTAACAAAAGGAGAGGATGACGACCCCCAGTGCAAAATATACCCAAACAAATTCAAGATTTGGAATTTTGCCAAAGTAAGCGCTCGAAATTTAATCTCATCGAATCAGCCCATATTTAGTAATATGGGCGATGCAGAGAGGGTTAAATTTCGGGATGCTCACGCGGGAAAAAACCAAATCTTGAGTTAATTTGAGTATGCAAGCAACAAGGCATTTATAATTAAACGATTAAGAAATTTGTTACTTGGAAGTCTCTAAAAGGCTTCATCGAAAGTAGGCCAGATTTTGAGCGCAATTTACTTGATCAAAATTTGGCCAGACCCAGATTTGAACTGGGGACACAAGGATTTTCAGTCCTCTGCTCTACCAACTGAGCTACCCGGCCATAGGGGGCATGGGTAGGCAATCATAGAGTTTTGAAAGATTTATCGCAATGGTTTTTACCGCAGGCAGCACTGATGGATAAAATTTAAGTTGGAGAAATTCTTCATGGGCCCATTAGTGCTGCCGGCCGATGGTGATCATGTCTTTGACGATTTCGACCGACTCTTGGATTTGGAGGTCATTGGAACCGTAGTTTTCTTTCAAGGCCTCTAGACGGGTTTGTGTCTTAGCTTTTTTAAGGCGGTATCCATTTCCCACCTTGAGGAAAAACTGGTAGTTTTGGTTATCTTTGATCCGCTTGCGGCTATTGGCAACAAGTTTTGGAAGCATTTGTCGCCACTCGGTTTCACGAGGCTTTAGATAAGGAACAGTAAAACGGGCCACATCTTTGTAAGACCCCTGCTTAATATTCATAAGAGAGTGGAAAACATCTCCACTCAGATGGTCATTGGAAAGGGGAAACTCTAGATAACGTTCTCCTATATTATAAGGAAAGAAGGCAGTCGGGACATGAATATCGGCTTGAACCCCTTGGATCTGTGGCGAGCGTCCCGATGCTGTATAGTACCGGCCAACGGTCACCTTAAAAAAGGCTTTTGCTTTTTCATCGGTAATCGTTTGAAATTGCATCGACCCTTTTCCATAGGAACGTTCATCGCCTACGATAATAGCAACTCCATAGTCTTGGAGCGCTTGGGCAACAATTTCTGCAGCGGATGCTGAAGCCTTTGAGATTAAAATCACAAGAGGACCATCAAAATATTGACGCCCATCGACATCACGAGCATAGCTCACTTCCCCATCGGCATACTTTGAAACAACGATGAGCCCTCCATTAATAAATAAGGACGAGACTTTTACTGCCTGACTTAAGAATCCTCCAGAATTCTCTCGAAAATCCATCACAATTCCTAGAAGATTTCCTTCCGCTTTAAACGTTCGGAGAGCCTCTTTAAGATCATGAGCAAGGCTGACACTCCCCCCATTATCATAGAAGGCAGGAACATAGATTTTCCCAATAATTCCATCCCCATAAGGCTCATAGGAAAGGGTCAAACGCTCATCATCCATGGTGATTTTTTCCCGAACCAAATCAACATGGATGATGGTATTATTTCTCTTCACACCAAGAGTGATTTTTGACCCCGATTTCCCTTTCATTACCTCTAGAAGTTGTTCAAATGTTATCTGTTCAACCCCTTGATGGTTAACGGCAACTAAGAGATCCCCTACTTGGATACTTCCACTCTTAAACGCAGGACCATTATGGATCAGATCAGAGATATAGACCCCATCAAAATCCTCTCGAAGAACAACCCCCACCCCTGAAAATTCCTTCTTAAGCATCGTGCGAATCTCATAAGCCTCTCTGGGACTGTAGTAACCAGTATGAGCATCAAGACTTTTTGCCATTGCCTTAAGTATATGAAGGGAAAGTTGATGTTCGCTGGGGTTAAGATATCCCTCTTCAAACGCAAAGGTTTTTCTTGAACGGTGATTCAAAATCTCTTGCATAAGCTGAGGAGTGATCGTTTCCTCTTTCCGCGATCGGAGGTGAGATTTAACTTCTAAAATAAGGCGATCATAAATTCTATCTTTTAATTCTTTTTCATCAGAGGGGTAATTCCCATAGGCAAGGGTAACCGATTTTTTTAATCCCTCTTCCCCTTCATTGATCAACCTCTCAATCTGCTCATGACGAATCTTTTGCGCCCTTAGGATCGATCGTTCGATCGTAAAATTGATATTCCAATACTCAGGATATTGGTCCTTATTATAGTCACTGATGATTTCGCGGCTCTTATTAAGTGGAACCCCTAGATAAGGCTCTACTTCCCTTTTAAGAAGGTAGATCCGATCAGGGTCGAACTGCTCAATATAGATCTTCATAGAGCGTTTAACGATGAGTGGAGAAAATTCTTTATTTTCAACATGATAAGTAAGCATTTTATCCATCGCTTTCCGAACATCTTTCAGTGACAGCGTATACTGATCACTTCCAAGTGCCGAAGTGCAAAGAATCGTAAATGTGATGAATCTAAAGAAAAAAGCCCTTCCCATAATCCCACTCTTAAATCTTCACTATACAAATTAATAAATTAAATGCTTCAGTTTTTAATAATTTAATTACATAATCATGGGATTTAATTATTTAATAAATTTCTGGTCTGATTCGAATGTTTTCTCCAATCGGTTGCAAATAAATCTCTATCTGCGATATATTGCCCGTTTACATTGGTAAGAATTGGTCCTGCAAAAGGATCGGCAACTGAACAAATAGGAGTAAAGGCCTCAATGCCAACCATTAATCAACTCGTGCGGAAGCCGCGTAGCCCTAAAAAAAAGAAAAAGAAATCTCCTGCGCTCCAAAAATGCCCACAAAGGCGGGGTGTTTGTCTTCAAGTAAAGACCAAAACCCCAAAGAAACCTAACTCTGCACTTAGGAAAGTTGCATGGGTCCGTCTCTCTAATGGACAGGAAGTCATCGCCTACATTGGTGGGGAAGGACATAACCTGCAAGAACACAGTATCGTCCTCGTTCGGGGCGGAAGAGTAAAAGATCTTCCTGGTGTTCGTTACCACATCGTCCGAGGATCCCTCGACTGTGCAGCCGTTAAAGACCGGAAACAAGCTCGCTCCAAGTATGGCGCGAAAAAACCTAAGTAAAGGAAAGTTAAACTATGTCAAGAAGACGTCGAGCTGTAAAACGCAAACCCATTCCCGACCAGAAGTACAATAGCATTGTTCTCTCAAAATTTATCAATCGTGTGATGCTAGATGGGAAAAAATCTATCGCTATCAAAATCGTTTATGGTGCCCTTGATGCCTTCTCCAAAAAAGTCGGTGCTGAAGATCCAATCATTGCTTTTGATCAAGCAATGGAAAACGCCATGCCGACCTTAGAGGTAAAGTCTAGACGAATCGGTGGTGCTACTTATCAAGTGCCAATTGAAATCGCTCCCGAAAGGCGAGCCTCAATGGCAATGAAATGGATCATCATGAATGCTCGCCAAAAAGCTGGCCGGAGCATGATTGATGGCCTTGCAATGGAACTTGCTGATTGCTTCAACAACCAAGGTTCTACAATTAAGAAAAAAGACGACACCCACCGCATGGCAGAAGCAAATAAAGCATTTGCCCACTACAAATGGTAAAGGAGCAAACTCAAACAATGGCAGACAAACGTCCCCCAAAAGATCAGTTAGATAATGTCCGTAACATTGGCATCATGGCCCATATCGACGCTGGGAAAACCACCTGCACAGAACGGATCCTCTATTACTCTGGACGCGTTCACCGTATTGGTGAAGTACACGAAGGGGCTGCCACCATGGACTGGATGGAACAAGAGCAAGAGCGTGGGATCACCATTACCTCTGCTGCAACCACCGTCTATTGGGGTGATAGCAAAATTAATATTATTGACACCCCTGGACACGTTGACTTTACCGTAGAAGTGGAAAGATCTCTTCGCGTACTCGATGGAGCAGTCGCTGTCTTTAGTGCTGTTGACGGCGTTCAACCACAATCCGAAACTGTTTGGCGACAAGCTGTCCGTTATAACGTTCCAAGAATTGCTTTTATCAACAAAATGGACAGGGTCGGAGCCGATTATTTCTACTGCATTAAGAGTATGCAAGAAAAGCTCGGGGCAAACGCTATTGCCGTTCAGTGCCCAATCGGTGCTGAAAACGACTTTCTAGGGATGGTCGACCTCGTCGAAATGAAAGCCTACATCTTTAAGGATGAAACACTCGGCGCAGAATTCGAAACAACTAGCATCCCTGACGATCTTAAAAGCAAATGCAGCGAAATGCGTGCTAGCATGCTCGAAGAACTCGCAACGATCGATGAGTCTAATGAAGAGTTCATGACAAAAGTTCTTGAAGCTCCTGACACATTAACCCCTGATGAAATTCATGCTGTCATCCGAAAAGGTGTATGTACCAACAAAATTAATCCCGTCCTTTGTGGATCGGCATTTAAGAACAAAGGGGTCCAGCCTCTCCTTGATGCAGTCACAAAATGGATGCCTTCCCCACTTGATCGAGGGATAATCAAAGGGATGGACGTTGACTCTGATGAGGAGCTCTCTCTTGAGCCATCAGATGATAGCCCGCTAGCTGCCCTTGCATTCAAAGTTGTTACCGATCCATATGTTGGAAGACTTACATTTATCCGCGTCTATTCGGGAACTCTTCAAAAAGGGATGAACCTGATCAACACAACTAAAGGAAAAAAAGAGCGGGTTTCCCGCCTCCTTGAGATGCACTCCAATCAACGGAAAGACCGTGATGAGTTCTTTACCGGTGATATCGCTGCAGTGATTGGACTGAAAAACACTACCACAGGAGACACGCTCTGCGCTGAGAACAACCCTCTTCTTCTTGAGAAAATGGAATTCCCAGAACCTGTTATTTCGATGGCGATTGAGCCAAAGTCCAAAGCGGATCGAGAAAAACTATCACAAGCATTAGCTTCTCTTTCTGAAGAAGATCCAACGTTCCGTGTCAACTCTAATGAAGAGACAGGACAAACGATTATCTCAGGAATGGGAGAGCTTCACCTCGATATCTTAAAAGATCGGATGTTTCGCGAATTTAAAGTTGAAGCCAATGTGGGTAAACCACAGGTTTCTTACAAAGAAACGATCACTACCCCATCGAAAGCAGATACCAAGTTTGTAAAGCAGTCGGGTGGTCGTGGACAGTACGCCCATGTTTGTTTGGAGATCGAACCTAACGAACCAGGAAAAGGAAATGAGGTCGTCAGCAAAATTGTTGGTGGTGTTATTCCAAAAGAATATATTCCTGCTTGTATTAAAGGGGTCAATGAAGGACTCACAAATGGAATCCTTGCTGGCTACAACCTTGTCGATGTTAGTGTAAAAATTGTCTTTGGGTCCTTCCATGAAGTTGACTCGAACGAGATGGCCTTTAAGATTTGTTCTTCGATGGCGATTAAAGACGCTGCAAAAAAAGCAAGTCCGATCATCCTAGAACCAATCATGAAAGTTGTTGTCACCACCCCCGAGGAGTTTCTCGGTGATATCATTGGTGACATCAACCGCCGCCGTGGAAAAATCATGAACCAAAGAAACGAACGAGGGGTCGCTATCTTCGAATGTGAAGTTCCCCTAAGCGAAATGTTTGGGTATTCCACAACGCTCCGCTCCTTAAGTTCAGGGCGCGCAACCTATACTATGGAGCCTGGACACTTTGAAAAAGTCCCTGCAAAAATTCAAGAAGAAATCATTAAGAAGTAAAAAGAGAAATCATCAATGGCAAAAGAAGCACCAAATAGAAAAAAGATACGGATCCGCCTTAAAGGGTATGACCAACGGATTCTTGACCGTTCAACTGCCGACATCGTAGAGACCGCAAAAAGAACCGGTGCCCGTATCGTTGGTCCAATCCCTCTTCCTACCAAGCGTGAGATCTACACCGTTCTCCGCTCTCCCCACGTCGATAAAAAATCGCGCGAGCAGTTTGAGATCCGGACCCACATCCGCCTCCTCGACATCCTCAGCCCGACCCTCGATACCATCGATAAGCTCAAGGTCCTCCCTGTAGCTGCTGGCGTCGACATCAAAATAAAAGCCTAATAGTTAGGATAAGGATCGTCTGAATAGATCGCTTGGAATGGTGGCGGATTGGAAAGCTTCATATATTTGCCAACAACTTTTCCATCTTGGATCACGATAAAATAACGACGCTGCTCGATCACCTCGGTTCCCATTGTGATTTTTTCAATGTATTCGTAGGTTTCTTTTCCCTCTTCGCGGGAAACAATTTGATAGGGCTTTCCAAAGCGGTGCTCGATATCAGAGGCTTTCATCCCCACCTCGACTTCGGCATACTTATCCCGCGTCATAATTTCAGAGTTAGTTGCACACCCTAATAAAAATAAAAAACCTAAATAAAATAAATACTTCATAATAAAACCTACCTATTTATTTATTAATGTATTTTACAATTTATTAGCAACACTTGAAATAAAAAATAAATTTAAGCATTATCTCTGAAAAATCAGGAGTTAAAATGTCAGCACCTTTTATTATTATCTTTGTAGTGATCATTATTCTCATGATCAAACGGCGTAAACAGGTTGGGAAACTCTTCCCCGAACACCAGTCTAGTCCTGTAGACATCCGTAAAAAATATAAACTCGTTTGCAGAGTTTGCGAAAACCACCTTTTTCATAAAAGGGAAGGACTCCTCAATACCGGGATTATTTCATATTTATGGCTTTCTTGCTTTAACCAAGCTGCCACATGTTTTGTTTGTTCAGAGTGTGGACATATTGAATGGTTCCATAAACCGAAAGAACAATCAAAGTTCAGCAAAGAAAAAAAAAGAAAAAATCAAGCCTCTCCCTGAGGAGGAGGAGTCTCTTCTTCATGGGGATGCCAGATTTTGCCATGGATAACGGTCCGAAAGTCATCATTAGTCGCATATTCGGCATGCATAAGATAGATATCAGGAGCATCGCTCTTTTCATAAAACTCGAACCCTTCAAATCCTAGGTGTTCTAAACGAAATTCCCAACCAATAAGTTTGTCATTGATCATCCCCTTGCCAACGACTTTACCAAGCGATTGATTTTCAAGCTCGATTGAAAAATTTTTGCGGGTGATATCATAGAAGGTAAATTGATTTTGCATGACATCAGAAAGGCCAGAAATTTGTATTTCTTGCATTGACTCGATCCGCCCTTTTTCTCCTTCAGGAACTTTCCACCTGGTAAAAAAAGAGAGCTCTTCATCCATCATTGAGAGTGTAATTTTTCCTTCCCCAATCCACGGCCCGGGCTTTAGTATAAATGGATGCTTCTTCAAAACATAAACCTTCTTGTATAGATACTTTGCAATATGCCAAGGGCGCTCATCGTCAAGGTGACGGAGGAGCCTCCATAAGTTACGAGAACTAGGGGCACCCCAGTAATGGGCAAAAAACCACACATCATCCCAATATTAATCACCACATGAATTGCCAGATAAACCGCAATGCCGGCAGATAAAACCCGACCGAAATGATCTCTGGCAACAGCTGTTACCTGAAAACTACAGTATATTAATCCAAAAAACAAGAGTAGCATTAAAATTGATCCAAAAATTCCAAATTCTTCTGCAAAAGCAGGGAAAACGGAGTCTGTATGGGCTGCAGGAAGAAACCGGCGACCGGTAAAAATACTTTTTTTAAAACCACTTCCACTATAGCTACCAAGGGCAATAGCTGTTTTAGCAGCTTGATGGTGATAGGTATCGGGATCAAACCTCTCGTATTGGTATTCTTTGAGAACTTTTGTAGCGACAGGTCTAAACTGCTCATGACTTAGAATGCCGGTAAACAAAAGGGAAACTAAAACAAGGGCTGCGATTCCAAAAACTGACATGATTTTAATGACCCCTTTGCGGATCCCTCCAAAATAAAACATCCCAAGGGTCATTGGAAACAGGACCATCGCACTACCGAGATCGGGCTGCTTTAGTATTAAAGCAAATGGGATGAAAACAATGCAGCATGCCTGAAAAAATGTCCTCCACTCTTTGACAGCTCTTCCTTTTTTTTCGAGAAACCAACTGAGGGTAAAAACAAGGGTAAGTTTGGCATACTCAGAGGGCTGCAGAGTCCCTCCAAAAATGGGAATGCGGTACCAACGATGAACATGTTGAATCGGTTCTGTAAAAAAAAGGCCTAGTAGGAGTAAAATGGTACCAACATATAGAACCCAGGCCCACTCCCGCAGCTTGTGGTAGTCAAGGCCTGCAAAAAAAAGATAACAGATAATTCCAACACCAAACCGTTGGATCTGGTTTTTAACACTCGGAGTGAAGAATAAATCTTCTCCCGTAACCTGAACCTCAGATGTTGTGGATGCAATAATTAGAATGCTCATCACCATTAAACCTATGATGAGAGGGAGTGTTCTAAAATCTATGCACCTTAAGCCTTGATGGTTCCACATAACACTTCATTGTCCATAATTTGGAGTTATTATGGTAGAAAAAGTCACGCATATCCACTTAGAAAAAGTAAATTCTACCAACAACTACGCCAAAGATAATTACCACCACTTTGATTTAAACCATATCACTCGAATCACTGCTGATGAACAAACTGCAGGGCGTGGCCGTTTCAATCGCTCTTGGGTCTCCCCCAAAGGAGAAAATATTTACCTTACCTATTTTTTCACCTCTGGAAAAAATCTGATGGATCTCAATAACTTAGCACAAATCCTCTCTTTAAGTACCACCAAACTGATGGGCAAACTTGGCCTTTCCCCTCACATTAAATGGCCGAATGATGTCCTTATAAGTGGAAAGAAAATTGCTGGAATTCTATGCGAAACGATCGATCTTCACGATAAATTTGGTGTTGTCCTTGGAATGGGGATCAACGTCAACATGCCAAAAAAGGCTCTTGATCAAATCGATCAACCCGCCACCTCTCTTCTCGTTGAAATGGGGAAAAAGCAAGAGCGAGCCCCCCTCATTAAAATGCTCGAAGGTTTTTTTATTGAAGATTACCACCTTTATAAGCGGGATGGGTTCAAACCTTTTTACATGAGCTATGATGCCCTCCTCACCCACAAAGGAAAACCCATCACCCTTAAACAAAACGGTCACTCAATCTCAGGGACTCTTCACTCTCTTAATCCCGATGGTCGCCTGAATATTCTCCTTGATAATGGGGAAATTCAAACCCTCTCCTCTGGAGAAATCAAAAAATAAAGAGTTAAGCTCGACTTTATACATTTTTTGGCTAGCAGGCCTCCGGTGCTTTCTCCGGAGCAGGATGTTTTTATCCGTGAATGGAATGGTCAAATGGCCATTTCTGAAAATTAAAAATCATTCTGATTCGCTGGAACCACTGGGGAGATGCAACCCAAAAAATGTACAAAGTCGAGCTAATACCATTTCGGAAAAATAAAGTACAGAATTAGCGCTGGGATTTTCAAGGAGAAATCGGGTTTGGAAATCGACGCTAACCACTGGTGGTTAGTGAGATTGAAAGCCCTATTTCAACTGAAAAG
>JANQJL010000100.1 GCA_028281675.1 Simkaniaceae bacterium
CTCAATAAGAGCTTTACTGTATAACCTAACACAAATAAAAAAACTTTCAGAAAAAATCCCTTAGCAGTTTTGGCTCTGATGTATCTAGGCATCAATGCATTGATAGAACTAAATACTGTCTCTATGCGATTCCTGTATATCCTTAAGAAAAAATCATCGCTTCCGTTGTTTTTTCTCCGGCTGTTTATTCTTCGGCGCGGAGGACTTCCATGAAGGCTGATTGAGGAATATTGACTTTTCCAATTTCTTTCATCTTCTTCTTCCCTTTCTTCTGCTTTTCCCAGAGCTTTCGTTTTCGAGTGATATCTCCACCATAACACTTGGCAGTGACATTTTTGGAAAGGGCAGAGAGGGTTTCGCGAGCGATGATTTTTCCGCCAATAGCAGCTTGAATCGCCACTTTGAATTGCTGACGGGGAATGACCTCTCTGAGTTTTTTACAAATAGCCCGCCCTTTTGCTTCTGCTTTTGAGGTGTGGACAAGACAAGAGAAGGCGTCGACAACTTCATCATGGACGCGGATTTCAAGTTTAATGACCGAACTGATGTCATATTTATCGAACTCATAATCAAAAGAGCCATACCCTTTTGTAACGGACTTGAGCTTGTCATTGAAATCGGTAATGATTTCATTCATGGGGAAGTGGAAAGTTAGGAGGAGGCGGTTTGATCCTATCGACTCTGTTTTCTCGAGAGTTCCCCGTTTTTCCGTTCCAAGGGCCATGATGGCACCTAGATAATCGGATGGCGCCATAATATGTGAGACAACCCATGGCTCTTGAATATAATCGATAGTTGCAGGATCGGGGTAGTGAGCGGGGTTATCGATGAGCTGTTTCTCCCCATTTGAGAGGGTTACTTTATAGACAACACTTGGCGCTGTCGTGATGATATCGAGATCAAATTCACGCTGCAGCCTTTCAAAGGTGATTTCTAGATGGAGGAGACCGAGGAACCCGCAACGAAAGCCGAAACCGAGGGCTAAACTACTCTCTTGCTCCACATGAAGGGCGGAGTCATTGAGTTGCAATTTCACAAGGGCATCACGGAGGTTTTCATACTCCGAAGAATCGATCGGATAAATCCCTGCGTAGACAACAGGTTTTATTAATTTAAATCCTGGAAGGGGAGTCAAAGCCCCGCCACGAAAAGTTGTAATGGTATCCCCAATTTTGACATCGGAGGTTTTTTTGATGTTTGCAACCAAATAGCCCACTTCACCAGGTTGGAGAATATCGATCGGTTTTTCATTGGGCGAAAAAATACCTACTTCAAGAATTTCAAAGCTCTTGTCTGTTGCCATCATCTTAATTTGTGTCCCTTTCTTGATCTCGCCACTGATTAAACGGACATAGATCATTACCCCCCGATAAGGGTCATAATGAGAGTCGAAAACTAGGGCGCGGAGGAGTTCATCCTCTGGAGGTTTAGGTGGGGGTATATCGACAATGATCCGTTCCAGAATTTCTCCAATACCTTCACCAGTCTTTGCTGAGCACAGCGTTGCATTTTGCGCTTCAAGGCCAATCACTTCTTCAATCTGTGTTTTGACTTCGTCAGGGCTCGCTGCCGGCAAATCAATCTTATTTAAAATAGGGACAATTTCAAGATCTCGTTCAATCGCTAAATGGACATTGGCAAGGGTTTGTGCCTGGACCCCTTGCGCTGCATCGACAATAAGAAGGGCTCCTTCGCAGGCCGATAGTGAGCGAGAGACTTCATAGGAAAAGTCAACATGCCCAGGAGTGTCAATAAAGTTAAATTGGTAGGTATTTCCATCTTGTGCATTGTAATACATCGTCACGGGATGAGCTTTAATCGTAATCCCCCGTTCCCGCTCTAGTTCCATGTCATCGAGGAGTTGTTCTTGCATTTCCCTTTCCGGAACTGTTCCTGTCACCTGCAATAAGCGGTCAGAAATTGTCGATTTACCATGATCAATATGGGCGATGATCGAAAAGTTACGGATATACTTGGGGTCGTAGTTGAATGCCATAGAATCGAGTTTACCTGAGTTTATGATAATAAAAAAGCCCTCCAGCGAAGGAGGGCTTTATCAGAAGATATTAAGTCTTCATTTAAGTTGTAGAAGCGGTTTCGGCGGGAGCTTTTACTTTTGCTACAGGTACTGCCTCTTCCAATTCTTTTGCCTCTTCTTTCGCCTCTTTTTCTTTCTTTAGAGTCAAGCCTAGGAACTGCTTGTTTAAAGAACGGGCAGCGATGATCCATATACCGATAATTACCAGAAGAATGACAGCAACGAAAGGAGCTATGACTCCTACGACGGCAGTATTAAGCGCTAAAAAGAGACCCTGTTGAATAAGGGATCCCCCAGACTTTCCAAGTCTTGCACCGACAACATCGATCGCTGCTTTACCTTTAACCTTTTCTTCTTGTCCCAGGGGAATGTAGGCCATTTCCTTAGTAGGATCGAAGAAGGAGTATTTAGACGATTTACTCGCAATGTTCTGGATCGTACCAAAAATAACTGCGAGCATTAGAGGGGTTGTTCCAAGAGCTGCAATGGCAGCTTCCATACTTCCGCCAAAGATGATGAAAGTGAAGAAACCAACCCCTGTCACCATAAGCATAATGGGGGTAATCAATGCTGTTTTGCCCCATCCAAAGCGACGGACAATATTTCCGCCAAGGAAGAAAGTGACTAGAATCGTTATAAATCCAGTCATTTTTGAAAATCGACCCATAAAGGCCTGATAATCGTTGAAGTTGGGGTATTGGTGATGAAGTTGATCTTTCCAGGTCACTTCGACGAGGTTAATTGAAATTCCATAAGCCATTACAAGAAGAGCAATACATCCCATGTATTTTGATTTGATGAGATACATGAAGCTCTCCTTCATTGAGAGTTTTGGCTTGGCTTTCTTGGCCTTTTTCTGCTCACTAGGATCATAGAAACGTTTGTCTGTTAAGACATTTTTGTTGATCCACCAGTAGATTCCAAGAACTAGAATCCCAGCAACCACAACCATTGACATGGTATAGTTGAGGGTCACTTGCCACGGATCGACAGCGGTGATTTTTTCACGAATTGTTGCTGCCCATTCAATGAAAGTCCCTGAAATAATCAGGGAGATATTGGCGAACATGGCAAAAATAGTGTAGAACCTCTTAGACTCTGACACCTTATTGATATCGTTGGCAAATCCCCAGAATAGGAGGGAGATCGCCATACTTCCCCAAAGCTCAGACATAACATAGAACAGGGAGAAGGTCCAGTTTCGGATGACATCGATCAATCCCTTTAACCCCGCAGGCCAGACAGTTTGCAAATAATCACAAAAAGCATGTGGGTGCAATGAGTCTCTAAGGGGATAGAGAACAGTTCCAAATAGCCCAAAGAAGGCAATAAATGGGATTACCGTACTATAGAAAAGAACCGGTTTGCTGAGCTTGTTACTGAGCTTCGCATAGAGAAGCATGAACAGGACCGCACAAGGCAAGACCGCCCAAAACTTTAGAAAGGGGATTACCTGAGATCCTTTTGCTGCTGTAACAACAAGGGTATCTTTTGTGTCTCTGAGGATTGTGTAGTTAAAAAGAATGAAGAAGAAGAGGAGGACCATCGGGATGAGCTTTTTTAGCTCAAAACGATGAACAGGCCAAAGGCGTGCTCTCCACTTACCAAATTCTTGTGTTGTTGATGCCATATTGCGTTTCCTTAATAAAATTCTTTTTTGAAATATTCTCTGCCACTTTTAAAAAAAGACGACTTCAAAAATCGTAGAGAATGCTCCACTTTCTAACGCATCTATTATAGAGCTTCTGCGTTAGAAATCAAGAAAAAAAATGGGCACCTACTGGCGCCCATTTAAATCAATTACTAATGAGAAGAAAAAATTTTACTTTTCGCTCATCGCTTCTGCACCAGCTGCAATGAGTGCTTGCTGTGCATTAACCCCTTCAACGTAACCATTCCAAAGCTCATGATCAACAATGCCATGACGGACACTTTGAATGAGCTCTCGTTTACATTGTGCGAGTGATTTTTTCGGGCTAAGCATCGAGATCATCTCTTTATCTCCAGAAAGGCGCGCCATGTTAAGAAGTCTCTCAAGCTGAAGCTTTGAAAAAGCAAGTTGGTCCTTTTTCTTTCGTGACCCTCTAGCAGCTCTTTGCTTGGGAGGAACAACTAGGGGACGGTCAGCCTTGATAATGAATTTTTCAATCATTGAAGAAAGTTCTTTAGGGTTTTTGTACTTCATTTTACGGAGTGTAAAATGATGCATATATCCACCCTCTGACATGGGGATATATTTACAAAGATCGTTCTCTTTTCCCCCTCTAACCTTTTTAATTGCTTTTGTAATAATGCTTTCAAGCTCATCCAAGCTCTTGGCGTTTGATTTAATAGTCTCTTCTTCAGTAAAGCTCATAATAGTCCCTTTTTCTTAAAAATATAACTCATATGACAATAATGGTCAGTCCCAAAAATCTTTCAGTGCTAGGCCTTCAGCTCCCAACTTAAAAACTTCATTTACACCTAATAATGAAAATTTTGTTTTTCACTATTTTCATTCTAATCTCGACATACTTTTATACTATCTGAGATTTTTAATGCAATATTTATTTTACAATTCCATTCTAATAGTTCTATGTCTCTATGGAGATAGTTTCATATTTCGGATGAGTTTAGTAAAAGAAGTTGTTTTGGGCAAGAATTAATTGTTGCATAGGAATTCCTTAAATTAATAACCTCTTCTCTTAGGGGGCTTGTAAAGAATGGATTTTAATCGCTTGGAGTTAAGGAGTTATGGATAATTCCGACCTAAATAAAATAAAATTGAAAAGTCCCTCTCATACTATCGGGATTTTGGCTGGAAAAGGGGGGGTAGGGAAGTCAACGGTTACGAGTGAATTGGCCAGGAGTTTGGCCCAGGAAGGGTATCGAGTAGGGGTCCTCGATGCTGATATCTATGGCCCTTCCATGCGCTATCTTCTGCCAGAGGAGACTTCTCCTAAGAGGGTGGGGGAAAAGGTGACTCCCGCCTTTTCTTCAGAGGGGATAGCTGTGATGTCGGTTGCCTATTTCCCTAAGGGAAAGGGAGCCTCCGTTGTCCGAGCACCTATTGCTAATCAAATTATTTCTCAATTTGTTGAGGAGGTAGAGTGGGGAGATCTCGACTTTCTCCTGGTCGATTTTCCACCGGGGACAGGGGATGTTCAGATCACTTTAATGCAGAAACTCCTTTTTAGTGGGGCTCTAGTTGTTACAACGCCCCAGCAGCTTTCTCTTTTAGATGTAAGAAAATCCATGGAGATGTGCCTTCAGATGGGAGTTCCTCTTTTGGGGGTCTTAGAAAACATGAGTTGTTTTACCCCACTTAGTGGGAAGGAGTCTCATTATTTATTTGGAAAAGGGGGTGGGAAGAGTTTAGCAGAAGAATTTGGAGTCCCTTTTTTAGGAGAAATTCCTATCGACCAAGGTCTCAATCATTCTGAAATGGAAAAAATTTCTTTTCCTCTTTTCAAAAAACTGGGAAGTGAGATTACTTTAGCTCTAAAAGGAGAAAAGGGGTGTAAAATAAAGGTGGAAGATCGGTATCATTTTTCTATCGAATGGTTAGACGGTATAAAAAATCTTTACCAATTTAGTGATGTGCAAAGGCTTTGCCCTTGCATAGAATGTTTGAATAAAGCACAGACCGACAATTCAGATGTAGAAGGAATAAAAATAGTACCTGTTGGAAGATATGGGATTCAAGTGATCTTTTCCAAAGGGTGCTCAAAGGGGATTTACCCATTTTCATATTTAAGAGCCAATTGCAAAATTCTCGGTTAAAAGAACCAAAAAGCGACCACCGGGAATTTTGCAATTGTCTCATAAGAAAGTTAGATCGATGAAGTGGATATTATTAACAATTGTAGCTTTTTTTCTTTCCGCATGTGGAAAGATGCCCCACCATCCCTACATGGAATCGAATGGAAAGGTTAAAGTCCTTTCAACAACGGCGATGATTGATGATTTAGTGGCTGAAATTGGGGGGGATGAAATTGATCACGTAAGCTTAATTGTTGGAAATTTAGACCCTCATAGTTATGAACTTGTCAAGGGAGATGACGAGAAATTTCTTCGAGCAGATATCGTTTTTTACAATGGGCTTGGGCTAGAGCATGGAGCAAGCATACGGGAGCATTTGGAAAAACATTCGAATGCTATTGCCCTTGGTGATATTCTAATTGCGCAAGATCCTAATCCCTTTCTCGTAATTGATAATCAGCTTGATCCCCACTTCTGGATGGATATTGAACTTTTTTCTAGGTCGATCGATCCGATTGTAGCTGCCCTTGCAGAAAAGGATCCCATCCACGCCTCCTACTTTAAAGAAAGGGGAGAGTTTCTTAGAGAAAAAATGCTCCTTAAAGATAAAATGCTCATGCAAGAAATTCAAAAAATCCCTCCTGAAAAGAGGTATCTAGTATCAAGTCATGACGCTTTTTACTACTTTGCAAGGAAATATTTGGAGCAATCGACAGAAGGGAACTGGGAAAAACGGTTTATGGCTCCTGAGGGGCTTGCCCCCGATGGGCAGATGAGCGTTTTAGATATCCAAGCGGTTAGTAAGTTTTTATGCGAAAATCAAATTCCTGTTGTTTTCCCTGAAACAAATGTTAATCGAGATGCTTTGAAAAAAATCGTTGCTATCTGTCAAGAAAAGGGGCTTCATGTTAGAATAGCAACGACTCCTCTATATGGAGATGCAATGGGAACAAAAGGGACAGGTGCAGATACCTACCTTGATATGATTGAACACAACATTTTCACTTTAACAGACCAACTATCAAAAGAATAAATATGGCTAATGCTCTTGACATTCACCAGTTAACTGTTAACTACGAAAAGACTTCTGCTCTTTGGGACATCAATGTTTCGATCTCAAGTGGAAGCTTAGTTGGAATTATTGGTCCCAATGGAGCAGGAAAGAGTACCCTTTTGAAGGCCCTTTTAGGACTCATCAAACCACTCTCTGGAAGCGTTCTCTTTTATGGAACTTCTTTTGCAAAGGTAAAAGAGCAGATTGCTTATGTTCCCCAAAAGGGAAGTATCGATTGGGATTTTCCGATTACTGTTTTTGATGTGGTTTTAATGGGGCGGTACCGAAAGCTTAAAGGGTTAAAGTGGTACAGAAAAGCTGATAAAGAAGCGGCTCTAAAAATTTTAGAACGTCTTGAAATGGGGGCACTTGCAGAAAGGCAGATTAGCGCCCTTTCTGGTGGGCAGCAGCAACGCCTATTTATTGCTCGGGCTCTTCTGCAGGAAGCGAATATTCTCCTTCTCGATGAGCCTTTTGCTGCAGTTGATAAGGCAACAGAAGAGGTCATTATTCAAATTTTGAAAGACCTTAGGGATGAAGGGAAAACCATTTTGGTTGTCCACCACGATTTAAAAATGGCTCATGAGTATTTCGATAAAGCTCTTCTTCTTAATACCTCTCTTGTCGCTTACGGAAAGACTGAAGAGGTTCTCTCTGCTGATAATTTAGCTCGCGCCTATGGAAAAAAAGGGGAGCTCTTTAGTGAAGCCACGCGCCTTTCTGAGGCAGAAAAAGCTGGGCTTTTTTCATGACTCTTTTCGATTTTTTTTTAGATCCTCTCTACCGCGCCTCATTCATGGGCTCGATGCTCATGTGTTTAGCATCGGCGCTTATGGGGGCACTGATGTTTGTAAAACGTCGAAGTCTAATCGGTGAGACAGTCTCTCATGCAACCTATCCAGGGGTAGTTTTAAGCGCTATTCTTGGCTCTCTATTTTTAGATCCAACGAGCCTCTCTTCTTCTTTTGTTATTCTTGGGGGAGCTTTCCTTTTTGCTTACTTTGGGCTTCAGGCAGTAGAAAAATTAAGGAGTCGTTTTCGGATCCATTTAGATGCGACCCTTTGTCTTGTCCTTTCTGTTTTTCTAGGAATTGGGGTGGTCTTTGCGAGTCGGATTCAATTTAGCAATCCTCTTTGGTATCAACAGGCCCAAGTTTTTATTTATGGACAAGCAGCAACAATGACCGATGTTCATATTTTTATTTATGGAGCCCTTTCTCTTATGATCCTTACCTTTATTCTCTACCGATTTCGGGAAATTGAGCTTGCCCTTTTTGATAGCACTTTTGGAAAAAGTATTGGCTTAAACCTCCATCGTATTGTTAATGGGATATCTTTTCTTCTGATTTTATCTATTGTGGTTGGGATCCGAGGTGTAGGAGTTGTCCTGATGGCGGGGATGCTTATAGCTCCTGCTGTTTTCGCCCGTCAATTTACAAGTCGTCTTTCTCATTTACTTCTCCTTTCTGGGTTATGTGGTTTACTAAGTGGATTTGGTGGCAATTATCTATCTGTAAAACTTTCTCAGCAGGGGCTTACCTACCCAACAGGGCCAATGATCCTCCTCTTTGCAGCAATGCTTAGTTTCCTTTCCCTTTTATTTGCCCCAAAGAGGGGGGCTCTTTCAAGGTTAATCCGCATCTCTCGCTTTCGTCGGAAATGCCAGGCAGAGAACATCTTAAAAACCTTGTGGAAAGGGGGTGTGGAAACTCCACTTAGTCAGGCGCAAGTCTTAAAATGGAACCCCATTGGACGTCTCCGCCTCAAAAAAGCTTTTTTCACATTGAAACGGGAAGGGTGGATTATTAAGAGCGGAGAGGGAAAAGTTCTTCTCACTCCCGATGGAGAGAAACGGGCACAGCGCCTTGTCCGCCTTCATCGCCTTTGGGAACTCTATTTAGTCTCTTGTCTAAAAGTGGATGAAGAAAGGGTGCACCATAGCGCTGAGGAGATGGAACATATCCTTACCCCCGCGCTCGAATGTCGGTTGGATGCCCTTCTCAATAGTCCTAAGAAAGATCCTCATCAAAAACCGATTCCAGAGGGAGAAACTCGATGCATGACTTAAACCCTTACTCTGGGCATTCTTTTTTTGGCTTTTTTGCGGTCCTTTTTCATCGTATATTTTTATTCTTTAAGGGGGACTTAGAGCATATTGCTTCCGATGAGGTGCAGCTCCTTGTGTTAACTTTGATCGCTCTTTCCTCTGCATTAATAGGAACATTTTTGGTTTTAAAGAAGATGACAATGCTCGCAAACTCTCTGTCGCACACAATACTTCTTGGGATTGTGGGAGCTTTTCTCATCGGGAAGTATCTGTTTTCTCAGGGTGGAGGGATCTATACGCTCCATATGCCCTCAATAATTATTGGGGCGCTCCTTACCGCTTTATTTACAACGTTCAGTACAGAGTTTTTACATAAAAAACTGCGACTTCAAGAAGATGCTAGCATTGGACTGATTTTTACTGCTTTTTTTGCCCTTGGGGTGGCTTTAGTCACAACCCTTTCTCGAAATAGTCACCTAGGGATCGAGGCGATTATGGGAAATGTCGATGCCCTCCATCCCGATAATGTGAGACAGGTCTTTTACCTCTTCCTTTTTAACGCAGTAATTGTCTTTCTCTTTTTCCGCCGTTTAGAAGTGGCCGCTTTTGATAGTCAACTTGCAAAAAGCTTTGGAATTTCTCTCGTCTTTTTTAACTATCTTCTGATGTTTCAAACAGCGCTCACAGCTATTGGTTCATTTCGGGCGGTTGGCGTTTTTCTCTTTCTAGCCTTTTTAGTCGCCCCTATTTTAACAGCAAGATTCTTTACCCATCGATTAAAACCCCTTCTCTTTTTAGCTGGTGGAATTGGAGCGATCGCCTCGCTTATCTCTGTTGCCCTTTCCAGACATTTCCTTTCTGTGTATAATATGCCACTTTCTACATCAGGGCTTGCTGCAACGATTCTTGGGGCATGCTTTGCTTGTGGAGTTTTTTATAGGCTAAGGAGAGTTCGTTGAAGAAGATTTCGATTTTAGGAAGCACTGGATCGATTGGAAAAAATACCTTAGAAGTGGCTGAGCATTTAGGTTATGAAGTCACGGCTCTTTCTGCCCATTCCAATATTGATCTTCTTCAGAAGCAGGCGGAGAAGTGGCGTCCAAGTCTCATTGCGGTCTATGATAAAGAAAAAGCTCTTGAGCTCCAAAAGCGGCTCTCAGGCATCTCTGTTGTCTCAGGAATGGAAGGGCTCATAGAGGCGGCAACCCTTCCGCAAATAGATTTTGTTGTTTCAGCCATTGTTGGAGCAAAAGGGATTCTACCGACCCTCAAAGGGATTGAAGCGGGAAAAACGATTGGCCTTGCCAATAAGGAGGTCCTTATTGCTGCAGGAGAGCTCATCATGAACGGAGCAAAAAAACGAGGGGTAAATATTTTTCCCATCGATAGCGAGCATAGCGCAATTTTTCAGTGTCTGCAGGGAGAGTCCCTCTCTGGAGTCAATCGAATAATCTTAACAGCATCAGGGGGGCCTTTTCGAACCTTTACGGAAAAGGAGCTAGGATCGATTACACCAAGTGCTGCTCTGAAGCACCCTACTTGGAAGATGGGAAAAAAGGTGACTATTGACTCTTCAACTCTCATGAATAAAGGGCTCGAAGTCATTGAAGCAAAGTTTCTCTTTGACATTCCTTTAGAAAAAATCGATGTTGTGATCCACCCTCAAAGTATTATTCATAGCTTTGTAGAATTTATTGATGGATCGCTCCTTTCTCAGCTAGGAGAGCATGATATGAAGATTCCGATTCAATACGCGCTCACCTATCCAAAGCGAAAGAAAGGAATTGTCTCTTGTTTCGATTTCGAGAAGTATTCTAAACTGGAGTTTTTTAGCCCCGAGTGGGAAAAATTCCCCTGCCTTGGACTTGCTTATGAAGCAGCGAAAAGTGGGGGAACCCTCCCTTGTTTTATGAATGCAGCGAATGAGGCGCTGGTCGAGCAATTTCTAGAGGGGAAAATTAGCTGGAAGGAGATTGGGAAAAAATTAGAAACCCTAATGGGAGCGCATAAAAATGAGCCGCAAAAGAGTTTAGAGATTCTATTTGAGGTTGATCGAGAAGCGCGAAAAATGGCAACAACACACTAGAGGTCACTTTGCAAAGTATCATTTATATCGGACTCGCAATTCTTGGACTTAACTTTCTTGTCTTTATCCATGAGCTTGGACACTATATTTTAGCTCGCCGCAATGGGATGAAAGTTGAGGTATTTAGTATTGGCTTTGGAAAACCACTCTTCAGTTGGGTGCGAAAAGGGGTGAAGTGGCAAATCTGCCCAATCTTTTTTGGAGGGTACGTCCGTATTTCGGGAATGGAAAAAGAGGGAGATCTGGAACCTTATGAAGTTCCAGATGGATTTTATTCGAAAAAACCATGGGCACGGGTTAAAGTAGCCCTTGCAGGACCTATTGTGAATCTTGCTTTTGCACTCCTTGCTTTCACTGCAATTTGGGCTCTTGGTGGAAGGGAAAAACCCTTTTCTCAGTTCACTCAGCTTATTGGGTATGTCGACCCTCAGTCGGAGCTCTATCAAAATGGAATTCGTCCAGGGGACAGTTTAACCGAATATAATAAAAGACCCTTTGAAGGGTATCAAGATCTCATTTATGCCGCCCTTGCAAATGGTCATCCTGCCAACTTAGAAGGGATGCAAATTGACTACTTTACCCAAGAAAAAATCCCTTACGATTATACCATCACACCTTATGAAAGTCCTCTAACTCCAAAAGGGATAAAGACAGTTGGGATACTTGCTCCTGCAAGTTACCTTATTTATCAATCGTCATTATACGATAACCTTCCCCTTGCAAATAGTGGGATTCAGCCAAATGATCGAATCATATGGGTCAATGGGGAAATTCTCTTTTCAAACGAACAACTCGTTCAAATCCTTAACAGCAACAGTGTACTCCTCACAATAGAACGGGGAGGAAAAACGTTTCTTGGAAAAGTTCCCCGTATTCCTCTTGATGACCTCCGCCTATCCTCAGAGGAAATGACAGAGATTGAGGATTGGAAATATGAAGCTGGTTTTTATGGGAGTAAAAAGTCTTATGATTTTATTCCCTATACCCTATCTCATGATCTTCGTGTAGAAAAGGGGCTATACTACGTGAATGACGAATCAAAAGTGATCCGAGCTTCCTCTGGGGTGAAAACCTCTCCTCTAGACGTGATGCTCCATCCTGGTGACCGAATTCTTGCGGTTGATGGTATCCCTGTTCATAACACTACAACTTTTCTAAATGAGCTCCAAACCCCCCGCTTTCAGATCATTGTCAAACGGGGAAAAATGGAGGGGATTTCATGGGAAAATGGAGATCAAGTTTTCCTACATGGAACCGATTGGGAAGGGCTCCTTCCCATTGTAAGAAGTATTGGAAGGGGAAGTCCAGTGGAGACGAGTGGTTCTTTTCAACTTTTAAACCCTGTGGTTCCTATTCGCCTTAAAGATTTTCCCATGTCGGAAAGTCAGCGAAAAGAATTTGATAAAAATATGGTAAAGCAGCTTGCAGCGGCTGAGAAAATTTCCGATTCTGGGCAGAAAGAGCAGACGTTAAATGCCCTGGAGCAATATCAGAACCGTCTGATGCTCGGTGTTGCATTAACCGATCGGCTGGTCAATTATAACCCCAATCCCTTCATGCTTTTTGGCAGCGTCTTTAGTGAAATCACCCGAAACCTCACCGCTCTTTTCACGGGATCTATTTCTGCAAAGCAATTTGGGGGTCCTATCATGATTATGGATGTGATGCAAAGCAGTTGGAAAATTGGAATTAAAGAAGCGCTCTTTTGGCTTGGAGCGATTAGCCTTAACCTCGGAATCCTTAATCTTCTCCCTATTCCCGTTCTCGATGGTGGGCATATCTGCTTTTCCATCCTTGAAAAGATCAGAAGAAAGCCTCTGAAAGCAAAGACGATGCAACGGTTGGTTATTCCCTTTGTTGCTCTTCTTATCTTTCTATTTATCTATTTAACCTTTAATGATATCACGAGGATCTTCGGAAGATTTTTTTAACCTGAGAATGAGTTAGGGTTCGTTTGGGAAGTGTGTTTTTTTAGACTTTTGACGATTTCTTTGACTTCTTGTGCGTGTGCTTTGTCGGCAATCAAAACAGCATCAGCCGTAGCGACAACGATCAGATCTTTTACCCCAATGGTTGCTATGAGTTGCTTATTTTCTGAAGAGAGGTAGCACCTTTCGCAGTCTTTTAAGATGACATTGCCCTGAATCACATTACCTTCTTCATCAGAATCGACAGCATCTGCGACAGAGGCCCAACACCCTAAGTCGCTCCATGGTAAATTGAAAGGGATGACGGCCCCTTTATCGGTTTTTTCCATGACAGCATAATCGATTGAGTTGCTTGGACACTTTGCAAAACGTTCCTCATCAATTCGGAGAAAGTCATCTTTTATTTCACTCGCATGATATGCATCTAGAGAGGCTTGGTAGATAGGTGTTGCCCACTTTTCAAGCTCTTCCAAAAAGGCCTTTGCTTTAAAAAGGAAGATGCCACTGTTCCAGTAGTAGTTTTTTGCAGCGAGGAAAGATTGGGCCCGCCTTTCATCAGGTTTTTCAATGAACCCATCGACCATAAAGGCCATTTCATCAAGCTTTTCTGCAGACTTGATATAGCCATACCCTGTTTTAGGAGAGGTTGGGACAATTCCAAAGGTAATGAGATGATCATTATTTTCCCTTTCAGCCGCTGCAGAGATAATGCTTGAAAATCCAGGTCCATCACCAATTAAATGGTCTGCAGGGAGGATCACCATCATTGCATCGGGCTCCACATGATGAGCAGCTAGTGCAATCGCTGGAGCGGTGTTTCTACTGCATGGCTCTAAGATCATTGTAACATTTTCGATTCCCACCTCTTTAATCTGGTCTCTACAAATAAAATAGTGAGACTCATTGATCACAACAAGGATCTCACTTGCAGTAGGGATTTGTTGGACTCGAAGAAGAGCCTCTTGAAAAAGGGAGTTATTCCCAATAAGTTTTAGAAACTGCTTGGGAGAACTCTTCTTTGAAAGAGGCCAAAGGCGGGTACCTGATCCTCCCGCTAAGATAACTGGAACAATTTGGGATCGTATCGTCATCTCTCAATCATAACATAGAGGAATTTAAGATCTAGCTTTGATCCGGGCATTTGCCATTTTTGTAGTGATCACTTGTCGTTCCAGAGCATTTTCTTCTAAAAGCTTGTCGATTCCTTTAGCTTGAATGAGTTTTTCAAGACCAGGCTCAAAAATCTGCACAGCAAAGGACCGATCGCGATTCTCAAGCGTTTGAAGATGTTCTAACCGCCCTTTTTGCACGACAAGGAGCTCTAGCTCTTTTTTGAGGTCCCTTCTATGAAGGGCAGCAAGCTCAAGGTTTTGCTCTCTGATCGTTTTATATTGTGCAACGATATTGGTAGTAACCTCATTATCTTCCCTTTTTACCAGAAGTGCGTGGTCGATCCCTCTAAGTTCAAGAAGATGCTCTCTTGGATCTTCTTTGGCAAGCCTATTTCTAGCAAACTCGTGGAACGATTGGGGAAGGAGATCATAGACCCTTTGAAGTTTTTGAAGGGAGGGGTTATCCTCACTCAAATATTTAACGAAAAGAGTTAAAAAATTAAGCTCTTTTTGACCAGCAGATAAGGGCGACCAAGATGGTCCAATCGTTGCTTGTCCAATCTCTTGATCAACAACGCTTGCAAGACGGCTTGCCTCCATTTCTCCTCGAATATCATCGCAATCGACACGCCTTGCAAAACCGAAGTAGAACTCTCGTCCTGCTGCTAGAAATTCCGCTTCAGTTATATTAGTCTTTCCAGGTCTTTCTAGATCATTATAATAATAGAAGGTACCATTATCTGTAGCAGTATAAGCTACATAGTGTCCACCTTCATAACTACCCTTTTGATTAACAAACGCAATCCACTCATACTTTGCTCCCTTGCCATCGGTGTCATGTTCTGGTGGGACAAAAAAGTAGCGTTGTAAAGAAATCGGTGTAGAGATTTTTTTCCCTCGAAATGCCCCCGCTCCTTCTTGAAATTCTTGCTCAGCAACTCCATGCCTTTTAAGATCGACACAAACAAAATCAGGAGGCGCAATTTGAACTTTTTTCCTTTCAAGGAGGAGTTCAACCGGCGTTACACCCTTAGTAGCGTTTTCAAACTTCACACCTACAGTCCCCTCTTCAATTGGGACCGTTTCGTTGTATGTGGCTTGAATCAGTTCTTGCATAGTAGGGAAACGATTGTTTGGGGGAAAACAAAGTTGGATGGAATTTAAGCGCTCATCCTCTCTACCCAGGTCTCTGCCGCCATCTGACTTAAAGAATTTGCGTTCTGCCTCAGAAATTTCACCTTTACTCTCCTCATAACCTCTATAATAGAGTATTTCTTTTTGACGAAAAAGAAAGGGGTCATCTTTCAGATGCTCTAGGAGACCATTGGTTAAGAACTCGATAGCATCCTTTTGCTCTCTCCCTTTAAACTTTTCATCTAAATTGCGAAGTTCTGCAGCTAGATCGGGGTGAGAATTAAGACCTTGTTCAAGATCAGTTTTAAATTTTTGGTAGGCCCTTTTTACCATCATGTGTTGTCCTTCTCCAAAGACAATGTCGCGGACAAGTCTAGGATTACAGAAAACCACTTGGAGGATTGCATTGATAAAGCAGTTATTTCCACTGTTGGTAAGGCCAAAAGAGGGTAGGACCCGCATATCGGGTGGAACATCAGGAACAGGAGGATAAGGTAAGATTTTTCCTAACCTTTCTTTTAGGGCTTCAACCTTTATAAGTTCCTCAGAGATTGGTTTCCATCGATAATCATTTATTAGCACTTCTTCAGTATTATGAGCGTTGATAAGGTCTCTCATTTGCTCAAGCTTTGCAATGGCTTTGCTTGCTTCTCCAACCACTCCCTCCGTAATTTTTCTATCAGCAAGATCTAGTTTAGGTTTGAAATGTTCATCAATGTATTGCGTTAGGGTTTGATAAGTGACTGTTTTGGGAAGAGGAGTGACACCTGATATAGGCTTTGGTTCTCCAGAAAAATAGTTACTGATGTTTGCGAAAATCTCAGCAAACCAGCGGCTCCAGCTTGCCCAAGAGAACCATCCCTGAAGGGTGGCACGTGGTTGAAAATCTGAGGTGACTTTTTCTACCATTTTTTACACTTCCTATTAATTTGCCGGTGAGTATATCATAACGATTTTTTTCATGAGGAATAAAAATGTATAAATATTTTATTTTATCAATTCTCTTTGTTTCAACGCTCTATGGTGATTGGGCGGAAAAAACTCTTGAAACACTCACGATTCAAGAAAAAATTGGGCAACTTTTTGTTGTCCCTGCCTGCCCTCGATTTGACAAAAAAGGGCTTGAAGAGGTCATTGATCGGTATCATGTGGGATCAGTGATCGTCAAGCAAGGACATCCCCAGCAACAAATTCTTTTTTTAAATGAGCTTCAACAAAGATCTAAGCTTCCCCTTCTTTGCACAGGAGATGCGGAGTGGGGCCTTGGGATGCGGATGGAAGAGACCCTCTCTTTTCCCCGCAATGATGTGTTAGGGGAAATGGAAAATCATTGGCTCCTTGCTGCTATTGGAAAAGAGATTGGAAAGCAATGCCGCATGGTGGGAATTCATCTAAATTTTGCCCCTGTTGTTGATGTGAATAATAATCCCGATAATGTGATTATTGGCTCTCGCTCTTTTGGTACTGAGCCAGAAAAGGTGGCGTTCTGTGGCTATATGATGTCCCAAGGAATGAAGAATGGGAAGGTTCTTTCCTGTATTAAACACTTTCCTGGGCATGGAGATACCGACGTTGATTCTCATAAAGGGCTCCCTCGAATTCCTCATAGTCGCGCCCATTTAGAAGAGGTTGAGTTTCTCCCTTTCAAAAGAATCATCAAGATGGGGGTAGATGCAGTAATGACAGGTCATCTCATGATGCCTGCTCTCGATACGGAATACCCCGCTTCGATGTCGCACTCTATTGTGACCAATCTACTGCAAAACGAATGGGGATTTAGTGGCCTTGTGATTACTGATGCTTTGAATATGAAGGCGCTAACTGAAAATTATTCAGTGGAAGAGATTGCAGTTAAAGCCCTTCTTGCAGGGCATGATCTCCTTTTATATGGAGCGCATCGGTATGAAGATGTTGAAGAGCTTCTCGAGGCAATGATTCCAGCTGCCTACCAAGCGATTGAAGAGGGGGTGGAAAGGGGAGAAATCTCTGAAGAGCTTCTCGATGCCCATGTTTTAAAGGTTCTTCAAACCAAAGAAAAGCTAGGTCTTCATGAAAGACGGATGACCCCATTTCCAGAAGATCTCATGGAGCAGCTTCACAATCGCCATGCGCTTGGGTTAATAGAGGCAATAAAAAAGGGTGCCTAAAGGCACCCTTTTGTTTACTTTTCCTCATCATCGAGGATTTCAACTTCAGCCTCTTCGATATCGGCCTTTTCCTTTTTGGGAGGTTCTTGTCCTCCTGGAGCTGCGCCCATACCTGGGCCACCTGCGCCGGGTTGCTGTCCGCCTCCTTGCTTTTGAATCTCTTCCCCAATCTTTTGGATGTAGGTGTTGAGTTCTTCGCTAGCTGCATTGATTGCAGAAATATCGGTCCCTTCTAAGGCTTTTTTTACTTTGTCGATTCGATCCTGAATCTCCTTAACAAGATGGTCTGGGATCTTATCTTTGTAGTCTTTAAGGGCTTTTTCAGCTTGAAAGACAAGGCTGTCTGCTTTATTTCTGTTTTCAACCTCTTCTTTCTTGCTCTTATCTTCTTCAGCATGCTCTTCTGCATCTTTGACCATACGATTGATCTCAGCTTCGTCGAGCCCCGATTTTGCTTCGATCCGGATCTTTTGCTCTTTTCCAGAGCCTAGGTCTTTCGCTGAAACATGGAGGATCCCATCGGCATCGATGTCGAAAGCAACTTCAATTTGAGGGGTTCCCCGTGGCGCTGGAGGGATTTCAGTCAGATCAAACCGTCCGATCTCTTTGTTATCCTTTGCCATTTTTCGCTCTCCTTGAAGGACAACGATTGTTACAGCTGGCTGATTATCCATTGCAGTGGAGAAGGTTTGTTTCTTCTGCGTAGGAATTGTCGTGTTTCTTTCGACAAGGGGAGTAAGGACCCCGCCGAGTGTTTCAATTCCAAGAGTCAGTGGAATGACATCAAGGAGGAGGACATCTTTAACATCTCCAGCTAGGACCCCACCCTGAATAGCAGCGCCAGTTGCTACAACCTCATCAGGGTTTACCCCTTTATGAGGTTCTCTTCCGAAAATCTCTTTCACCTTTTCTTGAACAGCTGGCATTCGAGTCATTCCACCTACAAGAAGGACATCTTGAATTTGGTCTTTACTGAGCCCTGAGTCTTTTAAGGCATCAAGACAGGGTTGGATACAACGCTCGATCAGAGGAGAAACTAAGCTTTCAAACTTCGATCGCGATAATGTGAGGGCTAAGTGTTTTGGTCCACTTGCATCCATTGTAATGAATGGTTGATTGATCTCCGTTTGCTGCGTTCCAGAAAGTTCAATCTTTGCTTTTTCAGCAGCATCTTTAATCCGTTGAAGAGCCATTTTGTCTTTGGAAAGATCGATTCCATTTTCTTTTTTGAACTCGTCGAGTATCCAATCGATAATGATATTATCAAAATCATCCCCACCGAGGTGAGTGTCTCCATTGGTTGCAAGAACTTCAAAGACCCCATCACCAATTTCAAGGATCGAGATATCAAAGGTTCCACCTCCAAGGTCAAAGACAGCGATTTTCTTATCAGCGCCCTCTTTGTCAATGCCGTAGGCTAAAGCTGCAGCTGTTGGCTCAGGGATGATCCGCTTCACATCAAGACCGGCAATTTTACCCGCATCCTTTGTCGACTGTCTTTGAGAATCGTTAAAGTAAGCAGGAACAGTGATCACTGCTTCTGAGACCTTTTCTCCAAGGTATTCTTCTGCAGTTTCCTTCATTTTCATAAGGATTTGTGCAGCCACTTCTTCAGGAGTGAGATTTTTCCCATCCACCTCAAAAACGGCGTCGCCATTGCCACTTGCAACAACTTTATAGGGAACTGTTTTGATTTCTGATTCTACTTCAGAAAACTTCCGCCCAATAAATCGCTTGGTTGAAAAGAGGGTTTTTTCTGGATTCGTTACCGCTTGCCGTTTGGCAGGGATTCCTACAAGCCTTTCTCCATCTTTATATGAGACGATCGATGGAGTGGTCCGTGTTCCTTCCATGTTTGCGATAACCTTAGCCGCTCCCCCTTCCATCACAGCGATGCAAGAGTTAGTGGTTCCGAGGTCAATTCCAATGACTTTACTTTTCTTAGCCATATTTAGTTTTCTCCCTGATTGTTTTGTTCTTCTGACTCTTTCTCTTCTTCGTCTTTACTTGGCGTCTTGGCAACTTTGACCCGCGCCGGACGGAGGATTCGCTCCCCACACTTGTATCCCTTTAAAAACTCTTGGATCACTGTTCCATCATCATGTTTTTCTGTTTCTTCCAATTCCAAGACCTCATGAAGGTGGGGATCAAATGTCTGTCCTTCCGAGGAAAAGGGGATGACTTTGTGGCTTGCTAGTATATCTTTAAATTGAGTAAGAATCATCTCAAATCCTTTTGCCCAATTTTGCGTTTCTTCAGATGCCTTTTGGGAAAAGCTTAACGCATTTTCAAAATTATCTAAAGGTGCAAGAAATTCTGTAATGACATTTTCCACAGCAAAGCGGGTGGTGTCATGCTTTTCTTTTTGCATTCTTTTGCGAGAGTTTTCCATATCGGCAAGAGAGCGCAAATATTTCTCTTGTTCCTCTTTCACTTGCTGTTTGAGGGTTTCTGTTTCATCGATCTCTTCGATCACAGGCTCTTCCTTCTCTTCTCCTTCTTCTCTTTGTTTTGACTTTTCTTCCACAGTTTAATTGCTCCTAGGTTTCACAATCGATTTTTTCAAGCATTTTTAGAGGCTTGGTTTTTAGCTCAACCCTTTCCATTGCTACTTGTCGGTAGGTGATTTTATACTTATAAAGATTACGTGTCAGCATCTCACTTAAAATTAAGGAAAAACTACGGAGGGTGCCAAAAAGTTTTGGATAAGGCATCCGGATTGGTCCAAGAAGTGCGATGGCTCCTACCGCCTTTCCATGAATGAAGTAAGGGACAGCTATAATACTACTTTGTCCTCCTTTAGCAGAAGGGTGACTTAGATCATCTCCAATCCAAACCTTTAGGGTTCCCTCTTTTGTACACTCTCCTAAAAGAGAGCGCATATAAGCGGTGTTTTCAAAAATCGAAAGTCCTGTTGCCAAGACTGTTGCGTCCCGAAATTCGGGGAAGCGGATCAATTTCGAAAATCCCGTTTTATAAATATCTTCAGCACTAAAGTTTGAATATCCCACAATGTGGCGCATCATCAATTCATTATAAAAATTGGCTGCAAGGTCCTCTTCTTCCGTATTCAGTTTTGGGCGATCGAGCCCTGTCAGTCGGAAGTTAAAGTAAGCTTCAATTCTCTTAAGAGAAAAGCGGCTCAATTTTTTTGGTGTATAAAGGATCTCTGTGTGAACCAAACCAAAATCGGTGACAATGACTGTCAAACACCGCTTGGCATCGATTCCGACGACTTTGATATCGATGATTAAATCTTGATCGAAGCGGGGAGAAGAAAGGAAGATTGCTCCCTGCGTTAGAGTGCTTAAAAGTTCCGAGGCATTTTGCAAATAGCCAGCGATTTCCCGAGTATCCTGATCGAGTTCTTTCTTTAAAAGATCGAACTCTTTGGGATCGGTATGGTCACAGTCCATATGGCATTTTGCGTAAACCTTGAAAGCAGTCGCTGTGGGAACGCGCCCAGCAGAAGAGTGTTCTTGCTTGAGGAAACCCTCTTGCTCGAGCTTTGCGAAATAATTCCGGATTGTTGCCGAACTGATGTCGTCAAAACCATTCTCCTTCAGAGTATTTGAGCCGACAGGCTTTCCTGTAAGGAGGTAGAGCTCGATGAGGCCGAGAAGGACAGCGCGGTTTTTTTCAGATCTTTGTTTTTTTTTTGGTCCCATAATACTGAATAGATAGCAATCTCTATTTTGTACTGCCAATATAGCACAGGGGGTTCCTGATGGCAACAAAAAACTAGCACTCTTAGGTCTAGAGTGCTCGATATATCACACAACCTATTGATTTATAAAAGTTTATTGATTATCAATCTGTTGTATGTCATGCTGCCCGAGGGAGGAAACTGTGAGGTTGGGATCAGAAGCAATTAAAGGTAAAACATCGACGATTGAAGGGGACCATTTCAGCCCTTTTTGATAGACAAGGCGAGATGCTAGGAAACATGCAACAATCGCCTTTTTATGGATGGAGGGGATGTTTTCAATCACACGCCCTCGGTATTTTTCAGAGAGAAGAGAGGGACAAAAATTCAAAAGAGCTTTTACAAGGGGGTCGTCAAGCTCAGAGGCAAGAGTGAGAGGTTCGAGATAATCGAGAAGTTCATAGGTATAGGTATTGATTTGCTCAGAGATTTTGTCTGAAAGGTCAGTGAGAAACTCTCCTGTATCATCGCGAGATTTAAGGAGAAGCCTTGCCTCGTTGCGCGCTTTTTCATCAATAATTGCGAGAATTTGTGGCATTAGCTCTTCTTTTTCTTTCAAAAACTCTTCTTCGGTAAGCGTTAGTCCCGCAAGGATTTCCATGGAGGAGCAGATGACTCCACCTTTGTTAGCAGAGCTGTCCTTAATAATCAGAACACCAAGTTTTTCAAGTTCGCGGCGAGCAGTTGGGGTGAGGTAAAGGTTCGCACCTTCAACGATGGCGCGAGAGGTTGGTTTTCCTTTGGCGAGAAAATCTTGGTAGTTTTCTTTATTGAGGGTACGAGGTCTTCCTCCTGCAGGGATAAAGATATCGGTTTCCACTTGATGAAGATTATGACGGAAGAGGTGGTTCATATCACTTCCTGAGAGCCACTGCTCAATAAGTTTTCCTTTTTCTTTTTTCCAGCAGAGGGTCTTTTGGGCAAAAGCTGTTTGTTCTTTTTTTGTTTGGAGATCGAGAAGAAAACCACCATCGCTCAGTTTTTTAGGGGGATAGGTTGCGATGGGTTTAGCTCTATGAAACATATCAGAAAGGATGGAGAGGTCAAGTCCTTTTGGATCGAAAATCGTTCCTGAAACATCGGTAATAGCAAGGAGCTTCGCAGTCATTGGGTATTTTTTATAGAGATTGAGGATTTCATTTCCTGCAACGTCACCATCAGGTCCCCCTGAAATTTTAATCGTAAAAGGGTCTTTTAGGGGATCCACTCCCATATAATTTAGGACCTCTTCCATATAGACATTCACACCGAGTGAAGTCACCCCATATTCTTTATGGTTAATTCCAAAGGTTGGTTTACTTGAAATGAATGCCACGCCTGGTTTGTATCGGCACCGTTTACTATAATCGGCAATCCACTCGATCATCACGTTATGCATATTTTCATCGGGACCAAGATAAATATATTCGGGCTTGGCTAAGTAATCGACAATGTGCTTTGCTTTTAACGTTCCATCATCTCTGCAATTTATTAGGGTAGTGAGACTGTGGATATAAGCTCTTTGTGTTTGATAGAGATATTCTATTTTTTGCTGTCTTTTAAACTGTTTGACTGTCTCTTCGATTTCAGTCTCTTCCAACCCGGCTGTCACCAGTTCTTTCCGGTAAATTTGTGCCTCGGTCAGAAGTTGTTCATAAGGTTCTAAGAAGATCACCCCTTTTGATCCTCCTTCAGGGATATCTTTATTCTTTTTTTGCTGTGTCAACGCTAAATTATAGCATTCTAAAAAGACGTTATTTCTCTCCGCTACCATTTGCTCATAACGTTGAGGGAAAACGGTTCGAAGTCCTCCCCTTGAAAGGTCCTTAAAACGGATATGAAACCCAATAAAGTGCATCCCTTGAATGAAGAAAATTCCATAGGGGAGTTCAGGAAATACCTCTCGGCGGTTGTAGGGAACATAATTGAGACACTTTGGATCAAGACGGAAGCTGAGAGCACATTTGTTGTTCCGATAGAAATTACTTTTCAAAGTATAATCAACAAAGTACATGGCTTGTTTCAGAATATTTTTCCGCCTGGTGTCATTAAGCTCATTACCTGTATCAAGGTGATCGACAAGCATCATGAGCTTTTCCCGCTCCCGTTTGTAACTATCGAGATCACTGTTTTCTGGGTGGAACCTTAGTTCGAAAGCCTTACAGATTTGTACTGTAAGCTCCGGGTGTCGACAAAGGCCCTCCGTCACATTACTCAGGGAGTACAGGTTGAGGTCGGCGTGCACGAGTATTTGATGAACAAAACTGACCGCACTCCTTAAAAAATTCCCGATGTTTCCTCTGAGGAGTCCCGGTTCGATGAAGACTCTTTCGATTTCGTCTCCGTCTGGAAAATACTTTAGAGTGACCATTTCTTGTAAAAAATCGTGAATATCGGCTTCTTCCCATGCAGCTTTCCCCCTTATTCCATGGAGTCCTAGGGACATGATTAATAGACTACTTTTACTATACGGGTCAGCGTAGGAAGCTGTGACCCGTGTGATTTTAAGTTTATGACGGTAAATAGTTTTGGCGAGTCGAAAGAGAAATTTATGCTTTGGAGTATTTCGCCAAGCTAAAACAATTTGCATTGAAGGGGTATCTTTCTTCTGTTTTCTCCATTCTTCATTGTAGCGGACCTCATATTGGCAGTAATCTCGTGAGCGCGCTCTAAAAAACATATGGAGAGCTAGAACCAGTCTCTCTGTTGAGAGGGAGCGGAGGAAGAGAGGGTCGATACTGTTTATAAGGGTTTGGAAGTCACTTTTTGAGATTTCAGGATCATGTTCCATGAGTCCTTGATAAATTTCGCTCAGTTTTTCCTTACTTAACATCTCTTGACTCTTTGAAACCTTTACTTCCTGATACGAAGTGAAATAGACTCGAGCAATAATTAAACGCTTTTTAACACCAGGAAAGGGAGGAGGTTTATCAGAGATAAAGGTATGATAATTCTTAATCCCATAGAGATTAAAGTTCTTAAGGATCTTCATATCGACATCAGGAGAATCGAGAATCAAGACGAAGGCTTCATTTTTCAGCTGAATTTGGCAATAATAATCGAGGAGGGGAAAACCCATCAAATAATGGGCAATGAGCATATATTGATCAGACTCAATCTCTTCAAAAAAGCCATCGGGCATATGTTCTTGAAGCCAAACGTAGTACTCTTCGAACTGCTGGCTTTCAAATTGAACTGCCTTTTCCTTCGATAGCTTATCTTTTTTATCGGGTCTCTTCATCCCACCCCTTTTATAATGAATAGACTATGCAAGGAGCATAAGGAAACCCTTCTACCCCTTCAAGTTCACCATACAAGTAACCCCATTTTTTTAGAAAAATAATCGAATACTATGATAGGACTGTCGGAAAATAAACTAAAACCCGTGAATGCGACCTATTTCGCGGCAGCCATCCTTCTGAATCAGCGAATCTACTTCGCTTCTCACCTTCGCCAAGGTGGCCTCACCTTGGCTCGG
>JANQJL010000059.1 GCA_028281675.1 Simkaniaceae bacterium
ACCGAAGCAAACTTATAAAGTTTGTGAAGGTCGAAAACTGACCTTATTAGGGAAAAAGATCCTTCATCAGTTTAGGAATGGATTTCCAAACACTGCCTAATATTCCTTCATCTGTGTTCCAGCAAAACATCAAGAGTTGTTTCAGTAAAATCTTTTTCTTGGAAATATTCAATAATTTTCTCTCTCTCTAATTCATAGTTCATCTTCATAGGATCAGTCAGCCCAAAATGAAAAAAAACAGGAATGGAGAGATTTTTAGGACAAATATCCTTCTTAGCCCTATTAATTCTATCTTGGATGCCATTGTTAATTAAGAAATTCCTTCTCTCGCTTGCAATTGTAGGAAAGTGATCATTGCTCCAGTCAAATAAATAAGCGCTTCTTTCACCATAACCACAAATCAGACCAAACAAGAAATGGTCTTGAAAAACTTGATTCCAGAAAAAAGAGCTTTCGTCTTCAATTTCGAGTACAATTTCATGTGGCACATAATTTACCCCCGTTCTTTGAGAAATCTCTTTTTGATATTGGTGAAGAACAAAAATAAGGCTCGGAATATTAATAAAAAGGCCTAGTTTACCTTCCCCAAAAGGAGCTTTTCGTGAAAAAATCCGAAACTTTGGGTTTAAAGTCTGATGAGTTGCTTTCCATTGATCCCACAGCTCTTTAGGATTCAATAGGCCTTTGCTCTCCCAGCCCTTTTTATACTCTTCATAGGTGGGTAGAACAACTCCACCAGGATTAAAAGCTGTTCGTTCCGCTTCTGGCAGACCCTTTTCCTCCTCTGCTTTTTCTAAATGCGCTTTAAGCTCTCCGTAACTTTTTCTAAGATCTTTTTCTTCCTTAATCGGAAGATCTTGAATATCAAAAACTGTTACTGGTTTTGAGCCCAAAAGAGTATAGAGTCCCCATTCTCGAATCATTAAATTCTCTAGAAAAAGAGTTTCTGAACTACTAGCCAATTTACCAATATTTGGATTTTTAAAAAAAATATTGTAGCAAAAGCCCACAAGGACTAAAATCGCGCCTGCAAGAAATAACGATCGAGGCAATCTCATGACAGCAAGAATCTTTCTAGCTTTTATATTCATGGCATCTTTCGTTAGCACCGTATATGGTGAACATATTCTTGAAGACGCAATTTTAGCGCAATTATATTCTCATCATGATCTAAGCATTAAAGAGGTACATGATGAAAAGTACTACCTTAACCCAGAAAAAGTCTTAATATCAGACGAAGGTCTCTATCTCTGTTCAGATCATTTTGGTCCCTTGCTTATGCAACATCTTTTTCAAGATAACCAGGGAATGTTTGTAATGGCAGGCTATTATCAATATCAATGTAACAGATGCTCAAAAATCTTTAACAGCAAACCGTCAGCATGTGATCGGTGTGGAGGAACCTCCTTTAGTCCCTACGGGATTGACTGAAAAGTCAATCCTGAAAAAAGGCTCTTTTACAAGAATACGTCCTCGATATGACAGAAAGGCTATCTGAAATCTATGGCTTTACCCATGGGATGAACGATATGTGATTGCATTGTAAATATTATTTTGTAATCACACCTATGTGATGTTGAAGAGATGGAAAAGTAGCATGGGTTGTTTAAGGAGTTGCTGTTCTCCCAAAGAATATTACACCCGATTTTAAAGCTCGTTGGCGACAGAAATTTCTCAGCCACTCAGTTAATTCAATAATTTTAGCTGGTGCTGCTGATCATCGGCAGTATCCTAATC
>JANQJL010000060.1 GCA_028281675.1 Simkaniaceae bacterium
GAGACCTACAAGTCATTTGCTAAATCAGAAGGATTTTCATTGGATAATCCGGAAACATTCCTTATCCAACACGTGCATGCGTCAAAGACTGAATCTATCAGTTGTGGATGCCTCTGCACAAACGCTGATCTAATAGAAAATATTATACATTAAAATAATATTAACTCGATCAATAAAAGAATATTACAGAGTTCTTTGGCAAACCTGCAACTAAATTCGCCTCGTTAGCTCTCTTGGCAGGTGTCATGACATGGTATAGCTTGCAGCTAAGTTCTACATATGAGATAGCTGTTGTGGCTTTATCCAATCATCAAAAGTAGTATCAAAACTAATAAAACGCTGCTGTAGTAATGAAATATCTTCTAAGAATAAGCAAGTCTAGCATAAAGAGAAGAGTCTTGGGGATACAGAGCAAACAACGTGTCTTTCTCAAGCCTTCTTATTTCTTCATAATCTTTCGTTATCAATCTTGAGTCGTCATGAGAAAGAAAAATAATGCCTGGACAGGAAACTAAATCCTGGGTCTTCTTTAAAAAATCTCCTTTCTTTGAACTAATTTTTTGCCCCACTAGAGACTCAAGGTTGCTAAGATATTCCAAGTTGACCTTCTCCAAGTATCCTTCATGGTCAGCTATTAAGTAGACTAAGGTTAGATTTTTTTGTAAACGATACGGATTTTCAGCATATGTGAGAAAACTTTCAGGATTTGTGTAAGATTGTATCGTAAGCTCTACTTGATTATGGTTTAAACAACTTGTAAATACTTCAGGTGGTATTGCGTCGCCCATAACCCTCGCATTACATTCTATGAGAACAGGGCCATCTTTAGCAAAGATCAACTCACTATGCGTAGCACCATACTTAATTCCCAAAGCATTTAGTACGTCAAATATGTAAGGAACAGACTTTTCATGATCAGGAAATTGATCAAAAGGAATCAAGTCACTCCTGTCATATACAAATTTACCATTTGGTAGAAGGGTTCTCTGATATTTTAAAATACTATCAATATAATGCGTGCCATTATGACTCACTGTATTGACCACATACTCCTCTCCATCAATAAACTCCTGAATCAAAACTTCTTCATTATTTGTTTCGAAGATCGTTGTGGAGCCTATTAATTCGCTAAAAGCAAGCCGTAACTCCTTTTCATTGTTGCAAATATATAATCCATCCATTCCTCCACTGTCAATGGGCTTGACTACTATTGGCCATTGATTATGTGTCTGTGACCAAGCAATAGCCTCTCCGGTTGTGCGAACAAGAGCTTGCTTAATGAATGAAAGATTTGCTTCTGCAAGTTTTTGATGCATCAGATATTTATTTCGACAGATAATTCCTGCATTTGGAGCATTGGGATATAATCCCATGCGAAATGAAAGTTCGTTTGCCAATGTCACTCCCGGTTCACTTCCAGGAATAATAAATTCAGGCTTATGTTCGTCAAGAAACGTTATAATCTGCTCTAAGTTGTTTCGAAAACATAATGACAAAAAATAATCACTCGTTTCTAAAAGCCCCCTTTCAATTTCAAATTGGTATGGATGACTCTGTAGATGTATACAGCTATACCCTTTGCTATTTAAATATTTAGCAAAATATTTTCCAGTGGAATAACCATCAACAATAACACAACACTTCATCTTTTCCCCAGTGAATAAAATTTTCTTACTTTATTCTATTTTACATAGGTCAGCCATCGAGAATATTTTTTATCTTCTCCATAAGCTGCTTTAAAATAACAGCTCTTTAGAGTCTTTGTTACTTCCCCAAATTCACTCGCCATATAGAATTGGTCAATTCGTTTTATGGGAACAATTCCTACAGCCGTTCCTGTAAAAAAAGCTTCATCCGCACCAACTAAATCATTAACTTTGAGGAGAGAGCTTTTAACTGATAGACCTAAATTATGAGCGATTGTAAAGACAGACTCCCTCGTTATGCCCGGGAAAATGTTGGTTTCCATTGGAGTTATTAATTGTTTGTCTTTAACAAGAAAAAAGTTTGCTCCAGGTCCTTCAGCTATGTTAAATTCATGATCCAGCAGTAACGCTTCATCAAATCCTGCTTCTCTAGCATCTTGTCTAGCCAAAATGGAATTGGCATAATGCCCTGAAATTTTTGATCTAATTATCGTACAGTTGGGGGGGGTCCGTTGAAACTTTGATACTTTAACTGCAATACTCTCTTCTCCAAGTCTATGAGACCAGGGCCATATAGTAATTGCTATATGAAAATCTGTTTCAGAAGGGTTGAGCTCCATATCTTTATCGCCAAAAAAACCTATAGGCCGAATGTACCCCTCATTAACCTTACTGCTACTAACAATTTTGAGTATAGCTTGCTTTAGGTCTTCTTTAGAGAATGGCGACTTGCCACCTATCGCCCTAATTGAGCCTAGAAAGCGATCTACGTGATCATCTAATCTAAATATAGCTGGCCCGTTTGCTGTACTATAAAAGCGCATTCCATCAAACGCAGCAGAACCATAATGCAATGAATGAGCGAGAAGGGGTATAGAAGCAGATGCCAGGTCTTGTGTCTTTCCGTCAACCCAACAAATCATTGGTGCTTACCTCTTCTCTGCAATTAAAACTGTGAGCGGCCAATTTAGCAAAAACTGCCCATTTTTTTGCTCTATTCCTAAAATCTTGGACGCTCTCTCAAAGCACTTTTCAGGTGTAGTTTTAGTCATTGCGTGAATCTTGTATAAAAACTTTCCCAGAGCTTCTTTTGTATCAAATCTCCATCGAACCACTACATCATGAAACTCTGGTGCGCTTAGCCCTGATATATAGCATAAGGAATCAGCAAACTCCTTACTTAAAAAGGCTACTTCATGCCCTGTGATACAATACTTTGCAACCTCTGAGTCGAAATGTTTAGCTAGTTTAGAGCCTATAAAAACATCTGCTATAACTAGCCTTCCTCCGGGCTTCAACAAGCTAGAAAATTTTTGAAATGCAGCAGACTTATCAAGAACATGATGAAACGAGCCACCGGACCAAATTGCGTCAAATGTTTGTTTTATGAAGGGTTTCTTCCCAATCGGGATTTCACTTGCACCAACTCTTATAGCCTGAATGGAATCAAATCGTTCACTAGAAATGCCTTCCAGCTGTTCTAAAGAAGGATCTGTAGCAATCAGCACCTCCGGGCTTACCGCATCAGCAATGGATAAAGTGAAAAATCCTCCTCCGGCGCCAACTTCTAGAATTCTTTCCCCAGATGATGGGTTTAAAAATTTTAATGCCATTTCTTGCTCTTCGACTCTTGCTTGTGGCATTTCTTGCATAATTTCTTTGTAGTAGCTCGATCTAATCCCCGAAAATTCTTCTTTTGACATGCCCAACTCCGACAGTTTGGTTGTTCCCTTCCCTAGAAAACCTGCTGACGATAGTTTATGAAGCTTTCGTATTAGTATCAAGAAAGACTTACCCTTAAAAAATCAAAAAAACTTGACCTAATGGGACGATAATCTTTGTAAAAGTTTGTAATCATTGGAAAGGCAGGAGTAATTAGCACAGCATAGACTCAAGGAAATGCCGCAGTATCCAACATTCTTAGGATTTCTCTCGATCTTCCTCAAAGGAGTGAGAAGATAGAAGTTCAGACCTTAAAGGATATTATAGAAAGAGCGATGTCAAGATGAGATCTAAATCTACGAGGAAAGAGTGATCTTCTACAGTACATTCTCTAAACGGGTTTAGCCCTCAGACATCGAACTTACAGATACCTCAAGAAAGGTAATCCTTCAAAATTAATTGGATTAATTCAAGAGTATATTATTGAACCTGAATGATTTAAGATTGTTGATAATTCATTGACTCTACTTAGTTTCAGCTTTAACTTTGCCTTTTTTTGCACTTGTCGTTAATGTTTTTTTCTGAAAATAAAAGTGTTCGGTTTAATTTCAAAAAAAAATAACAAGGATTTGACCTGGAATTTCCTAGAAAGAAATTAGAGTGTTTTGTAGAATTATCCTAGGATTTTAACCTTCTATTGCTAGGAAGCAAGTAGTGAAAATTAAATAGTTTATGACCGAGAAACCTGTAATTTCTTTCTCTAAAAGCTTTATTTTAGATCAGCTCTATCTAAGCGATTTGTTGCCTTACGATGCAAGTAAAAAAAATAGGGTCCAGCTACAAATTTCATTGAAAGAATATCAGATGATACTTTCTGCTTCTTTAGAAGCGGTAAATGCTTTGGATGTACTTGATTTACAAAGGTTTGATGCTCTTGTTGGAGAAAATGCATGCCAAATACGAACGGCTTGGATTGCAATGATTGCCTCTAAGAAAACAGTAAATACTACTGACCTGAGGAATCAGATCACCTCCCTAAAGAAAAAAATTGATGCTTTGTTAGAAGAAGAAATAGTTTCAAAGCTTATGCGCAGTAAAATATCTTTATTGCACTTGCTTGTTTCCAACAAACTGCTGCTTCCATTAAGCTCTGAAGAACTATTTGTCATTCAATGCTTTTTACTCTCTGAGGCAAAAACCACTACCTTTAATGAGATACTAATGAGCTCTATTTCTATTAGAGGCCGACATGATACTGAAAAGCTGAAAAAGTTTGGTAATGTTTCATCAAAGTTTGCAGAAAAGCTAATTAGAAAAACGCGTAAACTCACGGCAAGAGTTTCAGTTCAGTTTATAAGAGAAATAGCAAAAAATTCCCACGATAAAAATCTAATTAAAATGGTTTCTGATGAATTTTCAGTTTACCACAATAATCACCTATTATGCACCCCAATGTTCTGGACGTATAAGTCTATTTTACTGGCTACCAAAAAAGAAAAAATTCCTTTAATTATACAAGTAAAGTTTTTAAATCCGCTAAATGAAAAATACGAAGTTATAGGGGAAGATTGTTTATTTTTTAGACCTGATCCTAACCCGGACACACTCTTACAAAATTTAGTTAACAAAAATTTCGAAACACCGAATCCAAGTAAAGTAGCATGGGTTGTTCAAGGAGTTGCTGTTCTCCCAAAGAATATTGCACCCGATTTTAAAGCTCGTTGGCGACAGAAATTTCTCAGCCACTCAGTTAATTCAATAATTTTAGCTGGTGCTGCTGATCATCGGCAGTATCCTAATC
>JANQJL010000067.1 GCA_028281675.1 Simkaniaceae bacterium
TTTCCTAGATTTAACAGACGTTTAGTCACACTTGTCACTCCGGACTTGATCCGGAGTCTATTCATGATTTCAGCAAGTTACACAGTAGATTCCGGGTCATGAGATGCGAAGCTTGCAGCATCGATCGGAATGACCAAGAATCAAAATTTGCCGATAATCACCAAAATCCTTATTACGACACAGTCTGTTCGGTCAGATTGGCAAAGGTTCTTAAAGGCATAAAGTTTCTGCGCAGATATTTGATGGCATTTTCCACTTTTCCTTTTTCATAAGGTGCTGCTTTATTACACGCCTCGGGAATAATACAACGGGGTCTTAAAAAGTCCAGAAAGCGGTCGTTAAAGCGAACCAAAGAGCCTTCCCGGCAGGTCACTGCGGTGACCATGTTATCCACCAAAAGGGTTTTGGGGGTTCCGTTAAAATATCTGAAAGCGTTGATCAGGCAGCCATGAAGAACCTCCTGCTTCTGGGAGTGGGTGAACTCCACATACAATTTCCTGGAATAGGATTCGATAACGACCAGGGCATAAAGCTTCCTTTTTGTTTCTTTGTATTCGATGGGATCGAAATGAGCCCAGTCCACCTGGAATTGATGGCCGGGAGGGGATTCATAGCGGATAAACGCTTCCTTGTTGATTCTCTTCCCCCGGATTTCCCTGAGATAAGCCCTCAAGATGGTGATTTCCCCATTATACCCCTCTGCCATGATCTTTCTCAAAATCACCATGGCGTTGACGTCTGGATCAACCTCAAGGCATTCTTTAATCAGGGGTTTAAAGGGATCCAATTTGGACTTTCTTTGCCGTGGTTGCCCCCTTCTGTCTGGATCATCCAGATAACGGATAACCGTATTACGCCCTACCCCTAGCTGTTTTGCAATTTTTCGAATGGAGACTCCCTCGTTTTTTAAGCGATGGATATCGAAGACAACTTGTCGTGATTTCATCTTTGATCTCCTATGAGTTGGTTCAAAGCGGCAAAAGAGGAGACCCCTTGAGAAGAAGACGGCTCTGGATCTGTCTCATTCCCCGGTAATGCCAACACCTGGTACAGGGGAGGCTCGTAGGCGATTAAATCAAGGTCAAGCAACGTGTCTCTGGCATTTCTCAGGTTTGGCAGCGGATATCTTAAAAGTCTGCAAATCGATCTGTCTGAATAAAAAGAAAGTCCAAAGGCATCGCAGACCAATACTAGGAATAGATACAACAGTAGCTCCTCAGCCTTAAGCCTCTTCACATAGCCATCGTTCAAAAACCGGTGGGGAATAAAGGCGAAACTTCCCTTGATGGATCTAATGCGTTTTTTATTCAGTATCTTTTTTCTCATGGAATCCTCCTTTGATGCTCAAATGAAAAATATCTTAGCGGAGGTTTGTCTAAAAGTGATTGCGTCCATCTTTGCAATCAGTGAACGGCTTCATATGGCCCAGCCGGAGTCTTTGAAATTAAATGGAGTTCCACTTTTAATGCGTCCATCTTTGCAATCACCGGAACAAGCCAGAATTGGCTGTGGTCCCTGTCATTACTGCGATTCAATGCGTCCATCTTTGCAATCACTTTCAACGCATGGTCTGTTTTATCCTCATTCAATGCCTTTAATACCTGGTTTTTAGATCTCCTTTTCAAATTTCTAATGCGTTGACGAATCCGGTTATTGGTTTTTACTTTTGGGTGGTCTTTTCGGTACCGCTTCCAATACCCCGGTGTCTTATCACACCAGTCCTTTTGTGCCTGTTTCTGCTCGGCTTTGTACTGAGGATTATTTCTGATCTTTTCGCGTTGCCATTTAGCTTTTCTCGCTTTCTGACACTCAGGCTTCCCGCAGTATCTCTGATCTTTTCTGTTTCGATAACACTCAAACGGAAGCCCGCAATGTTCGCAAATATCCTGGCTCATGGCTGCAACTCTGCTGAAGTTAAAAGCTGATGAGCTGTGAAAATGTCAGGCTAACAGATGAATTAGAAGGAAAAAACGAATGAAATGAGCCGAAAGGGATAAGAGAGAAACTGATTGGAATAAAATGGGAAATGCCTTTCAAGCAGAGGTTATCTATGAAGACAAAAGGAAAGGAAGAATCAAATCAAGGAATCAGATAAAACCGAAGAGAATGAAAAATAGGAATTAAATGGAAGACGGTTCCATCAGCATCCCTGGTGACGGTATCGAATGACATCCCTGTTTTTGGTATCGAATTAAATTCCCGGTTCCAGCCTAAACACATATTGAGGGTCAATTGATCTTTTTTCAGATCGCCCTAGAATAAATTTCAGTTACCTTGTACCGACCTACTCAAGAGTTATGGCTTAATGACTTATCCAGTTAGTTTCAGGTTCGGGTAAGGCGCGGTTTTAAAATTGTTTCAATCCAAATAACGGGTGGTGTCATATTCCGGTAATGGCTACCTTAGAGGGCTTTTGCCTTGGTTTTTTTTAGAGTCATTGTTTTTCCCTTTTGAAAAGCCTTCACCCCCTACTGAGGGTTTTCAAAAGGGAAAAACAATGACCTGCTCGTTGGCTAAGCCCCCACTGGTACCG
>JANQJL010000051.1 GCA_028281675.1 Simkaniaceae bacterium
GCTTCTTTTTGAGTGTATCCTTTTTGAACTACTGCCATCACAACCTTACGTCTTAAGATCGAAAGCTGAGATGGACTTATCTTCCGATTATCCATAGAACTTCTCTTCGATATAAAAGAACTCCTATCTTAAACAATTTCCACTATTTTTATGTATAGATATTTAAGGTTCCGAGTAATATTTCTGATGGGAACTTGCATACATCCATACCTCTTCATTTCGAAGTACCTGGCGGAACATTCGAAATCTATGCGCAGAGGTTTGTCCTCCTGTGATAATCTTTTTTAACATGTTCAACATGGGGGTCTCCTTTTTTCGAAAGAGAACGGCTGGGAAAGCCCTCCATCATGTTTTCATTTCAAGATTTTTAAACAGAAAATTTTTTATGGGCATCTCCTTGTTTGTCTTGAATTTTAGCAAAAAACAATTCCTGTAGCAACAGCTTCTATATGACAACATATTGAAATTGATTTTAAAAAAATAAATTGCATTTTATGCAGGCTTATGATCAAATTCTTTTTATGAAAATTTCCTAACTCCTGTCGGATTGCCTTCCGACTATACTTATTCGAGATTATTTCATGTCTATCCAACCAACTTATTCGAAAGAGGTCAATGCCCTCCCTCTTCCATCAAATCGTCCTTATCAGAGCTTTATCAATCAAAACAGCGAATCTAATAGACTGGAATCGGCAACCAAATTAAAAACGGCAAATTTTAAGAAACACTTCCAATCTATTGGTCTAAAACATTTAAGAGGCAGCTCCTATAGTTTACAGGGACATATAAATTTTCCCTTCAGGGCATATAAATATCCAACGGGACACTACATTTGGATGGGGACTAGAGCAGTGACTGGAGTTGACGTATTATCCATAGTTAAAATAGCTGCTCAATATAAGCAGGCTGTCCACATTAATACAGGAACCCATGGCAATAAGCAAGGGTATACAAGCTATACACAACCTTTCTTAGCCGAAAAAAAATTTACAAAAGAGGACTTTAGCACTGCTATAAAATACGCTAATGTTTCCATTCACATTGTCTCACAATACTCCAAAGCCATTTATCCGCACGAAGCCAATCACATTATTAATGCGTGGTGTTTTAGCATTAAATCGGAAAACATGATTCCCCCCGAAAGCTATTTTCAAGATAAGAAACTCACGACTTATGTTGCTAGTCCTTATATGCTGGAAAAAATTTTATCTGACATAGAAAACAAAGAGGTCAAATTCTACCAAAACTTGCACCGCGGACCCCTCAATAATCTAGACATTGAAACGCAAATCCTAAGCCCTCTAGAGATCCTTCTTGAATACCTCGCCCTTCGGCTTAAGATCAATTCCGATAATCCCGACAAGCTCGTGAAAGAACTGAAAAAGAAAGGAGCCTTCACACCCAAAAGCAATGAGCTGGTCGAGTGGTCCCTGAAAGCCCTGCGTTCCCTTTGTCGTATGAAAGCCCATAATAAACCAAAGACAGACTCATTAACCCAAAAACAGCGCGATGAAATAGAATGCGCCTACTTTCTCGTTTTAAAACCCCTGGCCTATACCTTTGTCCGAAAAGAAAAACCTCCTATCGACCTTCTGCAAAAAGCCGTCGAAGAGATTTGGTGGCTAGAAGATAGTGCCGCTGTTCAGAATCACATCCCGATGATCTCTCCCCTTATCAAAGCCGCAGGTCCATCAAACTCTCAATTCCACCTCGCCGCCTACAAAAAGCTTTCAACAAAAAGCCTCCTAAATCCTTTACGCGAGCACTATTACAAAACGCTTTCCCTCGTCGATCCAAATAACGCAAAATCCCTTCTCTCGATCCCAAACCGCCAAGGGGAGCGCCTTGCAAAAACAGTCGAAAAGGAAAAGCTCAACCTATCCCTATACGCCACCACCACTGCAAAAAACCCGCCGCCGCCTTACCTCGCCATCACAGGAATAGCTCCGAATCAAACGCTCTACCTCGACCCAACCCTTTTCCCCAAGATCATCGACGCCAAAAGCAATATCATAAGAGAGTACAAAAACAGCCTTCACCCCGTCTGCCGCCTCCAAACAGAAAAAGCCGATCTCCACCTCAAACAAAAACCAGGCCATCCGATGATGGAATACGCCGTCTACTCGCTAATCAGCCGTCTCGTCGGAGTCGGAGCGCCCCCCTCCACCCTCCTCCGCTTTGAAATCCATACTCAGGCAAAAACAAAAGCCTATCCCGTCCTCGCCTCCACAACAGTTGAAGGAACCAACCTCAAAACCATTCTCAAAAACAATCCGAACTACGTTCCCAAAAACGCACGCCAATTCACCCTCATGGCGATCACCGCTCTCTTAACCCGTCCTGGCGACGGCAGAAGTTCGAACTTCGTCGTCGACAAAAATGGCGATCTTATCTCCGTCGACAACGACGTTTCCTTCGTCGAACCCCTTGTCGAAACCAAACTCTATCAAACGATTAATTTCTGCTCGATCCTCTACTGCTTCAAAAACGCCCCTTTAAGCAAAACTGCCTTAACCGCCTTTGCAGAAACCGACCCCGACCTCATCTTTACCGACTGGCTCGAAGAGCTCTCCAAACGAGAAGCGATGTACAGAGCCCTCTTTTCCCAATCAGAAAGAAAGCAGCTCTTTAACGAAGACCACGAGAACCAATTCACCCCCGAACTCCTCCTCCGCTCCGGCACTATAACAACCCTCTACACCCAATACCACTTCCTTAAATCCGCCCTAAAGAAAATTCTGCCAAAAACTGCCGCCGATCTCCTTAAGTATCTCATCACCCTAAGAAGGAAAAATTTAACGGCAGAGATCCTCGGCAAAAGACTCCATCAACATTACAGCCGGGGAATGCGTTTCCAACCCGAAGAGCACCTAAAAAAAGCCACCTCACGCAGCCAAAACGTCTCCATGACAACGAAACAACACTTCATCGCCAGCTTAGGAAAACCGCCGACATCCAAAGAGATCGAAAAAAGAGAGCTCTTTTCCCTTGAAAAGACCTGTCGGGAATTTCAAGCCTATTCACTCTTTAAAAACCAAAAAGAAGTGACCTTAAAAAATCAGGAAGGGAAAGAAGCCCTCGAAATCGACTTTAGCTCGATCACCCGTGAAAAAAGAGCCGACGTCGAAAGACAAACCCTGATGCTAAACAGTCTGCCGATCCTCTTCGAAACAAAGCGTCCTGAAGCCATTACGCTAAGAAATTGCGCCGCATTAAAAACAGATAGGCTCCTTCCACTATTACACAAAAACCTTACCTACCTCGATATTCGAGGCTCCGGTTTAGATCGCATTCCCAATGAAATAGAAACCAGAGCTCCGAATCTCGAAGAGCTCTATTTAAGCGATTGCAAAAACCTAAAATATGTCCAAAAAAACTATACTTTTTCCTCAGAAGAGCTAAATCTTCCAAAGCTAAAAATCCTGCACATGGCGAGATGTCCAAGCGTCGTCAGCGTCAAGCTCAATTCTCCTTTAGAAGAGCTCAAAGCAAATAAAAATCCTAAATTTAGCACTTTGGAGTTTCCTTTTGTTCTTGGGCGGGTGAATGTCAAAGAGTGTTCCCGCCTGCAGGTGAAAGAGACCTTTGTTGTCTTTGGGAAGTACAAATGGGAAGAGCATTTTGGAGAGGTAGGAGCTGCTCCTTCCCTACCTAAAGAGATCCGACAAGTCTTAGAAAGCCCTTGTCCCTTTTGGCCAGGAAAAAAAGTTAAAGAGACCCATATGCTGACACTCATTCCCCAAACAGTCAACGGAAAAAAGCTCACTCTAAACAGCCTATCAGAGCTCATCCAAAACCCCAAAGCAGGGCATAAAACAAAGTACAGTGACTACAACGGCATTGTAAAAAAAGAGCTTGGAAGCCAAGGCGTTCAGAAATCCCATTGGGCCCTAATGACGCAGGATGTGATTCCAGAAAGCCGCAACAAAAGTTATAAAGAACAAAAGAGACTTCTGCACTCTTATGCGCAAAAAAGCCATACTTCTTATGCGTTGCCGACAGCTTTAGAAGCTGCCGTCTCTATTTTGATGGAATATGTCGCAAATGGTAAAAGGCTTTATAGCGATGATCCCTATACTTACACCCGATGCCTCGAGAAGGTTCACAACAATCAATGGCCAGCGGCCATTGGCGGCTTTGCCGCGGGCGGGCTGGCCGTCTCCTACGACCTCTGGGACTTCGACAGCAGCGGCGTGGGTGCGCTCAGGAAGTTCTAAATTGGCCATAGGAACTTGAACCATTGGTCATTGGGCTGGCCATTGAAGTTTGGAACATTGGTCAAC
>JANQJL010000016.1 GCA_028281675.1 Simkaniaceae bacterium
AATTAGCGGAGATACAAGCTGAGTGCCGAGCCAAGGTGAGGCCACCTTGGCGAAGGTGAGAAGCGAAGTAGATTCGCTGATTCAGAAGGATGGCTGCCGTGAAATAGGTTGCATTCACGGGTATTATCTAACTACAGAAAGGCCAACAACCTTATGTTTACCAGTCTCTTCATCGAGAAGAGAAACATCAAATATAGGAGAAAAGTGGATCTTTGGAACAAAAATCAAAGTCTTCGAAAAAGAATAGGGAGCGATTACAAAGTGATCCTTCGCTTTGTCGTGAAAGTCTTTATCCAGCGAACTATTTGCATTGGATGATCTAATTCCATCGATAATTCCAAAAAATATTAATCGCCAAAATGTTGCGGTATGAACTGTTCGCGCTACTTCCTCAGGACTTGCACAAGGAAGGCTAATCTCTTTGGTAGAAAAAATATAGCGCTTACTTGTTTTGTTTTGAAAGGTGAGTTGTATCGGTTGATACCCTTGTGAAATAACATTCCGATCCAGGTAGGTATAACAATCATCATGCGAATAAGCCTTGCACCCAATCGACACCCCCTCAATCTCTTGATAACTCCTTACGAACTCAGGATCAAGAGCAGACAAGGAATTTGCTTGGTAGGAAGCGCATCCAGTAAAAAGGGCGGCAGTTACAATAATTAATAGGAAGGAAGTTTTTTTCACGTTTCTTTCTCTGTGTTTTGAGCGCTCATTGTATTTCTTATTCCCATTTTTGTCTAAGAGATACCGAAAAAATTTCCATTGAAAATAAATTCCTTTCCTAAGAAAATCTTTCTTTAGTTTTACAATTCCAAAAGTAGAGAGTTCCATGGCCTTGCCTATTGAAAACTTGCCAAGCCCTTACGAATTTTGGATGATGGCAGAAGCTGTCTATAAAGAGAATGGTTTGCTTGAAAAAACTAGTAAGGCTATTAATGAACATATAAAAAAACAAACTAATAAAAAAATTCATCTTATAGAATTAGATAAAACTTCAGCATCACCTTGGATCTTTGGGTTATTTAAGATAGATATGGTCGGTCAAAAAGTGCTTGTTGTTGCATTCCAGGGGAGCCAAAGTTCATTTCAATGGCTTGACAACATCGCCAACCCTAAATCAGGCTTATTATCAGCTCTCCAACTTGCTAAAATTTCGAATGCTATAAAATCTTGGGAAAAAAAATATATAAAGAAATACAAAAAAAAATATGAAAAACCAAGTTGGGGGAAAATCGTAGCATTAACAGGTCATTCACGTGGGGGTGATTTCGCATCCAATTGTTTTATGAATAAAAAAATTTGGAGAATTACTTGGAACGGTTTCAATGCTAATGTAGGACCTCAGCATTTCAATCTAGCCACTAAAGATGACCCCCTTACATCAAAATCTTTAATCGCTAGTCCTGATCTCTACACACGAATTTGCGATGGTGGACATAGCATATATGACTTTAAAGAAGCGGTAAAAGCATCTAATTGGGCACAGCTATTATTATTACGAAAGAAACCTCCAATGTTTATTGCAAAGTTATAAAAAAAGCCTCCCAAAAGGGAGGTTTTCTTAGAATCGTTAGCTATTTGGAGTTAGATTCAAATAGTAGCGAGTATGGCGCAACTCTCCAGTTTTCAGGAGTGCCCCTTTTTGTACTAGATCAGTTAAATCACGGGTAGCAGTTGCCCTAGAAGTCTTTGTAATCGTAATATAATTCTCAGCACTGAGTCCCCCTTTAAAACCATCTGGCCCTTCAGCAAATATTCTGAGCAAAGCCTTTTCCTGTCGCTCATTGATTTCCCCTGAAAGAGCACTCAGCATTTTTGATTTTTCGATTAAAAAATAGAGCTGGTTTATAGAATTCTCTTGGGCTTGCAAACTCGCCTCAGCAAAAAATTTCACCCAACCATTTACATCCAATGCTCGATTACATTTTTCTAACTCTGAATAATATTCTTTTTTCCGGTTTTCTAATACCTTGGAAATAGCAATCAAGACCGATCGTCCAGCTTCTTGAGAAAAAACCTTTTCAACTAAAATCCGCCCGATCCTTCCATTGCCATCCTCAAAGGGGTGAATACTCTCAAAGTAAATGTGAGCTAGAGCGGCTCGCCCTAAAATTGATCCAGATTCTTTAGTTTGGTTAAACCAAGCGATAAATGCTTCCATTTCATCAGGAACTTGACTTGATGGTGGTGCTTCAAAGAAAACCTTAGTAGAGTCAAAACGATTGGAAACAATTTGCATGGGCTCAATATGTGTTCGATATCTCCCAGCTGAAGGATCGCTAAATAGTATCGCATGCCACTGCCAAAGCATTTCATCTGTTAAAGGAGCATCAAAGGTTTTATAAACATCAATGAGAAGTTTCGCCATTTTAGCTTCTTTTTCAGCTTCTTTTTTTCTATTACCATTTAACCCGAAATGTTTCTTGATCGAGGACTGCAAACTTTCTCTATCAAGAACTTCCCCTTCAATTTTAGAGCTTTCTAACCCTTCTAAACTAAGAATTTCGACGATAAACCGGTTGGAATCTTGTTCCTCCAAACTTTTTAAAAATGCAGAAGCGCTACCAATGCTCAAAAGAAATTGCTTTTCCATCTGTGATATCTGACTTAGATCGCAGTGAAATTGTGGCCAATCGGGTAGTTCCCAGTTCCAAGGCACGAGTTATAACCCTCCTTTCTATAACTCAAATATAGCATAATTTTGATTTATAGCGCAACCTTCTATAACTCATTTTTAAGAAGGAGTTTTATAAATAACTGACAATCAATTAGTTAAAATTTTTCAAATCCATCCTGAAGGGCGGGAAATAGTTTAGGTGTGAACTTCTTTAGTAGGCCTTGGATTTATCCCTTAAATCTTAGGGATCCTCCATCACCGAAAAAGCCTTGCTTCTGTTACCCTACTTGCTGTATACTTTTCGGGAAAAAAGGAGAAAAGTTATGTCTGCTGCTAGTGCTACAAGTAGTAAAAACTCATTTTGGGTTAGAGTAGGAAGCACGGAGTCTGGGTATGCACCAGAAGATCCGATCATTACTCAAGGAAAACTGTTGGCTGCCAGAGCTGAAGACCTCCGCAATGAAATGTTTGAGTCTTGTACGAAAACTGAACAATTTGTGACAGAGTATTTTATGGACCCTCCCAAAAGAGTCCTTGATTTAGGCTCTGGAATCGGAGCCAATACAAGACCAATGGCAAAACGTGGTGCCCATGTGACTGCAATTGATAGCTCAAGAAAGCTACTTCAAGCTTTTTCAGCTCAATGTATAACAGACCAGTGCCCCAATGAAAATATTCGTTTGCTCCGCGGCGATATAACAACCATGGAATCCTATGGCAAAAACTTTGAGCTTGTTGTAGCAGTTGATATACTGCCTTATATAGCTCCAAAAGATCTTCGCCCAACGATGGAAAAAATTCAAAAGTGTTTAGCTGACAACGGTATCCTTATTGGTACCATTTCAACAACTAATATCAACCCTACTATGCGTACCTTTATGGGTAAAATGGGGACTCATTTTTATGAAGGGGGCAGGGAATTTGCAGAGCAGCTGCTCACGAATTCCGGATTTTCAGTGGAAAAAATTGAAGAGCGTGAAGAAGGTGGGTATCGTTTTAAAGCGACCAAGGAAAAAGCCGCTGAATCTACGGGAAATTGACCTCTTGAGAGCCACTTGTTAAAAATCCCAGCGCAACTTACTAAGTAAAAATTTTGATCCTCATGTACTAGGCAGTGTTTGGAAATTGCTTTCGAAACTGAAAAGAGAGATTTTTTCCTAGAAGGCATGTTTAGAGACCGAAGCAAACTTATAAAGTTTGTGAAGGTCGAAAACTGACCTTATTAGGGAAAAAGATCCTTCATCAGTTTAGGAATGGATTTCCAAACACTGCCTA
>JANQJL010000033.1 GCA_028281675.1 Simkaniaceae bacterium
TCACTTCCTCCTCCTTCACTTTTACACTTGGACTTATTGACAATTCCTTCCAGGTGATGCATTCCGGGTTCAGATTTGGCCCATGCACTAAATCGAACTCTTCTTTGGCCCATATTCATGAAAATCCTTCAAAATTTTAGGCGTTTTTGCTGTGGGAGCCATTCGCGATTGGTGCTCCATTTCTGCGAAATTGCGCTCTCGCCTCTCTTGCAGTTTTTTCCTGAATTCCTTCATCCTTTCCCTTCTTTCTCTATCTTGTTTTCTCACTTCCTTTTTTCTCTCCCTCGCTCTTCTCCTTTTCTTCATGTTTTTTTCTCTCTCTCTTTCCCTCTCTTCCTGGTTCATTATCCCCTCCTCCATCATTTGAGCCTTCGTTAATTTCTTCATTTCTTTCCTTCGGGCCTTCCTCCTCCTCTTTCTTTCCTCTTTTCCCGTAAATGTAACTTCCTTTGCGGCGTCCATGATGTTGATCTAAATGGGCACATCATGAAAGATAAACTGTCATAGTTTATAAAATGCTTAGCTTACGTGAGAACATAATTAAAGCAATATATTTTGATTTACTGGCTTATCACAAATTATCAGTTTAAGAAATTTCTTAATAACAATATGGAAAAATCAGAATGTTGTGAAAGTAAAGTGGTCATAGAGAAAAGAATTAAGGCCTCAAAACCATTCATGATTCCAGACCGAAATGGGCAAAGTGTATACCCGTTTTCAGACCAAAAGGGCGCAAAAATTCTGCGTAATGAGGCGGCACATACCTATATAGCTAAGCTTATATAGGGGAGTACCCCCTCCGGGTTGGCAAGCTATTAAAAATAGTCTAGACCAAATTCATCAAAAGCGAAGATTGTAGGCCCCTGCTCAGTCTGTCAAGCAATTGCAAATTTAACTTCTCCAATTATAAGGCTATAACTGTTCACTTCTTTGAATACATGCCCAAAATATTTTGCTTCTTATGTAATCCAAAACATGACATTGTCTTGGGGTCGAAGCTTGCCTCCCGCATGCGCGCCAGTTGATAAAAAAGCTGAAAATGGATTGAACATCCCACTCCAAGCCTCAACCGCTATTCAATATGTGATCAATAATAGTAACTGAACTGAGTGGAGTACATTATGCACACAATATTTGCTGTATATCGCATCACTTAATTCTGTTTTGAGTACAAAATTGAATGCAAAAGCCTTTTTTTTCCATTTTTGAACAAACAGGACACTAGATCCATTACATTTTGGTACTCATGACTAAATGCTGAAAAAATTCTTTAATCTGATTGCCTGTGAACAGTGCAGTTTTTGGTAAAAACAGTGCAAAAACGAGGAAACATACTTCAAAAAGAAGGAAATGATTTGCAAATTTCTTAGAGAATGAAAAACTGATTGGCAAATAAACAAATGAATGGAAATATATCAGAACCTTGAATCAGGTTCCACAATCTGCTGGCTGGAGAAACTCAGGCGGGCAGCTTGAAGTTTGCAAGTAGAAAAGGTGCGCCGACGTACAAAGCAAACTTAAGCTCTGTCACAGCAGAAAATCCAAAACAAAACAAGGTAGAGATTGAGGACCATATATTAAGTTGATGTTTGAACAAAAGAGGAAGGATTTGTTGAGTAAATTTGAGAGTTTCAAGCCTGTCGACCTGACCAACTGTTTGACCGAGGGCTCCCAAGCCACCCTTGATAAGCTTTAATAAGGAAAGTCTTTTAAAAAGATGTTGTTACTCCAGCACGCCGCCTATAGCCTGTACCTATTCTATAAGGATTGATTTCCTCTATTCTTATTTAAGG
>JANQJL010000047.1 GCA_028281675.1 Simkaniaceae bacterium
TGGTATCGAGATGGGCTTTTTGAGAAACGGCTTTTTCAGCTTTTAAATAGGTATAGATATCGGCGGATCGGAAGGAGTAGATCGATTGTTTGGGGTCACCAACGAGATAGAGGGCAGGGATAGGCTTGTTGATGAATAGGGTTTTAAAGATGTTCCATTGAACGGGATCGGTATCTTGAAACTCGTCAATGATTGCGGCCCGATATCGGCTACGAACTTTGTTAAGGAATGGGGGAAGGGAGAGGCATTCCTCCATTTTTTTGAGGATATCATTGGGAGCTAGAATCTCTTTCTCTTCTAGGGCTTTTCGCGCGGAACTACGGACAGTGCGAGCAATACGAACAAGAGTGCAAAGGGGGGAGGCTGCGGGTTCGAGAATGGGGAGAAGGGTATCACGAAAGTTGTAAAGCGGAGTTGGATCGATGGTTGCTCTTTTGGCGAGATTTTCGGGAATGAAGAGGGCAAGAAGGGATGGAAAGGTGGTGAGGGTTTCGAATTCTTTGAGGGTAAGGGTCTCTTTTTGGAGGAGGGAGTATTGGGTGGCATAAGGCTCTTTAAGATCTCCGTTGATATTTTTGATTTTGTAAAATTGGAGCTCTTCTAGTGCAAAAGGGGAAAGGTTTTTCCGTGCAGAGAGATAATTTTGATAGGATGTTTCAAAGTTTGGATAGGAGGGAAACTCTCCTTCTTTTTCGATGAGATTGAGAACTTTATTGATGAGCGCCTCTTTGTTAGCTGGAAGGTTAGCCAGCTGTGTTGTGCTATAATCGGTAGGCGAGAGAGAGGTGCGGAAAAAGTCAGTAATGTGCTCGCGGAGGATGGCGCGGTAATCCGATTCTTCTTCTGATAAAAGGGCAAAGCCAATACCTCCTTCAAAGGCATATTCGGTGAGCATTCGATGACAGAATCCATGGATAGTAAAAATTTGTGCTTGATCGATAAGGGCAAGGGCCCGGTCTAAGTTAAAGGAAGGGGGCTTACTTTTAAGGGTATTTCGGATCCGGGTTTTTAGCTCCCGCGTAGCTGCGCGGGTAAAGGTAACGATGAGAATTTCATCTAGAGTAAAATCTTCCTCTAGGATAAGGCGGGCGGTGATGTGTTCGATCGCAAAGGTTTTTCCTGTTCCTGCTGAGGCTTCTAGGAGATGGTGTCCTAAAAGGGGGGTTTCGGGATCTAAGACGTCAAAGGTTTTCACGTAATCATCTCCAGTAGGGGGTGAAAGGTTTTGCGGAGAAGGGGAGACCAGGTATCAAAAATTACTGAGGGATCATAGGTATTTGGCGTTGCAAAAAGGGTTTTTATATAGGGATCAACGGAAATATTTTTGATGCGATTTGCAAGGGCTGCACTATCTTTTTGAAGAAGCGCATAGGCAAATTGAGGGAGAAGGGGAGAGGGAGTTTCTAATGCAGTTTGATAATAGATAAGATAGTCTTCTAAGGCTTTTCGGGGATCGGTTTTTAAGTGGAGAGGTTTGGCTTCTTTTAAAGGGAGGAGGGGCATGGGATTTTCTGCGCAGAGGGCAAGATATAGAGGGTAGATTTTAATGAGATCGTGAAGTTTTGCCTCTCCTAAAAAGGGAAAACCTTCTTCGGTAATTTGGAGGGTCCCTTCAAAGTTATTTAGGGAGTAAGGGGTGGTATCAAAGTGGATGATTCCTTCCCATTCGGTATTTATTTTCTTCTCTGCAACTTCTTTAAAACGGCCGAGTGGAAGGTGACCACGACTTGCTGCTTCATCGAGTGATTTTTCATCTTGAAGAAGTTTATATTTTTGGAGGGGAGAAAGGAAAAATTCTTCATCGGTAGTGTCATCGTAATGGAGATAAAGATTAAGGGTATGGTTGAAGTAGAAGCGGATAGGATTTTTTGCAAAACGGGAGAGCTCTTGTAGAGTGACAGGTTCCTTTTTTTGTGGAGTAGGAAGGGGTTTGGGGTGTAGGTATTCTGGTACAAAGGGGGGGTTTTCTTTTGCTTCATAATAGGCGCGGGCCGCTTCATAATGACGAAGGGGATTGGTGTTTGAAGTGGAAAAGTAGTGATGGTGAAAGGGGAAGGGAGGATGGGTTTCTACTTTGGGATCAAGTTCTTGGACAAGGAGGGAGGGAGGGGCCTCTTTTCCATCTTCTTCGTTGATATTTTGGTAGGAAATAAAAAGTTTTTCTTTTGCTGCGATCAGAAGTTCTAGGAAAAGATAGCGGTCTTCATCAGGAGGAGTGGGGCAATAATCGCTTTCTTTTCCAAGGAGATTGAGTGAAGAGGGAATGTATGGACGGGGATATGCTCCTTCGCTCATCCCTAAAAGGGCGATCACCGCTGAGCTGCGGATAACTCCAGGGCGAAGAGAGCGGAAGGTGATTGCTTCAAGATTTTTTGCGAAACAAATCCCTTTCTTTTCTTTAAGACTATTTGCAAGATAACGCTTGATACTGGAAAAGTTAAAGGGGCCTTCAAGTTCTTTCAAGAGGAGGAGTTTTTCTTGGAAAGAGACAAAGGTTTCTTCTTCAGAAGAGAGGTATTTATTAAAGAGAATAAGGAGATGATCTGCCCAAAGTGCTCCGGTAAGATTGGCTGTCTTTAAAAAGTCAAGATCTGCGCGGAGCCCATAGATAAGGTTCATCCCTTTTCCGAGTAGTTCTCCGTTTGAAAAATCAAGGTAGGGAAGATCCCAGTCTGTTGGGGTAGAAGGGATAAAAATGAGATTCGAGATGAGGGTGTCAAAGGTCTCTTTCCAAGTCCCAGCTTCGGTATCATCCAAAATACCCTGAAGGAGAGCTTTTCTGTGGGCCCTATCGACTCCCCACTTAACTCCTGTCTGATCTATCCATGATTTAAACTCTTTGACCTCTTTTTCTGAAAGAGGGGCAAAATAAGGGCTAGCAAAAAGCTTGAAAATAGCGGCGGGTTTAAACCGGTCTAAGGAAAGAAGATCGAGAAAGGTTTGGAGAAGGGGAGCTGTTGGAAGATCATAGATAGTAAATTCAAAGGGAGAATCTTCTGCTCCAAACACAAGTTCTATGAGAGGGGCATAGGTAGAGATGTCGGGAGCAAAAACTTGGATATCAGATGGCTTTACATCTAGGGAAAGGAGCTTCGTATAAAGAATTTCCACTTCGCGCAGTTTTGATTGGGCTGGGAGGAGGAGGATGGAATCATCTTTTTCCATTTGAGTATTAGTAAAATTTAAGATCTCCTTTTGAAGGTGGGTTAAATAGGTTGTTTGACCTGGATCAATATAATGTTCATCAAAAATAAAGTCCTCTTCTTCAAATATCCGGAAGGTTTCCCGACCCACTTTTCCAAAATTGGAAAGGAGAGGGTTCCCTTCTTCTAAATAAAGAGAAAATTGTCGATCCTTTTCTAAGAGCTGCATTTTTTCAAAGTTGGTTACGGTATCGGACCAAAACTCGCGACATGGGGAAAATTGGTAGTAATAAATGGGAAAGTGTTTGGCAAGTTTTTCAAAGAAGAGATGGTAGAGCTTGGGGAGAAAGGGAAAGTTAAAAAGATGAATTTCAGCCATTTCTTTAGGCTTTTTTAGAGGTGTTTCAAGAAGTTGATAGGGATAGTTCCATTTTGCAAAGACTTTATCCCAAAGTTCTTTTTGCCACGAGGTAGACCACTTTTTAAGGAAACAGCCTCCATATTTTCCATAGCGGAGAAATTCGATTGCAAGTTTTGGGGCAAGCCCTGGGACATCGGTAAGGGTTTCTAGATGAAGTGTCAGAAGATCTAGCGGAGGGAAGAGGAGGGTTTTACCTGTGCAATTTTTATAAAGACTTTGGAGACCAGAGCCAAGCTCTACAAAATCGATCCCCATCACAACATCGAGTTTTCCATCACTGACAAACTCAGTCATAAGTGAATTTTTTAGTCCTTTATCAGGAAGAAAAACGATTTTTTTTGTGAAGGGTTTTTGGTTTGAAAAGAAAAGACGCTCCCTAAGAAGGGAGGATAGCATTTGAATTGAGTTACTTAAAGATACTATAGGTTTTTTATTCATCAGGCTTTATTTTTCCTTTCTCAAGAGTTATGGTAATAGGTATGGCTTTATTTAAGAAGAAGAATGAAAAACAGGGGTTTTTTCAAACCATTGAAGATGCCCTTAATCGCTTTGGCTTTTTTAAAAAGGAATCTTTTTATGAGCGCTATGCGATTCAGTTTTTAAATGTTGCTCAGTTTTTGGGTGTTGTTAATGACAACTTCTTCAAATATTTAATCGTCTTTTTATTTATTGATCTTAAAGGAATCGAAGCATCTCCCATTATTTTGACATGGGTAGGGATTGTTTATGTTCTTCCATTTCTATTATTTTCTTCAGCTGCAGGGGTCCTTGCTGATAAATTTAGTAAGCAACGGATGATCATTCTCCTCAAGTTTACTGAAGTGATTATCATGGCCCTTGGCATCGTTGCCTTTTTGTTTAAAAGTGACTGGGCAAGTTATACACTTCTTTTTCTCCTCTCGATGCAAAGTGCTGTTTTTGGTCCCCCGAAATATAGTATTATCCCAGAGCTTGTGAAGCAAGAGTATATTCCAAAAGCAAATGGTCTTATTACTTCGTTTACTTATTTTGGAATCATTGTAGGGACATTTTTAGCATCGTTTTTAACACAGATCACAAATAAGAATTTTCCACTTACAGCGACTATTGGAACAGCCCTTGCCATTTTGGGATTCATTGCGGCGATCTTTATTCCTAAAACTCTTTCCAAACAATCGAAGAAAAAAGTGAATCCCTTTTTCTTTTATGAAATCTATAGAAACCTGGTTTATGCTTCAAAAACTCCCTATTTACTTGCTGCAATTTTTGGTTCCGCTTCTTTTTTATTTATTGGGGCATATTTTCAACTGAATGTGATTCCGTATGCCGTTCAATCGATGGGATATAGTGAAGTTGCTGGTGGATATTTATTTTTACTGACAGCTGTCGGGATTGCTATCGGAGCTCTCCTTGCAGGAAAGCTTTGCCGACAACGGGTAGAAGTAGGGATGGCATGTATGTCGGGAATGATTCTCTCGATTTTAATTTTTCTTCTGGGGCTTTTTTACCACTTTCCGACTTTTATCTTTATTGCTCTTTTTGCCCTGGGACTTTTTGGTGGGCTTTACATTGTCCCATTCGACTCTTTTATTCAACGATTTGCACCAGGACAAAGAAGGGGACAAATCGTGGCTGCTGCAAACTTTCTCAGTTTTTGTGGGGTTCTTGTTGCGCCGCTCCTCCTCTATCTTTTTAGCGAAACTTTTGAACTTTCTGCTGCACAAGGGTTTATAATAACATCTGCGATGATTTTTGTTTTGGTATTAGCCATCGCTTCAAGACTTTCTGGATACTTCTTTAACTACTTAGCTCGAACTTTTGTCAGTCCGCTTTACAGAGTTGAGGTTAAAGACTCTCCTCTAGAACAGGAGCGTCCCTTTGTCTTAGTTTGGGAAAAAATTAAGGGGATTCATATTGCCCTTTTAGCGGCCTTTAATCCGGAGCTCCACTTCTATATTCCGAGAACAAAGAAGCGATATATCGATTCCTTTCTCCGTCTTTTTTCATCCGTCGATTTCATTTATGTGAAGGATCCACAAGAAGACGCTTTGAAAACTTTCTTAAAAAAAACAAAAAAGAAAAGGGATCAGATCCCCTGTCTTCTTTTTCCTTATCCAAAATTTTTGGAAGAAAAATCATCAAACAAACTTTTACGCGAACTAAAAAAGATTAAAGATTTTGATCTGGTTTTTGTCTACATCAAGAAGCTATCGCGAAAAGAACAAATCGAGCGGAAACACTTTAAGCGAGCAAAAGTAACGTTTACTTTCTCTCGCTAGCTCCAACACTTTGGAGCTCATGACCCAGGCTAACCATCTATAATCTTCGCTATAGGTCACTTCAGAGCTAAACCCTTGGGGTCCTTTACTTAAACCCTTTGGAAAGTGCATAATATTTGTCGAAAAGGGGATATAGATGATGCTAACTGGTGTTTTGATTGGAATTAACGGAATTATTTTCGTTGTAATGCTGCTGCTGGGTGTCGGTGTGATGCCAACGGGAGAAGAGTTAATTCGATGGGGGGGAATGAACTCTGATCTAGTGATCGAGGGAGAGTGGTGGCGTTTGCTGACGTCGATGTTTGTCCACTTTGGGATCATTCATTTAGGAATGAATATGTATTTTTTGTATTCCTTTGGAAGGCTTGTGGAGCAAGTTGTGGGGAAGGGGATTTATTTGGGAATTTATCTAGCAAGTGGAATACTTTCTGGAATCGCAAGTTTCTTATTTCATAAAGGGAAAATGGCGGTGAGCGCAGGGGCTTCAGGGGCAATTGCAGGGATATTTGGAACATACATTTTTATTTTGTGTACACCCATTGTTAAAGGCCAGATGCGAGAAAAGCTTTTGACAGACGTTATGCAGGTCCTTGGGATTAATGTGCTCTATGGGTTGATAAAAGGAAGAGGGATCGATCATGCTGCCCATTTTGGGGGACTGTTGAGTGGATTTATAATGGGAGGGCTTTTTTACCCATTTTTTAATATAAGAAAGTGGATAGAGCGAGTGAAGCTAAAGTGGTTAGTAGTAGGAGGGGTGACAGCATTTTCTTTGTTCCTTATTCCCACAGTAGTTAAGGGGGAGAAGGTTTCTGATGCTTCTCAATTCTTTTATATTTTGGAGGAGCTAGACCAGGAGCAACTAGGGATTCAAAAGAAATTCATGAAAGTGGATTATCATCGAGATCCAAATATCCTTTGCCTAGAAATTTCAAAAGAAATTTTTCCCCACCTAGAAAAGGTAAAAGCCTTAAAGGAGCGAATGAGCTCCCTCACGCTAAACGAAGATTTAGATAATTATCGACAGAAGGTTGCCCGATATTTTGAGTATTATGACCAGAAGTTAAATTTAATCCTTACAGGAATGAGATTGAATAGTAACTTTTTCGAGCCTCAGATTCGAAAATTAGATAAAGAAATGGCAGAATTACTTCCAGAACACTCCAACTAATACCCGTGAATGCCATTTCGGAAAAATAAAGAGGAGTAGATTAAAAACCATAGATGATTTCAAACTCATATTGCTTATAGGAAAAGGTAGGTTTAATGCTCGAATCTTGGTTGACCGACTGACGCCAAGCTTGGTAAATCGTAATATTACTTGTCAGGAGATATAGTAACTCAATAGAAACGCCTTTATAGTTACCTGCTCCAACTCCTTCGCCAGCTTTAAGCGCTGCACCCTCACCTTTGGTACGCCTTGTATAAAGACCGTCTTTTGCTGAATTACCACGACCAATGCCGCCGCCATCAAAATCTGGAATTGCTTGGAGTTGCACCCATTGATAATTGATATCAAAAGACCAGTCCCATTGTTTACGAAGCTCTCCTATGGAAAACCCAGTATACCAAGCCCATGCCTTTCGTTTTCCATTGGAAACAACCGTCCCATGAGCCCGTGGGTTATAGAGCGCTGCCCCGTAAATCGTGACAATTTTATTCATTGGTTTGGGTACGAATTTATATCCCCAGACCCATTGGATAGGGATAAAGCGGAAGGCATTATTCCGCGCTTTATTGTGGGTATGTTTGGTATCCCAGTAAACTGCCGAAAGTTTGGTATAAAGACCGGTTCTTCCAACATTAAGGAGGCCAAATTCGCCTACATAGGCGTATTGATCCAACGACTCATTGACAAGAAAGGGACCACCATGAAAATAGAAATCTCCAGCGACATCGAAGGCTTGATCATATTTGTAGAGAACTCCATCCATAAATGAGCCATACATTATTCTCGAATCAAAGGTATAGCTTAGGAAACGTCTTCCAATTTCAAGGTCCATAGTAAAGGTGTCAGCATTGACAATACGTCCTCCTAAAAAGGCCCGCTCAACAGAAAGTTTACTGAAGGTACCACCAACGGTTCCAGCATCGTTATCAAATTCTATTTTGATTGTTGCCCAAGTACGATCGGTGCGGTAGTCAAGCATGAGGTTAACTTCAACATCCCATGCACGCATAGCCGTATGTTTAACTTGTCCACCTGATCCCCGTTGTTTAATTCCATTTTTTTTTTCATTAGTCGATTGAAGCTCGGCACGCACCTCTCCACTTATCGAGAGATTTCCTCCCCGCTCCTTGACCGTTACTTGCCGCTTGGTATTAATCCAATCGCGAAGGGCTTCAATATCTCGTTGTTCTAGTCCAGGACTTCCATCATCGATCGCAAAGGCATAGGTCGTAATTAGGGCTAGTAGAAGTGTTATGTATTTCATCAAAGTAGATCTCATTAACGGTTTTCGGTTGTATCAGAGGAGAGATTCTACAAAAAAATAGGATTTCGAGCAATTATTCTGTGTCGACCCAGTCAGGAGAAGATCCTTCTTGGATAATAGGAAGACGTTCTTGGATGATTTGTTCGATATATGGAAGCTTCGCGCGGGCCATATTTCGCCCATGTTCATAAATTTCTTGGTTATGTCTATCACTAAACATCCCAAGACCTTGAAAATTCATCCGAATCACTATGTCAGCATCGCGCGTGACATATTCAGAGAGTTTCCGATGAGAAATTTCCAGCCCTCGACGGGCAACATCAAAGAAATGACCCGGTTCTTTATCGCTAATCTCTTCCCCAACATCGACGGCAATGATCACATGCGCACCATATTTCTTAGCTATCCGCGCTGGAATCGGATCAACAACGCCTCCATCAACCAGATAGCGTCCCTTATAAAAAACTGGGTTAAAAACACCAGGGACAGCAGATGATGCCATGATTGGAGGAATAAGTTCTCCCCCTCCAAACTCTACGAGCTCGCCTGTTGCTAAATCGGTTGCAACAGCAATAAATGGAATCTGAAGATGGCGAAACTTTTTTGCTTTTAAATTATTTCTAAGAAAGTTTTGAAAAAGGATCCCTTTCACCACGCCAAATCGAGAAGCAAAGATTGAAAAGTCGAGCAAGTCAGACCTCTTCATCCCAATAAGAAGCTTTTCTATCCGTTTTACATGGGGTTGGTCGGCATAAAGAGCTCCAATAACAGCTCCAGAGCTACACCCTACAATTAAATCAGGATAAACCCCTGCTTGTTCAAGCTCTTTGAGCACTCCTACATGAGCAAGTCCTTTTGATCCACCTCCACCCAGGACAAGAGCAACCTTGATATGTTCTTGAGGGGCATGAAATTCTGGAAGTGGTTCTGGAATAGCCTGTGAGAGCTTCATTGTTTGACACCCTCCAAGAATAAGAGGAAGCAAAATTAAAAATAATCGTCTTTTCATGAGCGAAAATATATCAGAATTTTACTTCTGCTGCCAGTGTTATTGATTGTTCGTCGATCAAACGGGCTTCAACAGTTGCAGCAAAGCGGTTCCCATTGGAAATAGTTGTCCCAACCACCATTCCAAACTTCCGTCTACTCTTTGTTTTAAAAAAGCGGCCTGTATTCAAAAATCCAGGGGGAAGGTGCTTGAAGCGTGCCCCTGCATTAGAATATTTTAATCCAAGATAGGGAATAAAAAGGTCGATTTGATAGGAAGCTCCAGCTCCCACTTGCCATTCATGGTAATTAAATCTAGAGCCCGCCCCGTTTATTGGAACGCCATTCTCTGTAATAAACTTGATCGTCGGGTGAGCTCGTTCATAAGCTCCATTAATACCAAATGTAACCCCTTTCCATCTCGCAATAATTCCTCTAACCCCAACTCCCCATATAAATTGATCGTGGGTTTGATATTCATGGCCTACTCCTCTCATTGGTCGATTAACTGCGTGAAACCGAGCCGCTCCTGCAGACCCATAAAGTTCAACCCAATCAATCAAGTTAAATGTGAGGACCCCTTGGTCAGAGATATAATCAAAGTCATCCAGCCGTCCAGAAACTTTTGAAACCGCCTTCATACTACGATCAAAGACCCAATCCCTTTGATATCCCACCTTCACAGCAAGTGTGTTTTCACTCGAAAAGAAAAAACCCTCATGAATGATTTCTGGAGCAGATGGATTTCCCATATAAAGCGCAAAGAGTTTTGGAGAGATCAATAGGAGAAATAGCCATTTTTTCATACAACTTGGATTGTAAGAAAAAATTTACGGTAATGCAAGAAATTAAAAACGAATATTACCTGTTAAACTAATCGCTTTTTCACCCACAAGACGACTTTCTAAGTTAGCGCTAATATTTTTTCCTTTGGTCAAACCCAAGCCTAAAAGGAGAATAAAGGGTTCTCGGTTTTCTATATCTTCATCAGAAACAATGAATGAAAAATTTGGATCCTTTGGGACGTTATAAAGGGAGGAGTTCATCGATGCATAGGCAAGCCCTATGTAAGGATTGAAAATTCCGATCTCTCTAGAAAAACTAACCCCCACTTGCCATTCACTATACTTGAAGCGAGCTCCTGAGGTGCGGCGTGGGGTCCCGTTTTCTAAAATCTCGTTGATCCGGAGAAAAGAGCCAGAATATAAAGCGTTTACTCCCATCACCATCTCTTCCCAGTAGACTAAAATCACTCGCCCTCCAAAGCTCCAAAGAAGTTCGTTATCGGTATGATAATCAATTTTAACAGTGTTAACTGGCCTTTGAGAAAGATCGAGTTTCATCACCCCTAACTTTCCATACACTTCAAAGCGGTCGCTTACATTAAAGGTAAGTGCTCCTTCATTTTTTCGCGTTGCATAAGTGTCAAACCGTTCACGAACGCTCGAATCCCGATGCTCAACTTTTATTTTTTTTTCAAAGGTATCATCCCACTCATATCCAAGTTTAATGCCCCACCAATCATTATTGGAAATCCAAACCCCTAACTCAGGCATATCAGGCTGCGAAGGGTTCCCGTTATAAAGAGCAAAAAGGGGCATTGTTAAAAAGGAAAAGAGAATCAATAGCAATTTCATAGCTGCAAAAATACAAAAGTATGAAAAAAAAAGATATTGAAAATGCCTGCACCACTCTTGATTCCAAAGAGGGCAAGCAATCACCAATCATTAATGGCGAAAAACACCGCCCTATTTGCTAAGAATCAACCTATGATTTAGCCTATCTGCTAGATATAGCTGAAGTAATTTAAAATAGTGAAAATTCATCCAGATCTTTTCACCGACAATTTTGCGCTCGATCTCCCTGGCTTGCACGAAGCCAGCTTCGTT
>JANQJL010000064.1 GCA_028281675.1 Simkaniaceae bacterium
ATTTCCCCCTCCGATATTCGTTGCATTTATGCCACTGCCGCCACCGCCGCCGCCATAGCCTCCATTGCCTCCATCAGCTCCCGCACTGCCGCCACCGCCACCAAAAGCGCTTCCTCCATCACCACCAGGATTAAGAGGAAATGGACCAGTAGGAGGGCGTCCACCACCACCTCCTCCAGGGAGGCTTGCACCACCGAGGCCACTAGCAGCTGTTCCTGGCGTTGTTCCGACACCACCTGCACCACCACCTGAGCCATCACCTGCTCCCCCGGTTCCCCCAACCCCAGATCCAGCTCCTCCAGCTCCTCCAGCTCCTGTAGCTGATGTGGAACCGCTTTTACCACTTCCCGCATCACCGGCGCCGCCACCACCACCATTTCCCCCATTAAACCCGCCGCCGCCGCCGCCGCCGCCGCCGCCGCCACCACCGACAGTTGCTGTAGTACCGGCTCCACCATTTCCAAAAGTAGCTCCATCGCTTCCTCCTCCTGAAAGGGCACCACCGCCTCCTCCTCCTTGCTCATTTAGAGAAGTTCCTCCAGTTCCTCCAAGACCGGCTCCACCTCCACCTCCACTATCAAGGGCTGTCCCTGTAGATGTAGTAGTACTCCCAGCTCCGCCATAGTTCATTCCTCCTCCTCCTCCAAAGGTAGCTGCACCGTTAGTAACAGCATAAGTTTTTGGATTGCCCTCCGGGTCAAGGAGTTGAAGGCCTCCTTTTCCACCCGTAGCTGTGCTGCTAAATATTAGGAGACCACGCAGAATAGCTTTCGCTCCCGGTTCGATAAAAATCCCCCCCCCTGCGCCCATGCCCCCACCGCCCAGCCCTCCTCCTCCATTTCCTCCCACAGCATTTCCTGATAGTTGAAGATTGCTTAGTGTAACGGGTCCAGCAGCCCCCCCATTCCGAATATAGAAAAGTCCTCCATTAACAGTGGATGGACTTTGAACTCTGGCTATATCGGCTGGTCCTGAAATGGTTAAAGGAGTCGCTACTACATTATAAAGGGGATCAGTATTCAATGCAGGAAGAGGCATTGTTAAAACAAGTGAAGGAACAACAGAGATTACAATTGTTCGATCACCACCCGGCTGATTAGCACTCGTAATTGCTGCACGTAGTTCAGCTTCAGTTGTAGCCGTAACAACCCCTTCTAATAAGGGTGAAAATAGAATAGATAACGCTGCTAAAGAAAAGAGGGGGCGAGTAAACATAATAACCTACTTTTAGTTGCTCTTATTAAGCAATACTAGTTGCTCTTATTAAGCAATACTAAAAAAAATGAATTGAATCAACAAAACTTTAAAAAAAAGTACTAACCAGACTTCATTTGGGTTTTTAGCAATTTCCCTCCGAAGTAGAGAAGGGGGAAACTAATCAACCAATAAAGAAACCAAAAGCGACTACTCCATTCAAGTGTAACAACACCATCTTTAGAACAAAAAAGGAGAAGTGCACCCAGAGTAAAAAGGTGGGCACCGATCATTAAGAAAAGTAGAGGAAGAATATTCCCTCGTTTTGTAATTTCGTCACCATCTTCCAATGCATGAATCCCCTCTTCGGGAATCATCGGGGTATCAGTCGGCTCACCTTTTTCATAGGACTGGAAAAGAGGATTTTCTCTTTTTGGTTCTGCTTCAATGTAAGAGGATTCTTCTCTTTCATCAGGAACCCCAAAACCTTGACGATTACGGACTGAGTAGGGAGGTTTATAAAGAGAGGCTAAACTTTCTTGAAGGGTCTGGTCCTCAAATTTATTATCTTGCTTAGGCTGCTGCTTCGAATTTTCAATGGACGAAGTTAAGAGATCTGTCCCACAAAACGGGCAGTACGTTGCCTCAAAATTCACATCTGCTTCACAGTTCCAACAAACTTTTGTCCGATCTACCTGCTTCATACCAAACCCTTACCGCATCATTTTTTTTCATCTTAAATCATTACTCCTCTCTTTTCAACCTGAAATTCAAGGAGCAACTGAGCGAAGCATTGGATACGAAAAGCTTCTGTTCCTTCAAGGAAAGAAATAATCTCTTTCCAATGATGATTTGGAAATAATTTGCAGTACACATCAAGATCAATATCGCTCGCATGATAACCTAAATGAAGGCTAGATAGGATCGCGATCCCTTTCCCAACATAATTTTTTACAACTGCATTTGATAACTTTTCAGGAATACGAGAGTCAACATAACTAGCAAGTACCTCATAGTTTTTTTCCTTACTATCAGCAATGAATCCACCACCACCACTAACAAGGACAGGAGCTATCAGTCCAGTTGAATTCCATCTAATAGTTGCAGCTCCATGATGAAAAGAGATCTCATCATTATCTGAAGGAAAAACGGGCCCTTCTGCTAACCCTTGAAAGAAAGGATACTCCCTTATTCTATTTAAAGTTTCATTCTCTTTTAAATGGTAAATCGTCCGACTTGAAGCAAAATAACTTCCTCCACAAACAGCGTAAAAAAAACCCCCTTGCTCGACAAATTCCCAGAGTTCTTTCTTTTTTTCCCTGAGCTGAATATCATATTGACTCGCAACTCCTCCAGGAAGAATAAATAATGTCTTTTGTGGCTGCCATTCAGAAAGGTTCAGCTTTTCTACGGAAGCTTCCCTAACCTTCCAAGGTCCATGCACATACTTAAAAAGCCTTTTCAATTTCGTAAGGCTTTCATAATAGACGCCATTTCTCTTTTGGTCCCCAGTATAAATCACTATTTCACGAATCGGAGTCTCACTCCCAGAAATAGCTATCTTTTCCATATTAAATACCCTCCTCTTAAAGCTGCTGCGCAAGTACTTTTCAAAAAAGCAATCCATAGAAATGGAATGACTCCATAAAGCCAAACATCTTTAATGCTCATAAAAAAGGTAAGCCAAATGATTCCAAAAAGATAAATCACTCCCTGACCTAAAAAAGCACACAGAAGAAGCCATAAAAATCTTGGATGTTTTTGATAAGAAGCCATTTTTCCTACGGCATAAGCTGCTAAGGGAAATGAGAAAAGATACCCTCCACAAGAGCCAATAATCCATAGAGGATTAGAACTCCACCCTGACAAGACTGGAAGACCCAATGTTGCTTCCCCTAAATATAGACAGACAGAAAACATCCCTTTCTTCCCCCCTTGGAAAAATCCCAAGAGAAAAATGCCCAGTGTTTGCATTGTAATTGGAACAGGGCCAATTGGGATTTTTATTTGTGATAAAATGGCCAAAAATAAACTCCCCAAAAAAACATGGATTCCCCAAATAAATGCTGCGTGGGCCTTTGCATTGGTTTCCTCTTGAGTTAAAGCTTTTATTTCCATGACAACCTCCTCGTTGATCTGGAAATAAATTAAATGAAGGGGGTGATGAAAATAAATTAAAAAACCTCAAAAGCTATTGCTTATTAACTATCTTTTAGTTAAATTGCCTTTGTCCTAAGATTATTCCAATGGAAAATTCCATTGTTTTTTGTAGGTTTCATTAACTATATTTTAGGTTAAAAAATGTTTGGCAAACTATTTGGGAGCTCTCGCATTGGTGACATTTTAATGTTTCTCCTTATCAACTCTAAAGGATACCCTTCACAAATTGCACAAAGTCTAATGAATCCCTTAACCCCTATTCAAAAAGCTCTCTCTAAATTAGAAAAGGAAGACATTGTTTTGAGCTATTACCAGGGAAAAAATCGACTTTATGAATTAAACCAAAGCTATCCTCTCTTCGGAGAGCTTGAGGCACTGATCAGAAGGGGGTTTTGTCTCCTCCCCTCCACCGAAAAGAAGAAGTTTATTTCTCATACCCCAACTAAACAGTCCTCTGAGTCTCCTCAAAGTACCCTTTCGAAGATCTGGACTAGACTTCAGAGTATTAAAACTGTTCAATATTTAGCTCAGGATCGACAAGGCATTGGGCGTGTTACCCGAACTATGGAAGGACCTTATTCCCTTATTTTTGAAGAAGAAGGAGATTTGAAAGATAACAATGGATTTTCTTTTAATTTTAAAAATACTTTTCTATGGACAGTCAACCCAAACCGAGCGATTTTAACTCTTGAGCATTTAAGATATGGAAAAGAGCACCCCATATTTTTATTCAACTTGATTCCCACTGGAAATCATTTTCTTGAGTCGATAGATGCCCATATGCATGGAGAAGAGCTCTATTATGGATATCTTGAAAATAAAAGACCCTCTCTAAAGCTCTGTTGCCGAACTCTTTCCCCAAACAAAAATGAAGAGATCAATTATCTTTATAGCTCCTGATTGGATCTATAGACATTTTGGGGTATTGTTAGTATAATGGTCATTTAAATTTTTGAGGAGAGATAAATGACAAGCAAGGAAAAGTTTGACTTAGCAATCATTGGTGCTGGCCCAGGTGGGTACGTTGCTGCCATTAAAGGGGCTCAAATGGGAAAAACAGTTGCCCTGATTGAAAAAAAGTATCTTGGAGGAACTTGCTTGAATGTTGGCTGTATTCCTTCAAAAGCCCTCCTTTCAAATGCCAGTGTTTTTAACAAAATCAAACACGCGGAAAGCTTCGGAATCAATGTCGATAACGTTACATTTGACTATGGAAAAATGAAGGGGCGTAAGGATGATGTTGTCACTAAAATTAGAGGGAGTTTGGGGTCCCTTCTTAAATCAAATGGAATTAAGGTTTTTCAAGGAACAGCGCAATTTGAATCTCCAAAAGAACTCAAGGTAAAAGGTGAGGATAATGCCATTATCCAAGCCGATAAAATCATCATTGCAACTGGATCAGAGCCGATTGATGTCCCCGCTTTCCCTTGTGATCATGAAAGAATTCTTAATTCAACATCGGCGCTGGAACTAACTGAGCTTCCAAAAAGTATGGCGATTATTGGTGGTGGCTATATTGGGTGTGAATTCGCCTCTCTCTTTGCAGAATTCGGTGTCAAAGTTACCATTGTTGAAGCCCTTCCAGCAATTGTTCAAGCGCAGGGAAAAACTATTTCGAATGCCTTAACATCTGCTTTTAAAAAGCAAGGAATCGAAATCAAAACAGATACAGCTGTTGAAAAGATTGATAAGAATGAGAGTGGCCTTACTCTTCATTTTAAAGGAGGCGAATCGATGAATGTCGATAAAGTAATTGTCTCAGTTGGAAGAAGGCTCAACTCTAAAGGGCTCAATCTTGAAAAAGCAGGTATCAAGGAAGGCCCTAAAGGGGCTATTGAAGTAAATGAAAGAATGGAAACCCACGTTCCTGGAATCTATGCAATTGGAGATATTACCGCTATTGCAATGCTTGCCCACGTCGCTTCCCATCAAGGAATTGTCGCTGCCGCCAATGCGTGTGGACAAGATGCCCATCTCCACTATAATGCTATTCCTGCCGTCATTTTTACCCATCCAGAAATTGCCATGGTTGGCTTGACAGCAGAAGAGTCGGAGGAAAAGGGGCTAAATATCAACGTTGGAACCTTCCCTTTTCAAGCTCTTGGAAAATCGGTGGCAACCAATGAAACCAATGGCTTTGCCCAAGTGATTTCTGATAAAAATACAGGTGAAATTTATGGGGCTCAAGTGATCGGGCATGAAGCTTCTGCGATGATTGCAGAAATGGCTCTTGCTATTAACAATGAGCTTACTTTGGATTGTGTGATCGATACAATCCATGCCCATCCTACTATTCCAGAAGCTTGGCTTGAGGCTTCACTTCTTGCAAATGAAACACCGATTCATTTCCCCCCAAAGAAAATCAAACCTTGAGGGTAAGTTGACACAAGAAACCCCAAAAAAAGTAAAGGGAAATCCTCTTCCTGATAATCCTGAAAAAGGATCCAAAGGACGGTTTCCCTCATGGCTCCACCGAAAGCTTCCTCGCGGAGAAGAGCTCTTTAAAACCAGCGCACTCCTCCGTGAAAATAAGATGAATACGGTTTGTGAAGAGGCAAAATGTCCTAACCGCCTCGAATGCTATTCCAATAAAACCGCCACTTTTTTAGCCCTGGGAAAAACCTGTACCCGTGCTTGTGGTTTTTGTGATATCGATTTTTCTAAAAATCCTAAACTCCCTGAAAAAGATGAACCAGAGCGGATCGCAAAATCGGTCAAAGCTTTAGGGCTTCGCCATGTTGTCATTACAATGGTGGCCCGCGATGATTTAGCCGATCAAGGAGCAAACCATATTGCTGAAATCATTCACACAATTCGCAAGGAAAACCAAGATGTAACCGTTGAGGTTTTGACTTCAGATTTTTCCGGGGATGAAAAGCCGCTTGACATTGTCCTAAATGCAAAACCTGAAATTTTTAATCATAATATTGAAACGGTAAGGCGTATGAGCCCTCGGGTCCGCCATAAAGCTAGCTATGAACGGACTCTTGAAGTACTCCGGTATGTAAAAAAAGAAGGAAAAGTTCCCTTTGTTAAGTCAGGAATAATGGTAGGACTCGGAGAAACCGATGAAGAGGTGAAAGAAACAATTCGTGATCTTCACGGCGTTGGATGTGCCATCATTACCATTGGCCAATACCTTCAACCGAATAAAAATAAGCTCCTCGTAAAGTCATTTGTTACCCCCAAGCAATTTAAAGAATATGAACATTATGGCCAAAGTATTGGGATCAAATACATTTATAGTGGACCTTTTGTCCGATCTAGCTATAATGCTTCCCTATTAAAAGATTATGCTTTCAAAGGAGAAACCTTCCATGGCTAATGTAGAAATGCCGATGATAGATACAGTCGATATGGAAATCCTCATGCACCGAGATATTCACTTTGGGGGAAGCTTTGATGTGATGGTTGAATATTACATGCAACAAGGTGTTGGGAAAATGCCTGACTTTGAAATCGATCAAATCATCCGTCTCAAAAAACTCGAAGAAGAAAAAGGGGGAAACCTCTCAGATATCTATCTTCCAGATGCAGCTAAAGATAATGTCTTAGCGGCAAAAAAAATGTATCAAGATCTGCGCGGTGTCTACTCAGATGAAAAAGTACCTATTGAAAGTGTCCTTCTCAGCGATCTTATCTTATCGGAAGAAGAGTACCCAGAAAAGGAGATAAAAGCGATTATCGAAAAGGGAAAAAATATTGTTCCCACTCTGATCTATCTCCTCGCGACTCATACATTTTACGATCCTCTGAATCCAGGCTATGGAAGGAGCCCGATTTTCGCAGCAAAATGTCTTGCAGAAATCCAAGACGAACGGGCAATCCCTCCCCTTTTCGAAGCTCTTGGGCAAGATAACTTTTTCACCGACGAAGAGATCATCAAAGCTCTTGCCTCTTTTGGAGATAAGTCTAAGGCCTTCTTAATTCAGCGGCTGAAAAGTGAGCCCTTTTCCAATGACAATGAATATGCTGCTATTGCTTTAAGCGGCTTTACAGAAGATGAAGAGATCGCAGCAGCCTCTCTTGAAGTCCTTGAAAAAGAAGAGACTTTAAAAAAACCACTCTTTGCTAGCTATCTTGTATTTGCCTGCTCTAACCTTACCAAAAGCAGTGAACAAAAGCGGTTTACCTCTATTACTAAGAAACAAAATCTTCCCAAAACAATCCTTGAAGAGATGATGATTGTTATAAAAAACTGGAAGAAAACAACCTAACCAATTTCATTGATTTTTCCCTTTATATCTTCTATAGAAAAGTTAGAGGGAAGAATGAATCGCAAAAAAGGTCATAAGCTTACAGATCGCGTTGCTTGTATTATTTTAGCTGGAGGGCAGGGAACTCGCCTCTTTCCATTGACGCAGCATCGCTGTAAACCCGCCGTTAATTTTGGTGGGCGCTACCGCCTCATCGATGTCCCCATCTCTAACTCTCTTAATTCCAATATGAATCATATCTTTGTCATCTCTCAATACTTTTCCTCTGCCCTAAATCAACATATCAAAGAAACATTCCCTCTGGACCACTTCCAAGGAGGAAGCCTCAACCTCCTTTGTCCTGAAGAGCGTCCAGAAGGAAAGGTCTGGTATGATGGAACAGCTGATGCTGTCCGGAAAAACCTTGAAGCACTCACCAAACTCCCTATCGATTACTTTCTAATCCTTTCAGGAGACCAGCTTTACAATATGGACCTCGAGGCAATGGTCCAATTTGCCTACGATAAAGATGCCGATCTTACTGTTGCTTCCCTCCCTGTTGGAGAGTCTGTCGCTTCCCGTTTTGGCCTTCTCAATATTGATAAAGATGCAAATATCATTGACTTTCAGGAAAAACCGACCGATCCCGCAATTCTCAAAAAGTTTGAAATTCCCGATGACTTTGTCCATACCCATGATGTTCACTGCTCCAATCCCCCCTGTTTTCTTGCTTCGATGGGAATCTATGTCTTTAAGAAAGAGGTTCTCATCAACCTCCTTAAAGAGGATGATGGGCATGACTTTGGGAAACATATGATCCCTTGCCAGCTCAAAAAGGGAAGAGGGGCTGCCTTCCTTTATCAAGGGTATTGGGAGGATATCGGAACAATTTCCTCCTATTATGAAGCAAACCTCTCTTTGACAACCAATACTCTAGGCCTTGATCTTTATAACGAAGTCCTCCCCATCTATGCCCATAACCATTACCTTCCTGGCGCTAGACTCACAAATACAACCATTAAAGATTCAATCGTCTGCGATGGATCCATTTTAGAAGCCAAAGAGGTGACCCATAGCATTATTGGTGTTCGCACCGTCATTAAAAGGGGAACCGTCATTCGAGACTCTATCTTCCTTGGCAATAATACCTATAACGATGTCAATGATGCGAGTTGTCGGTACGATATCGGAGAAAACTGCCTCATTGAAAAGGCGATCATCGATCTTGATGTCCAGATTGGAAACAACGCCCATCTCACAAATAAAGATAATCTTGAAACCTACGATGGAGATGGAATCTACATCCGCGATGGAATCATCATCGTCACCAGCGGCACCCATGTTCCAGATAATTTTGCTTTATAAAAGATGATCTATTAACCTCTGTCCATGAAGAAAACTTGGGCAATTGCTGATCTTCACCTTTGCTTTGGAGCTCCTGATAAAAGTATGGAGGTCTTTGGTCCTGCATGGAAAAGTTATGTCGAGTTGATTGAGGAGAATTGGAAAAAAGTTATTGGCCCCGATGATCTTGTCCTTATTGCGGGTGACATTACTTGGGCGATGAAATTAGAAAGTGCTCTTAAAGACCTAGAATGGATTGATGCCCTTCCTGGAACAAAGGTGATCTTAAAAGGGAACCATGATTATTGGTGGCCAACGAATAAAAAGCTTGCTGAGGTCCTTCCCCCTTCCATTCATTTTATTAATAATACTGCTTATACAATGGGCGATATTACGATTGGAGGAAGTCGCCTTTGGGACACGAGTGAGTATTCTTTCCAAGATTGCATTACCTTTGTTGAGAATCCTCTCGTAAAAGAAAAAGAGATTGATGAGAGAGAAGTTGAGCGGATTTACAATCGAGAGCTAGGACGTCTCCGCCTTAGCCTTGAACAACTCAACCCTAATGCAAAATATCGCATTGCCATGACCCACTACCCCCCAATTGGAGCTGATCTAAAGGATTCGCGGGCTTCCAAAATGCTTGAGGAATTCAAGATCAACGTCTGTGTCTTTGGCCATTTACATAATGTAAAAAAAGAAAAAGCTCTTTTTGGGGAGAAGAATCAAATTCTCTACCTTTTCACAGCAGCAGATTACCTTTCCTTTAAACCTATGCTGGTGAGAGGGCGATAATTTCCTTAAGTTGAAGAAGGGTTTCATTGGGTGATTCAAGTTTTTCTTGAAGATTTTTCCCCTTTTGCTCTTCGATAAGTTTTGAAACAATTGCTTCCTCTTCTTCTTTATCGATGGCATTTAGGTATTCTGCAGTCAACATCATAAGCTCGCGCAAATCTTCCTCTGTCTCGATTTCCTCCAGAACTTGGTAATAGGTTGACCGAAAAAGATTGGTCTCTTCCACATGAATGAGATAGTGAAGCGTTTCAAAAAGGAGATAAAGTTCAGGCTCCTCTTTTAAAGAGTTGAGCAATCGGAGAAGCATCACCTTTCCCTCTTGGGGATCCGCAGCAGTCACAAGACGAGCTTTAAGGAGATCAAACCACCGCTTATTATCAATATAGGGATAAAATCCATCAAGGAGTTCATTAGCATAGAGATCATTTTCTGCATCGATTTGATGGGCAATATATTCAAAGATAAAAATCTCTAAATCGTGGCAAGAGTAGGCTGAAAAGAAATGGTATCCTTCGCGCCCTTCTCCTCCCTCGTCCACATTATCATCAAGAATCGCTTGAAAGCTCTCAAGAGCAGCCTGTAGGTCATCTTCTCCTTCTATATCTCCCTCTTCATAACGTTCAATGAGATGATCAAACTCATCGACAAAAATCGAAAGCGATTGCTTATGAGGAACTAAACGACGCCATAGTTCAAAGATAGATAAGAAGACCCTCTCATGCTTCGCATAGTCTTCCTCTAGATAAAGACAATCAGCTAAATCTTCGGGAGAATCACACTCTTCGACGTAAAGGAGAAAGTTATCCCGGTCGATAAATATCTCCATCTTCTCTAAACGCTCAAAAAGGTCTCTCTCAGAAAGGGCGCGGTAGTCTTCTACCTGCCACTGCTCCACTTCTAAAGAAGGGTTGCTTTTAAAGTTCATTTGTAGCAGATTATAAAGGGCACGTCCCTGATAGGTCATACTGACTCAATTCAATAATGATAAAAAAATCTCTATTGAGCCAATTGCAAAATTCCTGTTTAGTCGATTTTCTAGGAGTTTTGGCTGAGCTGGCTCTAAAATACAAACTCACCTACCTTTTAGGGTAGGGTGTCTGTGGTTTATGGCCAAATCGGCTAAAAGAACTCAAAAGCGACCACCGGGAATTTTGCAATTGGCTCTATTGGATTGATTCTACACCTCTCCGACGTATATGTCAAAGAGGTGTCAATTGAACTTGGATATAGGCATAAATTAAAAAGCCCTTTAAAATGGCAACATGATCTTTCAAAGACGCCCTTTTATTTTGATTGAAGTTCTCCTTGCAATTGCCCTCTTAACCTTGTGCGCATTTCCTATTATTAACGCTTCTCTTAAATCCTATCGGTATCAACGAGATCAATTGATAGAATTGCAACTTGAGCGGCAAGCAGAATTAGCATTTTATAACGTTCTTAAAGAAATGCTCCCGACTGATTATGACACTTTAAAAACTGCACGAAAACCATTTGAATCTCTTGGAGAATTAAAGCTTCCTTTAGAGGGAGTGGAAATTACCTATTATCCTCATTTTCATCTTTATTATTCTGGAAATAGTTCAAGCATTAATTATAGAAAGCTTCTTTGCAGAATTTGTTTTCCTAAGGAAAAAGGAAAATGCACTGTAAAGAATAAAAATTTTCCTTATCGATTCGACTTTTTAGTAAAAAAAGTAGCCGAAAAATCGATTGATCCGCATGGTGATAATAGAGAAAATAGTTTGCTGGAACATGAAAGACCTACTAGCGACATTCAAACCTTACATAGCAGCGAATGAAAAACCAAAAGAGTTTTCGGTTCGAGCTCTTATCTTGGGGATTGTCCTCAGCCTTGTCTTTGCGGTAGGAAATGCTTATTTAGGGCTGAAAGTGGGGATGACAATTTCTGCATCGATTCCTGCAGCAGTTCTTTCGATGGCCATTCTTAGAGCCTTTTTTCGGAAGGTCGGAATTTTAGAAAATAACATTGTACAAACAGTAGCCTCAGTTGGTGAAGGGCTTGCTGGAGGGGTGATCTTTACAATTCCTGCCCTCTTTTTGCTCGGAGCAAAGCCATCTATTCCCCATATTTTTGCCCTTTCCCTTTTAGGAGGAATCCTTGGGGTCCTATTTATGATCCCCATGCGCCGTTATATTATCGTTCAAGAACATGGCATTCTCCCTTTTCCTGAAGGAAAGGCATGTGCAGAAATCTTAAAAGCTGGAGAAAAGAGCGCTCCTCATGCCTCTCTAGCCATTTGGGGAATTCTCATTGGCGCTATCTATAAGTTTTTAAACAGTGGCCTCTATCTCTGGAATGAAACGATTTCTTTCACGATAAAAAAATATCAAAATACTTTAGTAAGCATGGATTGTACGCCAGCCCTATTAGGGGTAGGATATATCATCGGTCCCCGGATTTCAGCTGTTCTCTTTACAGGGAGCGCCTTAGGGTGGTGGGTCCTTATCCCCCTCATTTCAAAATTTGGAGCGGGCGCAGCTCCTATTTTCCCCTCTACTGTCCCTATCACATCGATGTCAGCAACAGATATTTGGTCTAACTATATTCGCTATATTGGTGCGGGTGCTGTTGCCATTGGTGGACTTATTACCCTCTTTCGCATTGCACCTGTTATCTGGAAAACAATTATTGAAATCTTTCGGGAATTCTTCCATTTAGTGACCCAAAATAAAAAAGAGGTCGAGAGAACCGATAAAGATATCTCCCTTTCTTTTCTTCTCCTTGGCTCGATTGCAATTATCTTAGCTCTATGGCTAATCCCCGGTTTTCATCTTAACCTTTTAACGATTGTCCTTCTTGTTATCCTCGGATTTTTCTTCGTGGCTGTCACCTCTATTACAGTGGGACTTGTCGGTAGTTCTTCTAGCCCTGTTTCAGGGATGACGATCACGACCCTTCTGATCACTTGCTTAATTTTTTTAGGGCTTGGATGGACCGATCGAATTCACCTTATTGCAGCTATTACAATGGGAGCCGTTGCCAATGTTGCCATTGCGATGGCAGGGACAACCTCACAAGATTTAAAGACAGGATTTCTCCTTGGAGCCACTCCCCGTTCGCAGCAGATTGCTGAAATCATTGGGCTCATCCTTCCAGCTATCGCTATCGGCTTTACACTTTATCTTCTCAATGATGCTTATGGTTTTGGCAGTACAAAACTTCCAGCACCACAAGCAACATTGATGACCCTTATTGCTAAAGGGGTGATTAAGCAAGAGCTTCCAATGGTTTTAGTAATGATTGGAATCGTTTTTGGCCTCATGGTCCATTTGATGCAGGTTCCTGTCCTCCCCTTTGCAATTGGCCTTTATCTTCCCCTCTCCCTTAACTCTGCTATTATGATAGGGGGGCTTGTCAACTTAATCGGTGAGCATTTCACCCAAGACAACAAGGGTATTCAGCGGGGAATCCTCATCTGCTCAGGACTGGTTGCTGGTGACGCTTGCATGGGTGTATTGGTTGCCCTTCTTACCACCATCAAACTCATCCCAGCGAGTAAGCCTGGGTGGCTCAACGATTGGTTTTCGCTTGGGCTCTTTGTCCTTTTGAGCTTATGGGTTGGATTTACTTCCTATCGAAGAAAAAATGAAGTCTAAAACTCCCCTTATAGCTTATTATCTAAGTTGTGAAAAAGCGACCGCTGGGATTTTTGCAATTGGCTCGAAAATATTCTTTTACATTGATGGAAGTGATGATCGGCTTTGCTATCATGTCGATCGTTCTTGGAGTGATTTTTTCTTCTCTTTATCAGGAAACCATTCTTAAAACAAAGATTGGAAAAATGGAGAAGCCGGTCATGGCGCAAATAGAAATGCAACAGCGCCTTGATCGGGTGTTTGCAAATATTATTCTCCAGGATCCCCAAAGCAATAACAAAGCCATCTATACCTCTGGAAAAAACCTCTATATTTCTTTTGATAATGGAATAGATCCTGAACCTCTATTTTGCGATGAAGTGAAGGGAGTCCTTAGTATTGAAAAAGGAAACTTTGTCCTCACCCTCCTAGAAGAGGAGCCGACTGCTAGAAAAATTACCTTGCGGGAAAACGTTTCCTCTGTTTCCTATGAGTTCTTAACAAATGGTAAGATAGGCATTGAGTCCCTTTCCAACTGGAAAGACAAAAACTATTCCCCATCTTATGTAAAAATCACACTAAATGGAAATGAAGAATATGCCTTTTGGGTCAATCGCCCAAGCGAAGGAATCCCATTGCGAGGTAAAGGATGAACCTTCTACCTTTTGTCACCTTGATTCTCATCATTTTGGGTCTTTTTTCCCTTTCCCAGTTTCAAGGTATTGTTGCCCAAAAAAAAGAAAACCAAATCTACCTTGCCTATTTTAAAGGGCTTAGAGAAACACGGAATAAAAAAGAAAAGGATGCCTACAAGCAAACTCGTGCAGGGAAGAATAAGAATCAACAAAATGAACCCTCTAAAAATATCAAAAAGCAAAAAACATATTTCCGAGAAAAGAGGGTCGGCTGGGAGATGGGAAAGTTGAACCTTTCCACCTTAACCAAAGAACCTCACAAATATTCCACTCTTGAAACCGTAGCTAGTGAGTATGTCAAGCAGCTTTACGGCCATGCCGAATTTTTTCAAAGAAGGAAGGACTTTTCAAAAGAGCTGATTCAGGCTTTGATCGAGGCTTATAAAAAGGAGGACTCAATGACCCCTTTTCATGAAATTATTTTTAAAGATCCAGAGCTACAAGAGATCTTCTATAAAATGGTTCGGGGAACGCATACATATGACTTAGAAAAGAACGTTGGTTATCCTCCTTTTGGGGAAATGTTTACCTTTAAACAAAGTGATCGCCCTCCAATGAATTACCATTATGCCAATCAGTCTTTTCTATCTGTCTATTTTGGAAAAAATTTTACAAAAGCGTTTGTTGCTCTTGAAAAAGAAGCGCTCGAAAAGGAAAAGAAAAAATGTGTTTCTCCCATTAAAAAACTTCAGCTAGAACAAATGGTTGGAAATCAAGTCATGGGAAATAGCAATCAAATTTTCGAATTATTGGATTTTAAATATCAAACTTCAAAGAAAAAATCAGCAAAATATAAAGATGAAACAACTCAGATCACAGTGAAAGTACACTAGTTTTTTCAAATTTTAGAGTAAAGACTGTCCCTTTTCCTTCCGTTGAAGTCACATCAATCTGTGCATCATGTTTGGACACAATTGTTTTAACAATAGAAAGACCAAGTCCTGCCCCACCGAGTTGGCGGGAATGAGACTTATTAATCGTGTAGAAACGCTCAAAAATATTCTCTAGATCATCACAGGAAATCCCGACTCCCCGATCAGCAATAGATAGAAGAACAGTGTCGGGTCGGTCTTCAATTGTAATAGTAATCAACGCTGCACCATTTGAATACTTGACCGCATTTTCTAGAAGATTCATTACAGCAAGTTCTAAAAGATCGGGATCTCCATCAATAGGGATGACCTCTTGATTATGAAGTGACTCGATTTGAATCTCTGGATAAAGAGTTAAAAGTGTTTGACTACAGTTATCAACGAGAGCAACAAGGTCACATTCTTGAAGATGTGCTTTAGGGAGATAATCAAGATCAGCCAGAGTGAGGAGATTTTTTACTAAGTTGTCCATCCTTTCACAATTACGGACAATTTTTTCCGTAAAGTCTTGAAGCATCACTTCAGAAATTTCGGGAAGATCATAAATAGTTTCAGCAAATCCTTTGATAATCGTGATTGGTGTACGGAGCTCATGGGAGGCATTTGCAACAAAATCTTTTCCAAGTTGTTCTTTTTGGTAATGCTCATAGCGATCTACAAGTGTTACCAGAATCCTTTTTCTTGGTTCAAGAATACTAAGCTCCAAATTTGCAACACTTTTCCCTCCACTCACTGTCGCAGCTTGATTGAGCCGTGTCTCTTTAAGCGTTTGAAAAAGCTTTCTATGTTCATTCATATAAGAATGACTAAAGCAAAAATCTCCTACTGAGATTCCAGGGAGTAGTTTGTTCCCTTTCTGATTCAACTCAAGGATTTTTCCTTCCCAATCTAGAACGACAACACCCTCCTGAAGTCCATCGAGAAGAGAATGTCGTCCCTTTTTTTTTCTTTTAATCGCAAAGAGTTGAAAAATTGCTGTGATCCCAAAGAGAGTAAGGAAAAGGAGCCACTCTCTAAACCGGTAAAGTGAAGGGGTTATAAAGCAAAGACAACTCACGACTGTTAATAGTGCGAAGGAAGCTAAATATCTTTTCTTCATCCCCTAATTGTACCAGGAAGGGATTTTACACCCAAATGGCAATACCATTCCAGGTGCCGGAGGCACTCCGGGGCTCTAAGATATAGCTGAAGTAGTTTAAAATAGTGATAATTGGACAGAAGATTTTCATTGAAAATGAAGCGCGGAGAACGAAGCTGGCTTCGTGCAAGCCAGGGAGA
>JANQJL010000072.1 GCA_028281675.1 Simkaniaceae bacterium
CTTTTCAGTTGAAATAGGGCTTTCAATCTCACTAACCACCAGTGGTTAGCGTCGATTTCCAAACCCGATTTCTCCTTGAAAATCCCAGCGCTAATTCTGCACTTTATTTTTCCGAAACGGTATTATTCCCAAATATAATGTTTCTATTTCTGAATCAAGAAAGAATTCCACAAAGGATGAAATCTTCCATGAGAAGAGCTGGTGTTCTAAAGTGATGTCCTTTGATTCCAAGAATTTCTGCTGCCCTTATATTTTCCATTTGGTCGTCGATGAAAAAGCATTCAGAAGGAAGGCATTTTGCCTCTTTTAAAGCATGCTCATAGATTTTTTTCTCGGGCTTAGCAAACCCTACTTCATAGGATAGGATAAGGTGATCAAAAAGGGGTAGAAAGGGGTAGTTTTCAGCGATATAATGATGGTGGGGTTCAAAGGTATTGGAGAGAAGAAGGAGGCGGTATCCTTTTTTCTTGAGCATTTTAACTAGGGTATACATTTCCTCGCGCGGGGAAAAAATATTAGAGGCAGCTTCAAGGAGCTTTTTTATTTCGAAGGTGGTGGTTGCTCTTTTTTGGATAAGCTCATAAATTTCTTCTGTTGTAATCAAGCCTCTTTCATACTGGTGTCCAGCTCTTGTTTCAAAGAGAAGGTTATGGACATCTTCAGCAGTCATTCCAGTAAGGGTGGCAACTTGATCATACATCTTTTCATAGCTGAAGGAGACAAGGACATTGCCGAGATCAAAAATAATTGTCTTATAACTCATAGCTAGTAATCCAAAATTCTACTTCCGGATACTGCTTTTTGATTTTTTTTGCAAAGAGGTAAGCTTTATCAAGGTGTCCACAGGCCATGCAGGCTGTTGCTAGAGCATCTGCAAGGGCGCAGGTTGGAGCCATCACCGATACTTTATGAACGTGTTCGTTTTTTACCTCAACCATCTCAAGGGTACGAGGATCGATAATATGGGTATAAGTAACATTTCCAATGTTCCAGAGCTGATATTGACACCCACTTGTTGCAATACCTCCTTCTTTAAGGGATATGGGGGCATCTTCAATTAAAACTTGCCAGGCTCTCCCTTTGGGGTGATTTCCTAAGATACCGATATCACCTCCCCATTCAGCATAGAGGTTTTTATACCCCATTTGCGAGAGTCTTTCTAAGATTAAATCAATGGTAAACCCTTTAAGCATTCCATCTAGATCATAGGTAGTGGGTAACGAGGAAGATGGCATTTCTCCTGTTTCTTTAAAGGTTTTAATGGGAGAGCCAAGTGAGGGATCGTACCATCCATCCGTTATCTCGTAAAAGTGGTGAGCTAGAGAGAGGATGGCTTCTACTTTTGGGGTAGAAAGTGATCTCGAAAGTTCGGAATTAGAGTTCCAGTGATTATAAGTTTCATCGACTTCTTTAAAAATCTCCTCAATAAGAGAGGAGATTTTCTTTTTTTCCTTATAGGTTAGAAGGTGCCCCACTTGAATGTGGTAGGGATGGGTATGAGCAACCCCCTGGAAGCTGGTGATTTTCTTTGTGCATCCAACGAGAAGAAGGAGAGATAATAATAAGGCTATTCGCATCGCATTTTGTAGCTATGGAAAGTGTTTGAGAGGAGCATGGCAATCGTCATCGGCCCGACACCGCCTGGGACAGGTGTAATCGCAGAAGCCTTTTTTTTGACTGCTTCAAAATCGACATCACCAACAAGCCCAATACCTGTTCGATTGATCCCAACATCAATGATAACAACGCCCTTTTTAACCATTTCTCCTTTGATAAAATGAGGTTTTCCAATAGCTACGATGAGTATATCAGCGCTCTGACAGATGTCTATAAGATTTTTTGTGCAACTATGCGTAATTGTTACTGTGCTATCTCTCCCTTTTTGTACAAGGAGAGCAGCGAGAGGTTTTCCAACGATATTGCTCCTTCCAACGATCACAGCATGTTTCCCACGTGTCTCTATCCCGCTTTTTTCTAAAAGGGTGACAATCCCAAGGGGGGTACACGCTGCAAAACCCCCCTTTTCTCCAAGGAGGAGGCGACCCATATTTATTGGGTGGAAACCATCAACATCTTTTGCTGGATCTGTTGCTTCAACAATTGCTGATGTGGAGATTTGTTTGGGAAGGGGCTGTTGTACTAAAATTCCATCGATATTTGGATCGTTATTGAGACGGGTAAGTTCTTTCATTAATGCTTCTTGAGAGATGGTAGAGGGGAGCTTTAGTACTTCAGAGTGGATCCCTACTTCTTGGCACCCCTTTTTCTTCATCTTGACATATGCCTGCGATGCAGGATCGTCTTCGATTAAGATAAATGCAAGTCCAGGTTTTCGCCCTTTGATTTTTTCAATCTGAGCTTTTAGCTTAAGCCGAATCTCTTTTGCTACTTTTTTTCCATCAATTAGATCCATCCATTGTCGCCTTTATTTTCTTGACCATTTGATCATGGAGTATCCCATTTGAAGCGATAACAGGCCCCTCTGAAATAGAGGTATAGGGGTTTCCTTCAAAATCTGTGAATAGTCCGCCTGCTTCTTCGATCAAAAGCTTTCCAGCGGCATAATCCCAAGGATTAAGAGAAACCTCCCAAAAAGAGTCAAATCGACCGGCTGCTACATAGCTTAAGTCAAGTGCTGCTGACCCAATGCGGCGAATGGGAATACCCATTTTAGCAAAAGCATTAAAATGGTCCAAGCAACAAAGTGGATTTTCATGAACATTATAGGGGAACCCGGTTGCAGAAATCGCACTATCGAGGACTGCAGTCTCGGTCACTTTGAGCCTTTCCCCATTGAGATAAGCTCCGTTATCCTTTTCAGCGATAAAGAGTTCTTCGACAAGAGGATTATAAACGACTCCTGCTAAAATTTCTGACTTGAATGAGGCAGCAATACTTACAGAGAACATTGGGATCTTATGGGCAAAATTGACTGTTCCATCGAGAGGGTCGATAATCCATTGGATTCCTTCTGTTTTCTCTCCGGAGTGACCACTTTCTTCCGCAAGAAAGCTATGGTCTGGGAAATGAGCTTTAATCGACTCAATGATCACCGCTTCAGCTTTATTATCCCACTCGGTGACAATATTATGGCGCCCTTCTTTATTCTCAAATCTCATTTTAGTTCCAAACCCCTTGCGAAGAATTTCTCCTCCCTTTAGGGCAGAAAGGGTGGCCACCATTGTGAGGCGAGAGCGGAGCATATTTGGAAGGTCAATTTCACCAGACATAGATTAAGTTTTAGATAGTTCCTCTTCCTTCTTATTAGATTCTTTTTTAAAAAAAAGAAAGCGAAAGTAGAGTTTTTGGAACTTGGATTTAAACCACCGATAGAGGAGCAAGGGGCAAGAGAAAAAGAGGAAAGCGTAAAAGGCATCTCCAAGAGGCAGGAGGAGGAAATCGGTAACAAATCCCTGAAAGGTAAAGGGGAGGATTGGATCATAAATCATTAAGGCAAAGCGAGAAAAGATGGTGAACACAAGAGAGATCAATGCAGTATACGAGGAGAGCCCAATGGGTTTATCAACAAAATAGATTCGAAAGCGAAACATACAGGCGCTTAAGAGAGCCATCTCCATTGCATAGAGTCCAAAGGGAGCTGTCGAAAGGAGATCGAGAATCAATCCACAAAGTGTTGACATCCATAGAGCGTGAATCAATCCTTTGCGGCGATAAAGAATGGCTAGGTAGGGAGAAAAAGCTAAAACGGGAAAAATTGAAGTGAGCGTAAAAAAAAGAGCGATTAGAAAATAGGGCCACGTTTTTTGTTTTATCATACGAATGATTTTTGCTGATGCCAACTCCAGGCGGATTGAATGATTGTAGAAAGCTCAGAAAGAGAGGGTTTCCAATTGAGGATTTCCATTGCCTTTTCTGGATTTGCAACGAGAATTGGAGGGTCGCCTGAGAAATGTTTTCCAAGAGTCATAGGGATGGGATATCCCCCGATTTTTTCTACTTGCTCAATGACTTCGCGAACAGAATGCCCTTTTCCTGATCCTAGGTTTAGCGTCAAATTGCGCTCTTTTTCGATAATGGTGTCGAGTGCGCGAACATGGGCTATGCTTAAGTCGGTTACATGGATAAAATCACGAATGGGAGTTCCATCTTCGGTCTCATGATTTTTTCCATAGAGTGTAAATGCTTCCCTTTTTCTCATTGCGGTTTGGATCAAAAGAGGAATCAGATGAGTTTCGGGGGTGTGGGATTCACCAATCTCTCCATCTAAATCGCTTCCTGCAGCGTTAAAATATCTTAGAGCTGCAACTTTCATCCCATGAGATTGGCTAATAGTTTGAAGGATCTGTTCGATCATCCACTTCGATTCTCCATAAGTATTAATGGGACACTTGGAGTGAGTTTCATCGATAGGAATACTTTTTGGCATTCCATAAACCGAGCAAGTGCTCGAGAATACAAAGTAGGAAATGTGTTTTTCTAAGAGGACCTCAAGCAAGTTTAAGGTAGCGCCGACGTTATTTTGGTAATAGCGGAGAGGGATTTGATGAGATTCGCGGACATTTGAGAAAGCTGCTAGATGAATCACACCAATAATTTTATGCTCGTCAAGGATGTTTCTAACGAGCTTTTGATCGCCAATATCGCCTTCTATTAAGGGACCCCATTTCACTGCCCACCGATTTCCAGTAGAAAGATTATCGATTGTTATCGGGAAATAGCCTTGCTCTCTAAGAGCTTTACAGATGTGACTTCCGATGTAACCTGCTCCTCCTGTCACGAGTACTTTTTTCATATTGCACCACGAGAAATCAAAACAAGGGGAATCGTTTTTAAGATGACATAGAGATCATAGAAAAAGGATTGCTTCTTATAGTAGAGACTATCGAGTTCGACCCGATCTTCATAAGAGAGATGAGACCTTCCGGAGATTTGCCAAAGACCTGTAATTCCTGGTTTTACTGCTAAAACGAGGCGGGCATATTTTCTTAACGGGCTATTTTCTTTTTCTTCAAGCTCATAAATATAGTGTGGGCGCGGACCTACTACACTTAAATCTCCTTTTAAGACATTGAAAAACTGGGGAAATTCGTCAAGAGAGGTTTTACGGAGGAATTTTCCAATAGGTGTACAGCGGGGATCATTTTGAAGTTTTTGGTAGACTTCCCACTCTTCTTTCATTTTCCGATCTTTCTTGAGGAGTTCATCAAGTCGTTTTTCTGCATCGAGATACATCGTCCGAAACTTGAATATATTGATGTACTTTTTTCCTCTGCCCAGCCGTTTTCCTACATAGAAAACCGGTCCCTTTGAATCGAGCTTAATCAGTAGGGCGATCAGCAAATAAATTGGAGAAAAAATAAGGATAAAGCTGAGGCTAAATAAAAGATCAAAAAAACGTTTAAAAAAAGGATATAATGGGTGTGTATGTTTTTCTAGTGTCATACCGAAATTTGTGCCTTCACTCGCACCTTCCCTTTGGGCAATGGTCGCTCGCTTCTTACCAAAATTTCGATTCTTCAAGTAGTTTCGGTATAATTCCATAAAAAACATTTTCTCATTTCTACCAATATTTATCAAATCAGTGCCGATATTTGGCAGGGCAAGCATATTTATCAAGATAAAGAAAACCTGGCCCTTTAGGGCTGGGTAGTTTAACGCCATTTTGGGAGGGGTACGAAGCCCCTCCCCAAAACGATTCCCCGTCCTTTAGGGCGGGGTTCACTTTTTTATCTTTCTTATATATAAGGGATTGCGTATTATTTCCCCTATTCAGTTGACAAGAAGAAATCAACCGTTATAATAGGTTATATAACCGATAAAAGAGGTTGATATGCTCGAGTCTATATTTGGATCAAAAACCATAGAAAAAATCCTTTTCTATCTTTTGAAGAATGATCAATCTTATGGTTCTCAATTAAGTAAAATCTTTCAAGAATCTTTGTCCTCTTTTCAAAAAGGGTTAGATCGATTAGAGGCTGGTGGAATCCTTGTTAGTTTTCGACAAGGGAAAACGATAATTTACCAATTCAATCCCAGATATCCTTTTCTAAGAGAACTAAAGAATTTTTTAGAAAAAGCTTATCTTTTTCTTCCCCAAGAGTTCAAAGATCGTTACTACGAGCAAAAACTACGTAAACGACCTCGTAGAAAAGGTAAACCACTATGAACTTTAAAAATGTTACAATCGAAGAGTTAGCGGCTATTGTTTCAACAAAATTAAATGAACATGGAATCGATTGTGTTCTAGTAGGTGGTGGATGTGTCTCTATTTACTCTAAAAATCGCTATCAATCCTATGATTTGGACTATGTCACATATGAAGATATGAAAGGAGTAACAACAGCATTAGAAGAACTAGGATTCAGAAAAAAAAGACGTCATTTTGAACATAAAGATTGCCAATATTACATAGAGTTTGTTTCTCCTCCAGTTGCAATTGGAGATGAACCTATCCAAAATTATGAATATCATAAAACAGCGTTTGGAACGATCAAGATGTTAACCGCTACGGATAGTGTCAAAGATCGGCTGGCTAGCTATTATCATTGGAATGACCAGCAGGGATTAGACCAAGCAATAGATATCTGCCAGGAAATCCCAGAGAAAGTTAATTTACAAGAAATTAAAAACTGGTCTGATAAAGAAGGGCAAAAGAAAAAATATCAAATCTTTTTACAAGTTCTGAATGCGTCTCTCCATCTCTGATATTAATTTAATAATTATATATTAATCTGGATGTAAGTAACTTATGAATTTATCCTAGTGGTTAGGGCCCTTAGTCCCAAAAATCCCGTTGGTCGCTTTTTGGTTCTTTTAAAAGAACAAGTAGCTGCAGAAATAGCGCAAAAGTGCGCTACAGCAGATGTTGCCATTACCGATGTGGGAGATGTTTTTGATGTTACTCTACAGAAGGCACTGGCTGCCGCGAAATAGGTGGCATTCACGGGTATTATGATAATCCAGAGTCTTATGTACCGGGAGGGTATTCTGCAACTGCTTCTCAGATAATGCAAGAAGCGGATAAAGTTTTATTTGCAAATGCGGACTTAGCCGAAAGTCCTATTTATCAAGATAAAGAAAACCTGGCCCTTTAGGGCCGGGTAGTTTAACGCCATTTTGGGAGGGGTACGAAGCCCCTCCCCAAAACGATTCCCCGTCCT
>JANQJL010000099.1 GCA_028281675.1 Simkaniaceae bacterium
TTTTCAGTGCCTCTTGATATGGTTCTTCATAAACATCTACCAAAGTTTTCTTCGCATGATCATAAGTGCAATAATAAATTTTTTCATTCACAATTCCAATTAGCCCAATATAATCTTCTTTAACTCTTTGGTGGGCTTTCTCATAAAAACCAATCTGAAACTTAATTCCTTTAACTGTAAAAGGGAAATGACTTAAGTAGGGCTTTACTTGTTCATCTCTATTAATTCTGTTTAAATAATCTTCAATGCAATTAACCATTAATACTCTAGTCTGATCAACATTATACTCCTTATTAAGGGTGTCAAAAGAAATGGAGACGACATTTATTTGATCCATAAATGATCCTCCTTGCCTTGTGACAGCTAGGCCATATTTCTTATGAACTGAAGCTTTAAATGCATGGGTTATGTTATCAGCGTACTTACAATAATTTGGTTTTTTTTCTTCTTTAATAAATTTAATAAACACAATCGATATAATTAAAATTACAGGAGCCATTATGCCAAATTTTTTCATAAGATTATCCTCTAATTAAGATTGTATTCTCTTCTTAATTCTCTATTTATATCTTCCATGCGATCCAAGTTCACCGGCGACATTAGCATATGCTCTTTAATTGGGTTATAAGATTGAGGCTTTAGAACCTGAACATGACTATCATTAAACATCGCAGAGCCAATACAATTAATAGGATTTGCAAAAAAAGCAACCAAATCATTCCCTGAATAACTATTATCCACAGTTCCCACAAACTGACCAGGCATAATATCAGCTGAAGCATACCCATGAAACCCAATACGATTCCTTTCTTCTCTTGAAAATCTGCTGAACGCATTTCTTGAAATGGCGTGAGCCTCGCTGTGGGCTTGAACCTCAGCAATTTTTCCGGCATCTAAGGTTTTTTTCAGCTCCTCATGGAATACATCGCAAACGCGGGTGGAAATTCCCATTTTTTCTGCAGCAAAATCAATGAGATCTAAAAAACCATGCGTATTATTATGCATTACTTTTACTTCATATCCATTTAATTCGTTTTGAATAAGCCTTCCAGCCTTTAATGCTTCGTTTTTATCATTAAAAATTCCATTTACTAAATAAAAGTCTACATCGAGGTGTTTTTTTCCTGCAATAGTATAAAGTTGAGATCGAGTTGGAACAGGTCTCTGTGTATTTCCAGAGATGACATTCCCAAGAGCTTTTCCTAGATTAGCATAGACATTCATAATGCCTAAATTTCCTGTTGCATAGTCTTCTAGCGTTCTCCTCCAGGTGTAAAACGCTACATATCCGAGGTCTTTTCCAAAGCGTTTAACGGAGTATTGATCACCTGATTCTACTGATAATCCATAAAGATCGAAGTAAATAAGAGGATTATTCCTAACAAATTGATAAAGGTTAGGGCCTTCGGAAAAGCCTTTGGGATCAGGTGAGAGCCAGCGGCCAGTTTCGGGATCGTAGAAGCGGCGCCCAAAGTTGACCAAGCCTCCCATTTTTCGCTTGGACTGATACCGCCAAGGGTTCATGAACGAGTCAACTTTTTTAACATGATCGGTGAAGATCTCTTCTTCACCGAAAGAAGAAAATCGATAGGACTCTATATGGTTTCCATCCCAATCAAGAATTGCAACCACATTGCCATAGAGATCATGAAAAGGAACATAGAAATCATCAGGGGTTTCAATGGAAATGGCAGCACCAATTTCTCCTCCCTTTCCTTGACCTAGTATGCGAATTTTGATGGGATAGATGCCGAGTTCGTTTTGGTCATCATAGAGAAAGTCTTGGGATAGAGTGGGGTGCCACTCCCCATCTTCAAAAGATAGATAGGTACGGGTAAGGCATCTCCCCCAAGAATCATAGGTATAACGCACCGCTTTACTACCACTATGGATTTGTATAAGGCGATCAAGGCCATCATAGGAATAATGGATTTCATGGGTTTGCTTACGGGCGGCTATTCGATTTCCATTATAATCATGATCATAGGTGGTTTCTGCAACGGAGTGAAGTTGGTGGAGAGAATCTAGTTCATATCTATCATTGTCTTTTTGGACCCGATTGTGATGAGAATCGTAGGCATAATTATGAGCAAAATGACCTGTTTCTAAAGAGAGTTGATCAAGGTCATCGTAACTATACTCTGTAATCTCTTCTTCACCTTCCAAGCGTCGCTGGTAGTATTTTAAGACATTGCCATTGGAGTCAATATCTGTGATCTGCTCGGTAGAATAGACCGAATCCGTCCGTACGCGACGGTTGAGTAGATCGATCTGGTGATGCATGGACCCTAACGAACCAGGATGGGACTCGCTGATTAAGTTATGGCTATGATCATACATATCATAGGTGTGTTCATACCAAAGGTCGCCATTGGAGTCAATCCGCTTTACATTCTTTAGATGGAAGGGATCATATTGATATTGGACCTTGGATTCATCAGCAAAGGAAAGTTCTACTCGGCGGCTTAAGTGATCGTATGTTCGATTTAGGGTTAGCTTGTTTCCAAGGGTTTCATGAAGGAGCTCTCCAAAGTGACTATAGGTCCTAACAGTCCTTTGACCTGTAATCTGATCTATGGATTGGATAATATTCCCCATTTTATCATGTTCGAGGGTATAGTGGCAACTCCCATCGGAAGTCTTGATGGAGGTTTGACGCCCAAGCCCATCATAGGTATAGGCAATCATGACTCCATCTGGCTTAATGAGCTCTTTTAAATGACCATCAAGGGTGTAGCGATAACGAGTGATTTTTGCGTCTGATTCTTTGAGTTCAATAACTCTTCCTCGCGAGTCATATTTCCATGTCTTTACAATCACTTTCTGAGGATCAAAGAGCTCACTAACTTGTTTAACTTTCTTTCCATTCAGATTGTAATAGAAGTTCTCACGAAGGAGGAGTTTTCTTTGAGTATTAAATTTTTCAAGAGTTGAAATACTGCCATGGGTATTAAAGGTTTCAACGGTTTGATGCCCTTTGGGATCTCGCGTTGTTTTTTGTATGACTGTTTGCCCATGTTTATCTTTATATTGATCGTTATAGGTAATGGTTGTTGTGTCGCCTAAGGGATTTATTTCTTTTATGAGCCGTCTAAAGGAATCATATTCAAAATAATGAAACGCATTTCCAACATGAACTTCTTTTTTTATGGAAGCTTTATTACTGAAATCATCATATGAGTAATTGGTAAAGCCAAAAATGGAACCTTTCTCATCAAGTTCTAATTCTTTAATAACTCGATCTAGAAGATCATATGTTTTTATAACAACTTGAGAGTGGTCTTGGTCAATGACTTTTCTTATTTTTACAAGGCGACCTAAATCGTCATAGGAAAATAAAGTGACTCTCCCCTCTGTTTCTTCCTTAACTTTTTGCCCAGCCCCATTATAACTATAGTGTGTTGAGACACCATCTGGATCTATTTTTTCAATTAAATGAAATGCATTATAAATAAACTTTTCTTCAGAAATTACTTTTCTTTGAAAAACTTTCTTTTTTGATGTTATTCGATTTTTATAATCATATATGAAAAATGTCATTACATCTTCCGGTGAAACGTGTGCTCTAATTTCTCCATCAATATTGTATAGTATTCTTTCTCTATTTCCATCTGGATGAATGATTCGATAAGGTTTTCCCCGGCTTGTATAAAAATATTCGGTTTTATTTCCTTCTGGATCTATTTCAACACTGACTTGCCCTAATGCATTATATTTTCTCTGAATAGTGGGACGTCTTCCCTTTTCCCCTTCATCAGTGACCATGGGAAGTGTCATTTTTTTCACATGACCAAAGGGGTCATATTCATAGCGCGTTATATTTCCCTGTTCATTTTTTTCATCTGTCACTTGACTTAATAAATTATAACGATTTTGGGTTTGCTGCTTTTCACCTGAATCAGCAACTTTTATACTTTCAATTAGGCGATTTGAAAAATCAAATTTATTATGGATAGCGAACGCTTCATTAGGGTCATTATCAACTAGAGGATTATCATTCGCATCAGGTTGGATAGTCCGAGTTCGCCCCAGGGGATCTGTCTGAGAAATTAGTCGTCCTTTTCCATCATAAGAGTAAGTAAGGGTATATCTATTTTTCCCCTTCTGATCATAGTGGTTAATTTCACTTACCAAACCCCTAGAATTATATTTGATCTCTTGCTTTCTAAGAAGAACCTCTTGGCTAGATTTTAGATCAAAGTATTTTTCCTCAATCACTGCAGGAAGACCATAAAAAGTCTGCTCTCTTCTAGGAACAATATTCTTAATAAGTCTTTGGGTAACGTTTTGAAGATTGTTAATGTCATGGGAGCTTCCATCATCGCTAATCTCTTTTATTAAGATACTCCCTTCATAGAGAAAAAAATATCGTTCTCTTAATCCTCCCCCATCATAAATAAACTTTGCATAAAGAAGGTCTGTTTCACCAACATAATGATATTCCTCCACTGATCCATTGGGTCTAATTTCACGATAGAGAAGATTATTCGGATGAAACTCTCTTGTTATTGAGTAACATTCTCCTTTCTGTACATGGGGAAGCTCATTTCCATTCCGAATAAGTTTTTTTTCACCATCTCCAGTGAGATTTCCCCAAAAATCTTCCTGAATAACATTTCCCTTACTGTCATAATGATACTTGTAAGCAAAAAGTGGGTTTCCTTTTTCATCTAAGAGAGTTTTGCCTTTAATCCAGTTATTAGATTGCCAATGAATTAAATCCTCGGAAAATAGTTCATCCTCTCCAATAAATCGCTTCTGTGAGGTAAGCATAAAGTTTTTATCATATTGATATTGCGTTAAATTCCCTTCTGCATCGAAAACATTTGTATGGCCTCCTTTTTCGCCGTATTTTCCAAGTTCATAATGAATTAGAAATGCATTGCGTAAACTTCCATCTTCTCCAATTGGCGCCTGCAGCATTGCAACACGTTTGCTGTCTCCATAATAATCAATCCTTAATCTTCTCCCATTTGGAAGAAACTTATCACATAAATAAGCTCCTGATTTTTCTGCTGCCCAATAATTGTATTCTTCATTTGGAGCGGCGGGATTAAGAACACTCTTCAATAGCCAAAATCGTCTTCCTCCATTTTTTTGATGGGGATCGATAGTATATTGCAACACTTGGTTATCACTTGTAGTGGCCTTGATCCAAAAAAGGTGGGCTTTATCTGGATAATTATAATCAAACCTCACCCATGAAAAGTTCTGTTTTCCATTATTTGATTTTGTAGAAATACTTCTGATAAACCATTTCCCATGAATTTTTTCATAGTCATAATCGATAATATTTCCATTGGGAAGAATCTCCCAACATAAATAGAAAGGAACCGCTTCTTTTTCCGTTTCCAAATTTTTTACAGGTTGTTCAAACTTTAAAGAAACCTTACACCGATAACAACGTTTTGATCCATCCGCACCATCTACAATAATCTGTTTTAAGTCCTTTGAATCCCGATAAACCACATTATTCAACAAATTGAGTCTAGCACTAATTTCCCCTCTAGAACAGTTTGTCAATCCACCTAGTGTTCCAATTAAGCGAAATCGATATTTTTCCTCTTTAGACGTACTGTTTAGATTATCTGTATAAACAAGCTTAACTCCACTTTTCTCAGGGACCTCCAAGTAGTATATTTTGCCCAAAGGACTCTTATCAACGATTAAGTTAGCAACATAGTAATTGTCCCCTATTTGCCAACCAGCAAAGGTCTCCTCCCCCCTCCGACTAATATAGTTGTTCGTTAATTGTATCGGCTGATGCCCGCGAATGACTAATGTATTATCAGAAAAAAAATAGTCTCCTGAAATTGCACTGACACATCCCCCAATAACAGATGAAGGTTCTCCCCCAAAAGCTGCCAATTCATAAGGATCGCTTTGCATTGACAAAACAAGGCAGTGAAAAAATCCAACAAGAAAAATCAGTTTTCGCATTAACGCTCTCCAATTTTACAAACAGAGCAAAGGTAAAACAAATATTTAATTTTTGCAACAAACTTAAGCTACTAAAATGAAAGGCGTTTACGAAAAAATTATAAATTGATAAACTTTGTTTTGATAAATTTGCACAAAGGAATTTATTATGGATATCAGCACTAATAAAGTTCTTAGACAGTTTTTTACTTATTTATTCACCGCCTATATCGTAACTTTTATCATGATATGCTTTTCATTCAGCGCTAATAACACTCCCATACTAGCCTTGATACTTCCAGCACTCATTATTATTCTCTTTGTATGGGGTGCTTATAGAGTTTACAAAAAAAAGAGCAGAAAATGGTTTAAGACTCTTCGGGTTTTCTTCTTCATCGGCGTTGGGTTTATTCTCATTAATTCAATAGGAATGTTGATTTCTGCCATTAAAAGCCCCGAAGTTGTCTACAACCAAATTGCGGCTACATTCTTTTCTTTTAGTTCCTTCCAACTAAATTCTAGTGCTAATACCATGCAAGCACTCTCTTGCTGGGCAACTCTTTCAACAATGACCATTCTTCCCCTCGTCCCCACCTGGTTTCTTTTTTCCAACACAGCAACGGCGCTTGATCTAAAAAGAAAAAAATAAGAAGCCATCGTGTTATGGATAATAAGAAGCGATTATTTTTTGGTTTTGAAGTACATGCCCCTTGGCCTGAAAGTCTACCAACGGGGAGGATGCCTAAAACTAATGAGCACCACATTACCGTGGCTTTTTTAGGGGAAACCTCTCATGAAAAAATTTTAAGGCTTCTTCCTGAAATCCCCAAGCCCCCATTTAAAATTGGGATAGTAGGGGCATTTGATGGGTGTTTGTTTTTACCAGAAAATAATCCCCGAGTTGTCGCATGGAGAGGCAAATCCTTCGAAAAGGATCTCCTTGCCTCCTATCAAAAAGAGCTTACCACTTTTCTTAAGAAACAAAACTATCCCTTGGACGACCGCCCCTTTTTAAATCATACTACCCTTGCAAGAAGCCCTTTTGAAAAAGACGACTGGGAACAAGCTTTTCAACCCCTTCCCTACTTTATAAAAGCTCTTCATCTTTATGAAAGCCTAGGCAATCTTACCTATAAGCCCCTCTGGACCCATAAGCTCATTTCCCCATTTGAAGAGTTCGAACATGTCGCTGACATTGGTTTTCGGATCCATGGAGAAAGTGTAAAGCAGATTTACCTCCATGCCCAAATCGCCCTGACCTTTGAATGTCCCGAGCTTATCCCCTTTCTTGATCCCAACACAGAGGTCAGTACCCTTGAAGAAGTGATTATCAAGCTCAATGAAATCATCACGCATGGAGATCGAGAAATAGGGACTCCATTTAAAGCCGTCAGCTTTCATGGAGAATTAAAAAAGGAAGAAACCCTTACCTGGGAGATGATCGTCGATGTTTAACCTAGAAAAAATTGGCCCTGCAACCTACCACGTTCCCAAAGAAGGAGGAATGCTCGTTCCCGGACTCCTTATTGCCACAGAAAAGCTCATCAATGAAATGGATATCAAAACTCTTGAACAATTAAAAAACGTTGCCTGTTTGCGTGGTATTGTTGGTCATAGTATCGTCATGCCAGATGTTCATTTGGGGTATGGATTTCCTATCGGTGGCGTTGCTGCCATGGATGCGGAAACCGGAGTTATCAGCCCCGGTGGGGTTGGTTACGATATCAATTGTGGGGTCCGCCTAGCACTCATCCCGATCCCCTTCAAAGACCTTACCGACCGACTACGCGAAGACCTCATCAATAAAATCTACTCCCTAGTACCCTCCGGTGTTGGCCGTGGACAAAGAGGAAAGAAAAAACTCTCCGAAAAAGATTACCAAGCCCTAACAACCCAAGGCTCCAAGTGGTCCATCGAGCAAGGGTTTGGGTATCCGGAAGATCTCAAACACACCGAAAGTCATGGATGCATCCCCGGAGCCGATCTTTCCTCCGTGTCAAGCCACGCCAAAGAAAGGGGGGCCGACCAACTAGGAACCATTGGCTCAGGGAATCACTTCGTAGAAATTGGGCAAATCGATAAAATTCTCCTTCCTGACATTGCCGAAGAGTGGGGCGTTGAAGAAGGGCTCACCTATGCTCTCATTCATTCCGGATCGCGCGGTTTTGGCCACCAAGTATGCCAGGATACCCTCAACACCTTCATCAAAAAAGAGTACCATAAAAATCTTCCCGACAAACAACTCGTTGCCGCTCCCCTAAACAGCCCCGATGGCAAAAACTACTTCGCCAGTATGGCCGTTGCTGCCAACTTTGCATTCAATAACCGACAACAGATCCTCCATGAAGTACGCCAAGCCTTCCAGCAAACCTTCTCCATTAATCCCGAAAACATTCGCCTTCTCTATGATGTTTGTCATAACATCGCCAAGTTTGAAACCCATAACGGCAAAAAAGTCTGCGTTCACCGTAAAGGAGCCACCCGTGCCTATGGTCCCAACGCCGAAGAGCTCATGCCACTCTTTAAAAAGACCGGCCAACCTGTTCTTGTTCCTGGAGACATGGGGCATGCCAGCTACCTCCTTGTTGGGCAAGGAAACCCCCTCACCTTTTCCAGCTCCTGCCACGGCGCTGGCCGCGCCCGTAGCCGCGTCCAATCGCTCAAGTCCTGGTCCGGCCGCAACCTCATCGAATATATGCGCAAACAAAACGTTATCGTCAAAGCCACCTCCAACCGGACCATCGCCGAAGAAATGCCCGACGCCTACAAAGACGTCGATACCGTCGTCGCAGCTGTTGAAGAAGCTGCCCTAGCAAAAAGAGTTGCCCGTCTCCGTCCCCACATGGTCCTCAAAGGTTAATCAGCTATAAACAATAAACTTCTTTTTTTTGAAATGATATAGAAAACCCTTATTTTGAGTTGAAAAGAAAATCCACCACCATCTAATATTGTTCTGTAACAAGGAAAATGCTATGGCAAAATGGAAAAAGTCACCTCAAACTCTCATCGATCTTTTTTACACTACACTTGAAAATTTCAACCAAGTCCAGATGCGAAAGATGTTTGGCTACCCCTGCTGCTTCATCAATGGGAATATGTTCACTGGACTTCACGAAGAAAACTGGGTTCTTCGTCTTCCCGAGCCCGATCGCCTTGAGCTCCAAGCACTCGGCGCACTCCCTTTCGAGCCCATGGGCCGCAAGATGCGAGAGTATCTCCGTCTTCCACAATCAATCCAAAGCGACCCCACACTCCTCGCCTCATGGCTCCAGCGCTCCTTCTCCTATGCCTCTTCCCTTCCCCCAAAATAGCTCCTAGCTGGGAACAAAGAATCAACTACAATACCCTTCTAGGCTGGTTAATCTCTGGTCTCAAAATAGTTTTTTTAATTTAATATAGTTAATTACAGTTCTTCTAAAACTAAGAATGTTTATGAAACGTATTGTTAATTGCCTAACAAGAAATTATTTTTTCCAATAGATAGATTTGGCAATGAACCTATCAGTTTTTGAGCAGATTTTTTCTTTTTATTTTGATCAAATTGTCCAGATGACAAGAGTTCAAAATGAAAAGGGAAAAGGGAAAAGATGCCAAAAAGTGTGGAATAAAAAACTATCTTTAATACAGGATAGGTTCATACTGCATCTTTATCTAAGAATTTTACTAGGATTTCATAATATTTTCCTAGTTCATCTCCAATTAGTAACCGACAATCACATGCTTTATCGTGAACAATTAATGGGCATGCATAAAAATCTGGTTTGGCTTACGTTTAATAGGCGTTTTACGTCTTGTATCATACCCTCCTTTTGGACCTTCCCTTTTCAAGTTTTCTCTTCCGATTTTTTCAACACAGTCTTTCCAAGGCTTTTTTAACTTGCTATTCAACGCATAAACAACTATGAGGATTTATTCACCATTTAAAAATAAATGAGGCTTTAATGGGTAAAAGGCTACGTATCTTTTTATATGCTTTCTTAACGTTAGCACATTCGGTTTGCTTGAACGCCATTAATGTCTCAACAGAAGCTGAGTTAAATAGTGCAATCATAAGTGCTAATAGTGGAGGAGGCTCAATTGACTTCACAGCAAATATTTTGAACAATTCGCAATTCCTTACTCCTTTAAACTCCAATACTAATTTCTCTTCTGCCAACGAAACTTTTACAGTAAATGGCCATGGTTTCCAGCTCACTGCTAGTGGAAACTTCCGTGGATTTTTCGTTCGAAAAGGGAGTGGCGCTATAACAATCAAAAACCTAACATTCCAAAATCAAATCGCTAAAGGAGGGGATAGTTTGGAAACTGGAGGAGGAGGAGGAGCCGGACTAGGAGGGGCCCTTTTTATTGAGGAAGGAACTTCTGTCACTCTTGAAAACGTCCATTTTTCTAACTGCCAATCGATTGGAGGGTCATCGCCTCTAGATAATAGTGCAGGTTCTGGTGGAGGAGGACTAGGTGGCAACGGGGGCCTTTCGCGAACTCAGGGGGGAGG
>JANQJL010000031.1 GCA_028281675.1 Simkaniaceae bacterium
TGTATAAAAGGTGAGCGAGCGATCCATATCTCCTACCCGAATCATTACATGTGAGAATTTTACCATAGACCTTCCTTTGGGTTTTACCCGTGAATGCGAGCTATTTCGCGGCAGCCATCCTTCTGGATCAGCGAATCTACTTCGCTTCTCACCTTCGCCAAGGTGGCCTCACCTTGGCTCGGCACTCAGCTTGTGTCTCCGCTAATTCAAAAGGCCGCTGCCGCGAAATAGGTCGCATTCACGGGTATAAGAAATAACTTTCCGATTTCCAGCGCCATAGCATCTTCGTCTACTTTGTTGCAAACCTCTAAATAAGTTCCACACATAAAAAAGACGAAAGGAGAAGTTGCATGGGAGAAACCAACAGCAGATTATACAAATCATTAGTATAAAGACATTTAAATTGAAAAAAAGGGTCGCAATTATGCGACCCTTTCGCGGTAGACTATCGTTTCTGAAGATCTAAGGCAATCTCCCCTGAAGAGCCAACAGAAGCTCCGAGTCGTCCTGTAAAAAACGACTCAAACGGTTTCCACTCTTCTTTATCGGTGCTGAAAAGAAAGCTCGGCTCTACTTTTACATAAAGAGGTTGCAGAGCCTTGATTCTCCCATTTTCAGGGGGACTTTCTAAACCAAAAACGTCTCCAGACATCCGAAAGTTTAGAGGGAGCGTGTCCCCGGGATTCACTTTAATAACAAACGAAGTTGCTTCATTCATTTCACCAAAAACCTCACCAATTTCTGAAAGAGAGAGCTCCCTTTCTACTGCAAAACTAGTAGCAGTAAGTGCTAGTAAACTTAGAATAAGGTATTTCATATAAAAACTCCTATTACTACACTTGTAGTATTTAAGGTTAAAAAACTAAAAAGGGAGGAAGTGACTACAAAAAATAAATAGCGCTCCTCCGAGAAAAACAAATAATGAAATAGTGGCAATAAACTTCCCAGGAGCTTTTTTCTCTAAAGTCCACTTAACACGGTTGACAGAAGAAGAAAAAGCAATGCATCCTATAGGGAAATTGATCGAATAGGTTTTTTTAAGAGCTGATGCAATATGGAGGGGGCTTCCCTTCAAGTCGCATGCATGTTCTCGATAAAAATAAGCTTTTTTAAGGGCCCTCTTTTTTAAAGGAATAAACCAGAAGAGTGCAGAGATTCCTTCCATCACTCCGTTCATCAGGTTATCTTGCCATTCAAGGTGTCCTTTTTCGTGGGAGACGATTGCTTTTAACTCCTTCCTTGAAAGAACCTTTAAAAGGTGGTTTGGGCAAATGATAGCCGGTTTCCAAACCCCAATTAAAAGGGGGCTGGAAAGCTTTCTTGCAGTGGAAAAAACTGGTATTTTTCCATAGTTTTCGTAGAAAGTAGATTCGGAGAAGAGAGAATTTTTCCACTTTATACCCTTTCTAAGGCGATACCCAAAACGAAGAAAGGAAAGGAAAGTTAAAAAGAGCAGTGTTAGTCCTATAGATACAGTGAGGTCCTTTCCCATCATTTCAGCGCAAATATCTCCAAGGGAGAATACATAGCCATCAAGGAGGTAAAACTTAATTGTAACAGGGTAGCCATTATGTCCTATAAAAGCACTCAGTATTCGAGTATTAGGGGCTTGATTCAAGACCTCTTTTCCATTAGTAAAAACCCAATGAGCATGAGAAGAAAAGAAGAGATCCCAGGTAATTTTGAAGAAAGGAAGCAAAAAAAGGAGGTAGAGATATCTAGCTTTTTTAATAAGTGGGCGGAATAAGAGAAGGAAGAAAAGGGTCATATAAAATGCAACAAGGCTTCCAAAAAAGGTGTTGAGGATGAATCGAGCCATCATTTCCATCGCTTTTTGTACTCCTTGATCATTTTCTCTATTTCCTTGATTTCACTCGGATCGACTTTCTCCTCAAGAAAGTAGCTGAAAACCTCGGGAAGAGGAGCTCCCATCAGCTTTTCTTTCAGCCGTTTGATAAGGGGGGATTTTTTCATTGAGTATGAGTAAAGGTAACTTCGCCCCTCTTTGCTCCGCTTGAGGACTCCTTTTTCAAAGAGCCTACTAAGGACAGTCATAATCGTTGTATAGGCGTTTTTCCCACCCAGACGTTTCATCACATCTTTAACAGATAGAGGACGCTCTTCTTTCATAAAGAGGCGAAGTATTGTGGTTTCTAGTTCACCAAATGACCGTTTTGCATTCATAACACACGTTTTTACTACGCGCGTAGTATTTAAGTCAACCAAAAGACTCGATAAAAAGTCGGCTCTCAAAAATTATTCTGTTTATAAACAGCAAAATGGAGAGGGGTTGCAACATAGATGAAATAATCAGCAACCTGTTTATCTTTAAATGCCTGTTGAAATGATCCATTGTCTTTAAGATTAGGGAATAAGGAAAGGAAAAGAGAGGGAATCTCCTCTTTCTTCCAACAGATAATAACGTTTTCACCGTCTATTTTTGCCAGGTCTTCCTTTAGCTTTTTAAGCTCTTGAGTAGAGTAGAGCTGAATATTCATTGGAAGATAGGTAAAAATAGAAATGGGAGCCTTCTTCGGATAAAAAGCATTTGCCAGTGGGGCAACGGTTTCTACTGTCCGAAAGTCTCCTTTATAGGCTGCAACCAATCCAACGTTTTCTCCAAAAAAAAGTATTCCTTTATGAAAGAAGTATTCCACAAGGGAGGCTGCACGTCTTTGCCCCTGCGCACTGATCCCTTGTCCTAGCAAAGGACCATATGGTCCTACCGGGGTGTCTAAATGCTCTTTGGGGCCCTCTGCTTCCGGGATAATAATGATCTGTTTGGGAGAGCCTACTAAAGTCAAACAAAATAGGAGCAAAAACCCGATACGTTTCATAGATCATTTTCCTGGTAAAAAGTGTACCCCTTTGGAACGTCACTTTCCCAGCGAATGACCCAAACCATGTCGAATCGATCTTCTCCTAAGTGGGGAAGGGTTGCTTTGATTTTACTGAAGTACTCGCTAAAAAGAGCTGGAAGGTTTTTATGTTCCCAACAAACCACCACCGTTTTGTCCTCAAACTCTTTCTTATTTAAAATCTGCTGAAAGAGTGTTTGAGGCTCATCAAAAGGGAGACAATCATTGAAGTAGACCCCACTCCCTGTTTTTTCAATGCGATAAAAATGTGCCTGATGAAAGAGGGGGATGATCGTTTGTGTGGGGCGGACGTAGTAATAAGGAGTCCCGTTTTCGCTTCCGTAGGGATTGGGGACAAAGACCCCAGCAATTTCATGCTTTTCCTGATCGATAATGGAAGGGGTGAGTAGAAAATTAACGAGGTATGCTGCTCGCCGTTGACCTTTGCTATTTAAAGGTGCGTCATGGTCACTTTTCATAATGAATTTTTCTGCATGGCGAATCACCACAATTTGGTAGGGGTGAACATCAGAAAATAGAAATGTTGAAAAACAAAAAATGAAGGTTAAAGCAGACCAAAGCATAAATGCAACTCAGGTGTTTAACTCCCTTTTAAATAAGTCACGCGAAAATTGTCAACAAAGGCTCAAAAGTGGGGAGAAAGTTATTCCTATCATTTTGAAAGCCCTTGCACCTTCTCATTCTACATTAGCTATATCATAAGCAGATAAGCTTAATTACGATGTTGCAGCAAAAGCTTACATTGAAATTCTGTGAAGTTCTTTGTCTTATTTGTCGCAAAGAGCTTAGGGGAGGTTTGCCGGAAGCTAAAGAGACACTGAAAGCTTTGCATGAGGTCGTAAAAAACAAAGACGATATTTCATGGAATACAATTGCAACAATTTTTAAAGCAGAGCTGTCACTGATTTCTTGAAGTATAAGTCACTTCTAATAAGGGAAAAGGATTTGCCAATTAAAGTCTTTAGAGCCAATTGCAAAATTCCCGGTTAGTCGATTTTTTAGGAGTTTTGGCCGAGTTGGTCCTAAAGCACAAACTCACATACCCTTTAGGGTAGGGTGTTTGTGTTTTATGGCCAAATCAGCTAAAAGAACCAAAAAGCGACCACAGGGAATTTTGTAATTGGCTCTTTAATTTTGGCAAATCCTTTTCGTTTTTTCCTCGAAATTTATCTCATTTTTTGGTACAATTTGCTTGCACTTATGAGGGATATTTTCTATAGTGTAAAAAAGGGCTTTTAATTGATTTTAATGATGAGAAGAACACCAAAGTTTTATGATGGAAATGTGCCAACTGGAAAGAAAATAGGTGATCTTCTTCCGGAGATATTATCAGACCTTTCCGGAAAGTTTAGTGACCAGCCCCATTTAATTTTAGAAGCATGGCCAGAAATCGTTGGGGAGCGGATCGGGAAAATGTCACGTGCTGTGAGCTTTAATGAAGGGGTTCTCAAAGTGCTTGTAAAAAACTCAACCCTTTTAAGTCTGCTCGTGGAGCATGAGAAACATCGCCTAGTGGCATTGTTTCAAGAGAGATTTCCGAAGATAAAATTTCAGAATATCTTTTTTAAAATTGGATAAAAGTAAGTAGGAAATAATGACAATGACTAAAGAAAAAGATCCTAAGTCTCAGGATTATACAGCTAGTTCGATCACTGTTCTAGAAGGTCTTCAAGCCGTTCGAGAAAGACCTGGGATGTATATCGGTGACACAGCGGTCAATGGTCTTCATCAACTCGTTTACGAAGTTGTGGATAACTGTATCGATGAAGCAATGGCTGGTTATTGCACATTGATTCAGGTGACCATCAATCAGGATAATTCTGTCACTGTCGAAGATAATGGTCGTGGAATCCCTGTTGGAAGGCATGAGAAGGAATCGAAAAAACAAGGTCGAGATGTGTCCGCTGTTGAAGTTGTGATGACTATTCTTCATGCTGGAGGTAAATTCGATAAAAGTACTTACAAAGTTTCTGGGGGTCTTCATGGCGTAGGGGTGAGTTGTGTCAACGCTCTATCTAAGAAGCTCCAAGTCGATGTTTATAAGGAAGGAAAGCATTATGAAATTAACTTTTCCCGCGGGAAAGTTTCGGAAGGGCTAAAGGTTATTGGAGAGACAGATAAGAGAGGGACAAAGGTCCATTTTATCCCTGATGATCAGATTTTTAGTGTGACTGAGTATGACCATGGAGTTCTCCTGAATCGCCTGAGAGAACTTGCTTTTCTAAACCGCGGAATTCAGATCCTTTTCAAGGATGAACGAGATGAAGATAAGGAAGATGTGACCTTTAAGTACGATGGGGGAATCTCTTCTTTTGTGACCTATTTGAACGAAAATAAGACGGTTCTTTTTGAAAAGCCGATTTATATTAAGGGTGGAAAAGAACTTCATAATGGCCCTCTAGAATTTGAACTGGCCATGCAATGGAATGGAACCTATACGGAGTCGACTTATTCCTACGTCAATAATATTGCCACTCGCAATGGAGGAACCCACGTTTCTGGATTTTCAGCAGCTCTAACCCGCTCACTTAATCAATACATCAAAAGTAACAATCTTCTAAGAAATACCAAAGTTTCAGTGACAGGTGAAGATATGAGAGAAGGGTTAACAACCGTCCTCTCGATTAAGCTTGCAAATCCACAGTTCGAGGGGCAGACAAAGCAAAAGCTAGGAAATAGTGAAGTGGCCTCTGTTGTTCAGCAAATTGTTGCAGAAGAGTTTTCAACTTATCTGGCTGAAAATCCTCAAGTTGCTCGGATGATCGTTGATAAGGCAATTCTTGCTGCACAAGCAAGGGAAGCTGCTAAAAAGGCGCGTGAGCTTACTTTGAGAAAGACAGCGCTTGATAGCGGCCGTCTTCCTGGAAAACTCAGTGATTGCCAAGAAAGTGATCCGACAAAATGTGAAATTTACATTGTTGAGGGGGACTCTGCGGGAGGCTCTGCAAAACTTGGGCGAGACCGTCGTTTCCAAGCCATCCTCCCCATCCGTGGTAAGATCCTTAACGTTGAAAAAGCAAGACTTCAAAAGGTTCTCCAAAACCAAGAAGTTGGAACAATGATTTCAGCCTTTGGTTGCGGAATTGGGAAGGATAATTTCAACATTGAAAAGCTCCGTTATCACAGGATCATTGTCATGACAGATGCTGATGTCGATGGATCGCATATTCGGACTCTTCTTCTAACTTTCTTCTACCGCCATATGCCGGCCCTTATTGAGAATAACTATGTTTACATTGCTCAGCCACCTCTTTACCGCGTTTCTAGGAAGAAGAATAGTCGTTATATCCATTCTGAAAGAGAGATGGACGAGTACCTCCTTAACTTAGGAATTAGTGACATCACGCTGAGGCTTGCTTCCCATAATCAATCCCTTGAAAAGGATGAAGTCAAAAACCTTCTCTACGCAATCCTAGAAGTTGAACAACTGATTGCATCGACTGAGCGCAAAGGGATTCCATTTAGGGAGTTCCTAGGTGCACAAAATGACGAAGGACACTTCCCCCGGTTCCACGTAATTATGAAGGGAGAGCAGATTTTCGTTTATTCGACAGGTGGGTTTGCTGAGCTTAAGGAAAAAAATGAAGAGAACCAGCGGAAAGAGCACGAGGAAACCTTAGCTTCGATTCCTGAAGAGGAACAAACAGAGGAGATGAAAGAATTTACTCCTAAGCCATTCTCTTTTGTCGAGCTCTACGAAGAAGGGAAGCTTAAGGCACTAAGAGAAAAGCTCTCGAATTATAGCTTTGCCCTAGATCAATATATAAAAGCAGAGGGAAAGCTTCTTGATATTCTGGAAGAAAATGGAGCTGAAACTCCTATTTATACCCTAAAAGAACTCATAGAATTCCTCCGTGTTAATGGAAGAAAAGGGATCGAGATTCAAAGGTATAAAGGTCTGGGTGAAATGAACGCTGACCAACTTTGGGAAACCACGATGGATCCTGCTAAGAGAACCCTTGTTCAGGTTACCTTGCCTGATGCGGTCGCGGCAGACCATATGTTTACGATGCTAATGGGAGACGAAGTCGCACCTCGCCGTGCCTTTATTGAATCGCACGCCCTTTCGGTTAAAAACTTAGATATATAATAGGAGAAATCATGTCCTACCTTGATGGAGAAACAATCGTCCCACGGAGTGTGGAAGAGGAGATGAAGGTAAGTTACCTTCGATACTCCATGTCGGTCATTATTGCCCGCGCCCTTCCCGATGTCCGTGATGGGCTCAAACCCTCGCAGCGGCGTATTTTATTTGCAATGCGGCAGCTGAACTTGAGTCCAGGGGCTAAACACCGAAAGTGTGCAAAGATTTGTGGTGACACTTCTGGAGATTACCACCCTCATGGTGAGCAAGTGATCTATCCAACCCTTGTCCGTATGGCGCAAGATTGGGTGATGCGCTACACAATGGTACAAGGGCAAGGAAACTTTGGTTCTATCGATGGCGATCCTCCTGCTGCCATGCGTTATACTGAGGCGCGCTTAACAAAGCCTTCGATGGCTCTTATGGAAGATCTCGATAAGGAAACCGTTGAATACCTCCCGAACTACGACGAGACAAAAAAGGAACCCACTGTTTTTCCAGCAAAATTCCCAAACCTTTTATGTAATGGTTCGTCGGGGATTGCTGTCGGTATGGCAACAAATATCCCTCCACACAATTTAACAGAGCTTTGTAGAGCAACAGAACTTGTGGTTGACAACCCCAAAGTAACGATCGATGAAATTATGGAAGTGATGCCAGCACCTGACTTCCCAACGGGGGGAATGATTTGTGGTTATCGTGGAATTAAAGAGGCCTTTCATACAGGACGTGGGAAGCTCACTTTGAGGGGAACTCTCCATGTGGAGAATATTAAAAATAGCGCCGATCGTCAAAGCATTATCATTGATGAGGTTCCTTATAATATCAATAAATCTCGCCTTATTGAGCGTATTGCTGATCTGGTCAACAGTAAAGTGATTAAAGGTGTTTCTGACATGCGCGATGAGTCAGATAAAGATGGGATGCGCATTGCTATTGATCTTAAGAAAGGGGAAATCCCTGATGTAGTGATCAATCAGCTCTATAAATTTACAGATATGCAAATCACTTTTGGCTGCAACATGCTCGCACTGGATAAGGGGCTCCCTCGGATCATGAATATTAAGCAGATGATTGCTGCTTGGATCGATCACCGCATTGAAGTGGTCCGTGCTCGTACTCGGTACGAACTAAATAAAGCTGAAGCCCGTGCTCATATTTTAGAAGGTTACCTTAAGGCTCTTGATCACCTCGACGAAGTTGTGAAGATTATTCGGGGAAGTGACAATCGTGATGAAGCAAAAGTTAAATTAATCGAGAAGTATGAGTTTTCTGATCGTCAAGTGAATGCTGTTCTTGATCTTCGCCTTTACCAACTCACAGGAATGGAAAAGGGGAAAATTGAAGCGGAATATGCCGATCTCCAAGCAAAAATTGCTCATTACCGCGCAGTCCTTGCAAGTGAGACCCTTGTTCGGGGGATTATTAAAGAAGAGCTTGAGCAAGTTCGAGCATTTGATAAGTCAGATAGAAAAACTCTGATTGTTCCTGCAGAAGAAGAGTTCCAAATGGAAGACCTGATTGCTGATGAACCGGTGATTTTGACGATCTCTAACGATGATTATATTAAGAGAATGCCTGTTGGAACCTTCAAGGAGCAAAAGCGTGGTGGTCAAGGTGTTATTGGCTTTGATCATAAAAAAGAGACCGATTCGATCAAAGATATCTATGTCGCTTCGACTCATGATACTCTTATGTTCTTCACAAACTTTGGCCGTGTATATTGGGTGAAAGTATGGCAGATTCCTGAAGCTGGACGCCGTTCAAAAGGAAAGCCACTTGTTAACCTTCTTGAAGGACTTGATGAAAAAGAGCAAATTGCAGCGCAACTACGGGTCAGAAAGTTTGATGAAACAGGTGCTGCTATTCTCCTTGCTACAAAACAAGGTGTTGTGAAAAAAACCCTCCTTGAAGCCTTTAGCTCACCGCGTCGTAAAGGGGTATATGCGATCAATATCGATGAAGGAGATGAAGTGATTGCAGCACATCTCGTCAGACCTGAAGAGCAAATCATGCTCTTTACTCGTGAAGGGATGGCAGTTCGATTTAACCAAGATCAAATTCGGCCCATGGGACGTATAGCTCGTGGAGTTCGTGGTGTCAGGTTGAAGCACTCAAGTGACCGTGTTGTCTCTTGTGAAGTTGTTCGAGGAAATGAAACTGTCCTTGTAGCCTGTGAAAATGGATTTGGTAAACGGTCAAGTGTTGACCAGTTTAGGCACACCAATCGTGGTGGTGTTGGTGTTCGCTCTATCATCACTAGCAAACGAAATGGCCAAGTCGTTGGAGCTCTTTCTGTTGGTGATAAAGATAGCGTTGTTTTAATAGCTAGCTCGGGGCATACAATTCGTCTCAGCATGCAAGATATTCGAGTTATGGGACGTTCCACACAAGGGGTTAAAGTGGTTAACCTTAAGAATAGTGATCTCCTAATAGCAATGCAGAAGATCGAACATCTTGAAGAAGAAGAAGTGAAAATTGAAGAGAAGAAATAGAGGTCTTTTTGTCACTTTTGAGGGTGGGGAAGGGGTAGGTAAAACGACCCAGATCAACCGCATTTATGACACGCTTACCTCGAAGGGGCACTCTGTCGTTAAGACGCTTGAACCAGGAGGAACGAGATTGGGGATCGATATCCGCACCATCCTTCTCCATCAAGATAAAAATCCCGTCTATAAACAATGTGAGCTCTTTCTTTATCTAGCTGATAGAGCTCAACATGTGCAAGAAATGATTCTTCCCGCCTTAGAGGAAGGGAAGATTGTCCTTTGCGATCGATTTAATGACTCAACACTCGCGTATCAAGGAACAGCAAGGAATCTCGACATCAAATTGCTCCGCTCGCTATGCAAAGCAGCAGCGGATGGACTCGTTCCAGACCTCACCCTTTTCCTCGATCTTGACCCCAAAATAGGGCTCGCGCGGGCAAAGAAAAAGGATGCTCATGATCGTTTAGAAAGAGAAAACCTCGAGTTTCACACAAAAGTGCGAGAGGGCTTTCTCTCACTTGTGGAAGAGGAACCTAAAAGGTTCCATGTAATCGATGCATCCCAAGCTATTGATGTTGTTTATGAGCAATCGATAGCTGAAATAGAATCTGTGCTATGCCTAAAATAGATAAACTTCCTGAAAATCTTCAGAAACTTCTTAAAAAAACTCCCCATTGCCTTCTTTTTGAAGGGGGAAGAAAAGAAGAATTTGCCAACACATTTGCGCGTGCGCTTCTACAGACGACAAAAAAAGACCCTCCTGACCTTTGCAACCTCTATCCTGAAGGAAAAGGAAATCACCATCCGATTCACGCCATCAAGAAGTTCATCGAAGAGACCCAGTTACCCCCCTTTGAAGCGAGTCGCAAGGTCTTTATCATCCACGAAGCAGATCGGATGCTTCCTACAAGTGCGAACGCCCTTTTAAAAACACTTGAAGAACCAGTGTCTGAGGTGATCATTATCCTCCTCACCTCGCACGCAGAAGCCCTTCTTCCCACTATTACCTCTCGTTGCTGCCACGTTTCCTTCCCCCCCTTAGGACCAGTAAAGGAAAAAGTCCTATCTGAGCAAATGTTCCACCTTGGCTTTCGCCTCTTAAGAAAAGACCTTCCTACAAGCAAAGAGCTCCCTGAGATCGAAAATCCTGAAGAAGCTCTTTCCTACCTTTTTTATTTCTATCGTGACCTTCATCTAATTCGCTCTGGTGGGGATTCCTCCCTCCTCTTTTACCAAGATAAACAAGAGATACTCTCTTCCATTAAGGGTCCCATTCCATCATTAGACGAAATCCATGAAAAGATAGAAGAGCTTCTGTTAGCAACCGCCCTTCATATTCCCATAGGGCATGCCCTAGCACATCTTGCGTCGGAAGTTCCTCGTTATTTTCTTAAAAACGAGTCTTAAGGATAGGAAAAGCAACCCTATCTGTTGACTTTCATCCGAGTAAAGGGCAGTAGATAGGGTTGAATCTTCATGGGCCAAACACGTTTTCGAAAGGTTAGGGCTTACTAGACATCCAAAGCACATCTGTTGCATGCTCTGAAAATAGAGCAAAGGTTGTGCTGTTTCCCTATACACCCTCTCTTTGCCTCCATTTATCAAGATAAAGAAAACCTGGCCCTTTAGGGCCGGGTAGTTTAACGCCATTTTGGGAGGGGTACGAAGCCCCTCCCCAAAACGATTCCCCGTCCT
>JANQJL010000079.1 GCA_028281675.1 Simkaniaceae bacterium
CCTTCGCCAAGGTGGCCTCACCTTGGCTCGGCACTCAGCTTGTATCTCCGCTAATTCAAAAGGCCGCTGCCGCGAAATAGGTCGCATTCACGGGTTTTAAGTTTTACCTGCTACTTATTTTCTAAGAACCCGTTCAAAATCTTAGCGAATGCGCTCTTCCTTTTTAGCATATCCCTTTTTTCTAAAAACATGGTGGGATCCACAAACATTCACATCAAGCCTTAGGTTTTTGGTGACTATTGCCGCCTTTAAACCTTCAATAAGGACCACTCCAAGGCAGTAGGTGAGATGTTTTTCCTGTCTAACCTTTTTAAGGAAGAGAGATATAGGTTCCTTCGTTTTTGAGGGTTTCGGCAGTGACCCCTTCGTAGCGGAAGGCTTTTCCTTCGGGCTGCTTCCCTTCTAGCATGATCGCGATCCGCTTGGAGTTGTTACGCGATAGGAAGGAGGTGGTATCTTTTTTGAAGTTTTCATAGGTGAGCTCTTTTAGGGCTGCGATGAGTTTTTCTTTTCGCTCAAAATCACCTTTATGAGCGAAGGCGAGAGAGTGGAGCTGGCCAGCCATTTGTCCAAGATTGGTTGGAGGGGTTTCTAGGATGGTAATCACGTTGCTTTTAATCAGTTCAAACCTCCCTTCTGGAAGCATCGACTCAAAGTCCTTGATATAGGTTTCCAAAAAGAGTTCGAAGCGGGCGATGAGTTCATCGGGTTGGTGAGTCGTTGATTGAACGAGAAAGAGGCTATAGAGCTGCTCTTCTTCTTCACCACTTTTTGCTTTAGCAATATAGGCTGTTTGTTGCTTGGTACGAAGGATATCATAGAAATCCTCTTGCATCGCCATCCCTAAAATCGATTGGGAGGCTTTTTTCGGGAAGGTCATCACCCCTTCCTGAATCATAAGAATTGCAGCATTTCCGAGACTTTCTGTTTGCGTAGGAATTTTAAAGGGGCCTTGAAAAGAAGAGAGGGTGAGCATTTGTTTTTTCTCATGTTTCTTTTTTGGGTAGGGGCTTGCTCCGAGCTTTTTATGAATGGTTGTCCAGGTTTGGTGGGCCTCTTTCTCTGTCATATTCCCTCCAAAAAAAGCTTCGATATAACATTCGTCAAGAAGGCGGTCAGCAAAAGAGAGATAATCTTCGTAGGTAATGTTTTGAAGAGCAGCAAGCTTTTCGGTATGTCTTGGGGCATTATTAAAGAGGAGATTTTTATAGATTTCAAGGGCTTGAATCACCGGCATTGCTTTGCCAACGTTAGCGTAGCTACTTTTTAATGAGGCTACATAGAGCTCAAACTCCTCTTTTGTCATTTTGCAGTTTTTCAACCCTTTTAACGTTTCACTTAGCAAGAGAGGAGCTTTTTCGCTGTATCCACCAAGTTGAATGGAAAACTTCATATCGCTTGGGTAGCAGCCTACTGAGAGAGATGCTGGCTGAGCAAAAGAGAGGGTGGGGGCGAGTTTTTCATCCAGAGTATAGTTGAAGAGATCAAAAAGGACAATTTGCCTAGCTGTTCCATCAATAAGGGGAGTATAGATATCGAAAATCCAAGAGATTTCAGGAGCGCGGTACTGAGTATCTTCCCAGAAGTAGAGCATTCCGTGGCTATTTTCAATCAGTTTTTTTGGTCTTGGTGTTGTGTGAAACTCCCCATCTCCCTCTCTTGTGACAAGCTGGAGATTTGTTGGGATAAAATGGTTTTGCTCAGGGAGGGCAACATGGGTGTGCGCAGGGAGGCTGTTCCAAACAGTTAATACTTCGGGAGAGATTTTTTGGATGGCATATTCAGCGCCTGTCCAAGTCTCTTTTTTGTCGGGATGAATTCCAGTAAGCTCAGGGGGGGCAATGATAAAATAGGCGGCACTTTCTGGAGTGAGTTCTTCTAAAAACTTTTCTGTTGCTTCCACGCTATAGGTTGTGGGAAGGATTGATTTCATGGGATAGGTCTCAAGGGGTTCATCAACCATACTATGTGCATGATTTTGAACAAAGGCATAAGGGGCACTTCTAGACTGGTACTCATAGTCGATTTTTGCCATTGTCTTCATCTCATTGAAGATATATGGAGGAACTCCACTTGATTTAAGGGAGTTTAATGTTTGAAAGCATCTTTCAATAACGAGTTCAAATTGCTCAGCTCCTTGTGGGGTTAAATCAAAGCTGATGGAGAAAAGGCCTGTTTCTTTTCCTGCGCGCATTATTCCAGAAGAGATATCTTCGATGAGCTGCTCATTTTTTAGCTGGGTATAAAGGCTTGAGGCATGCCTTCCGCCTAAGATATACCCAAGAAGCTCGTGTGAGTGGTTATCAAGATTTCGGACATATTCTGGAGAGAGTTCCCACTCAAGAGAAAGAGAGCGGATATCTTTAAAGGGTTTAACAGCGATGATGTTTCCTTCTTGCCGTTCTGAAAAGAGTTTTTCTTTCGCTGAAGTAGAGGGAGTCGTTGATCTTGGAACAGGAGAAAAGGAACGGACAGTAAGCGCTTTCATTTCTTCAATGGGAAGAGTTGAGTAAAGGACTAAATGGGCTCGATCAGAGCTGTAGTTATTTTGATGCCACCGCTTCACCTCTTTTTGTGGGATGCCACCCAAAGTCTTTGCATTCCCTGCACCAAAAAGGGCGTTAGGATGGTTTTGATTTCCTGTTTCTTTAAGGACCATCCACATCCGAGATCCATCGTTTTCAATGCTTTTGTCATGCTCTTGATCAACGGCATGGAGCTCTCTCACAATTCCAGAAGGATTAAAGAGGGGATCGATGAACATATGTGAAAACATGTCAAGAGTCGTAACGAAGGCGTCATTGTTTACGGAAAAGATATAGACCGTTCGGTCAGGAGCTGTATAGGCATTTAAAATGCCTCCATTATCCCAAACCTGCTTTTCATAGGAGTTCTCTTCGGGGTAGGTTTCAGATCCCATAAATAGAAGATGTTCTAGAAAGTGAGCGATCCCTGCATATTGGGGATCATCATTCCAAGAACCTACTTCCATTGCTAAAGCCGCAGCAGATTGGTCGGCTTTAGGGTCAGAAATCAGATAAGCTTCAAGACCATTGTTTAGACGGATTTTAGCTGTTTTTCTCTCTTTCAGGGAAGGGGTGAGGATCTTTAAATCGCACTGATCTTGGACTTCTTCAAATCCTTTGGGGAGATCGCCACAGACGACAGTTGTTGCACAAATTAGCAGTAAGATGAGTGTTTTCATAATTCCTCATTATTTGGGAAATTTTTCATATTCTTCATTGACGCGGTTCCAGATATATTCTGCTCTGACACGCCGTTTGTCTTTTTTATCCATTGCAATTTCTGCTCCTGGAAAATTTTCCATGTCGATTTCCTCTCCAAAATGGAGGTGAATAGCCCCTCCCCTTGTAACCCGCGTTTCTCCTAGTTCAGCTTCTGTCGTTTCAGGGGGTGGTAGAAGGTGATATGTAGAGAGGGAAAGGGGGAAGAAGTGGGTGGGTTTTTTACTCTTTTGTGCCATAAGATAAAACATTTCAATACTTTGCGAATCAAAAGGAGCGACTTCAACGATCCCCTCTGCATTAGCACGATCCCGTCCACCGCTAGGTGCAACGTAAATCGCATGTCCCCCTTCGGTCAAAAGATCAACCATCCGCTCCATCGTCCGTTTATTGTGCATTTGTTTTTCATGCTGCTCTTCTGGAGGATTGTCAATATATTTTTTCGAATGGATGCAGAGAAGGTTTCGTCCTTTGCTAAAGGGAATGGCTAGGGGATCGGATGTAACCCGTGTGCCTGCAACAAAGATAAGCTCCTCTCCAAATTGGGGATGGCTTCTTTCGAGGAGGATACTAATCGCTTGTGGGTCGGCTTCGATTTGATGGTTGGCAAAGAGGATTACATTCTCATTCTTCTTTAGAAAAGAGACCATCGTATCAAGATTTGCTATTCCAGAGATTGTCGAGTTGGGTAGATCAACAAGGGGACGGAGAAAGTCGAGGCCGAACTTATAAAAGTCGAAAGGGGAGCGAATTTTTTCGTGATAGGGTTCAAAGGTGAAAGGGTTTTGAAACCCCTCTTTTACAAGTTCAAAAAATACATCGAAGATTCCAATGTATTTTTCAGGGTCTTCTCCATGCCCAAGAATGACATCTTGGTAGCTCCCTAGAAACTCCCGGAATATTTGAGGATATTTTTCGGGAATCGCTTTAGAGGAAGATAGCTCATCGATTTGCTTTATGAGAGCCTGGAACTTACCATTCGATTTTTTGTCCATTATCAAGGGAGTAAAATTCAAATCCATTTAAGTGGAGCTCGTCATTTTGTTTAAATGCGATGGCTCCTTTCCATTTTTTAGCTATCCTTTCATAAAGGTTTTTATCCCCCTTAGAAAGGAAATCGTCCATCTGCGGATGGGTCACGAGCTCAACCTGATTTTCTTTGTGAAGAGACATCAACTTTTGAATGGCTCGTTCAATTTCAATAGAGGTACTTTCAAAGTTTTTGATCATCCCTTTTCCATTGCAGTAAGGGCAGTGGACAAAGAGAGTTTGGATGAGTGATTCACGCGTCCGTTGCCGCGTCATCTCCACAAGTCCAAAGTCGCTCATTCCTAAAATAGTACACTTGGCAGAGTCCTCTTTCATTGCCTCTTTGAGGGTATCAAGGACCCTCCGTTGATTTCTCCGGTAGCGCATATCGATAAAGTCGCAGATAACAAGACCTCCAATGTTCCGAATCCGAAGCTGGCGAGCAATTTCTTCTGCTGCTTCAATATTAATGCGGACTAAAGTCTCTTCAACATTGATATTTTCACTCGAGGAGGTACTCCTTCCCGAGTTGACGTCGATGGTATACATCGCTTCTGTTTTATCGAAGAAGAGGTAACCCCCAGTTTGGAGCCAGATCTTTCTCCTTAAGCAACGTTCGATTTCATTTTCGACAGCAAAGCGATCGAACATAGGGATTTTATCTCGATAGCACTCTAACTTAAGGACGTGGTCTCCCTTATAGCGATTATAAATCTGACGACAATACAGATAGGTTTTATGGTCGTCGACAAGCATCCGGGTATATTTCTTATTGATCGCTTTTAGAACAGCTTTCTTTATAAGGTCAGACTCTCTATAGAGGCAAACTGGATCTTCGCTATTCTTGAAGTCTTCTTGGATTTTTTCCCAAGCAGATAAGAGGTCGGTAGCTTCTGCAATGAGTTCATCGGTCGATGCACTGCTACTTGCAGTTCGGCAAATCAGCCCCATCTTTTGAGGCATCTCAAAAGCGCGGATGATTTTTTTCAACCGGTCCCGCTCCGATCGGTCAGTAATTTTTCGAGAAACTCCTCGGTGGGGGGTATTCGGAAGGAGAACAAGGTAGCGGCCAGGGATCGTAATATTTGAAGTAAGGCGCGCTCCCTTCGAGCCAATAGGCTCTTTAACGACTTGAACGAGAACGGGGTGACCAATCTCCATAAATTTCGAGATGTCAGCGTCCTTGAGTTCACGGGTTTTAATGGAGCTCACATCGCAGTCCCAATCAAATTCCATATCAAACATTTCCTGGAATTTTTGGGTATTTTCAACGATGTCGCTGATGTGGATAAATCCGTTTTCCCCCTCATTGATCGCTATAAAAGCCGATTGAATATTGTGCAAAATATTAATGACCTCTCCGCGGTAAATATTACCGGTAAGGAGGCGATTGGATTTTCGCTCAACAATCAGATCTTGAAGTTTTCCAAACTTTAATATCGCACATCTTTTTTCTTTTGACGTCACATTGAGTAGAATTTCTTTCATCGGTTTCACCAGTGTAGATGCGTTCGTAAACCCCAAGCATACATTATGAAAAGAACTTTTTCCAGTGAAATCTATTTGCTTAATTCAAACTTGATTTTGTCGAGGAATTTTCCTTGGATAAGGTTGATGGCTCCTTGGACACTGCACTTGAGCGCTTCGGGCTTGGCATCCCCATGACACTTCATGATCACTCCTTCTACGCCGCAGAGGATGGCTCCGGGGTATTCAGCGGAATAGAGTTCTGACTCAAGACGCCTCAGTAGAGGTTTTGAAAAGGGAATAATATTTTTATTTTTGTGCATGGTTTCGAGGATAAAAGAGGAAATCCCTTCGGCAGTTTTTAGAAAGACATTTCCAGTAAATCCGTCGGTTACAAGGACATGAATATCCCCAGAAAAAACCTCTTTTCCTTCGACGTTTCCAGAGAAATGGATTTCATTGGAGTTTTGGAGCAGTTGATAAGTCTCGCGGAGCTCCGATCGCCCCTTTTTCTCCTCTGTTCCAATGTTAAGAAGGCCAACCAGTGGTTTTTGAATGCCCCGACTTTTTTGGTAAGCAACTCCCATTTTAGCAAAATGGACAAGGTGCTCAGGAGTGCATTCTATATTCGCTCCAACGTCAATGACTGCAACAGGCTCTTTTTGTGTAGGAAGGAGGGTGATGAGGGCTCCTCTTGAAATTCCAGTAAGCATGGGAAGGATCATCTTTGCACTGGCAATCAGAGCTCCTGTATTTCCTGTTGAAACCAAGGCATCGATCTTTTTCTCTTTAATCAGCTGCATCCCTAAACACATCGATGCCCCTTTTTTCTTTCGGATGGCATGAAGAGGATCATCATCCATACCGATGACTTCTTCGGCTTTAATGATTTCAAGATCACTTTCCTTGAGATTATTAGCTTTGCGGAAAGCTTCGATATGGGTCACCATTTCCGGGATAGCAAATACTTTCAGACAAAAAGCATCCTCAATCTCCGAGTAGAGAGTGTAGAGAGTTTCGAGCACATGGTCGGGAGTATTAAGGTCCCCACCTAAGAGATCAATTCCAATATTTGGAGCTTTACTCTGCCGTTTCTTCTGAGATGACTGCCCGCCCTCCGTAGTACCCACAGAATGGGCACATTCGATGGGGGAGGTGCATTTTTCCACAGTTTGAGCAACTTGCAACATGTTTCTCTTTTTTTGCATGGTGAGCGCGTTTGCTATTTTTTCGCGCATTTGAATGTCTATTACGTGGGACTGCCACTTCTTTTACTCCTAGTTGAGGTCTGCAAAGGGAAACTGCGCTTCCCCTTTGTCTAAATAATTCTTTAACTCGCCCCGTTTAGGGCAATTTCCCCTACATTCTACATAAGAAGGGACTTCTAGTAAAATTGCTTCTCGCATGGGAGCTGTATAATCGTAAATATGCCCCTTAATATCAGCAATTTCCTCTGTGTGATAAAAAGAGGGAATTGTAATTTTTTTTTGGATCTGGTCGTTGCATATGAGACAAGGCATATCTGCCTCTGTTTTGATCTTCAAATGGATGATCAGATGATCCTCAGCGAGATAAGCTTTTCCAGAAAGGAGGATAGGACTTTTGAACTGAAGGTCTTTTTCATCCACGCCAATCGTTTCAGGAGGGATTGTTTCTTCAATTTTTTCTGTGTGTCCATCGCCTAGACGATCGATATAAATTTTAAGGGAATTTTCCATAATGAATGAAGTTTAGACTAAGTGAAGTATAAACATCAATCCTCTATTTATACCGATCTCGATCTTTATATCAAAAAAACTTTTGAGCAAGTATAACCCATGAATGCGACCTATTTCGCGGCAGCCATCCTT
>JANQJL010000080.1 GCA_028281675.1 Simkaniaceae bacterium
CCTTCGCCAAGGTGGCCTCACCTTGGCTCGGCACTCAGCTTGTATCTCCGCTAATTCAAAAGGCCGCTGCCGCGAAATAGGTCGCATTCACGGGTATTATGTGGCAACTGTTGGAGAGAGAGGAGATTGGGAGGTGGTAAAAAAGTATGTTAAAAATCAGGGAAAACCAGAGGACTGTGAGCAATTAAGACTGTTCTAACTTAAATACCCCATGGCTTGCCACGAGGATCTTTTATTCGGGCTGAAAGGCTATTTTCCAAGCATTTCTTCGACTTTCTCGAAGGCGCTAACGACTCCTTTAGAATTCTTGCCACCCCCTTGTGCCATCTCTTTTTTACCCCCTCCCGTTCCTTCAACAAGGGTTGTGATCGCTTTGATCAACGTATTGGCATGAATTCCCTTTTCGACTAAGTCAGGAGAGACTTTGATGAAGAGCTGACAGTTTTCCCCTTCGATGACACAAAGGAAAAGAACTCCTGATTGCATCCGGTTTAAGAGATCATTTCCTAGCTCACCAAGTTCACTTTTTTGGATATCAACAACAGCACTAAGGATCGGAATGTCTTTTGCTTTTTTAATATTAGCCATAAGATTTGATGCAAGATCACTTAAATATTTTTTCCGTGCAAAAAGAGCTTTTTCTTTAAGGTGCTCATTTTCCTTCACAAGCTTTTGAAGAGCATCTTCTACTTTTGGGAGGTTCGACTTAAGGGTTAGAGCGATATTCGAGAGTTGATCTTCGAGAGCATAGCGGAGTTTTTCAGCCTCTTTTCCAGTTACTGCCTCAACTCTTCGGACCCCCTTGGCAATGCTCCCTTCTTTAGCAATGCGGAAATACCCCACTTCGCCAACATTGCTGACATGGGTTCCGCCACAAAGCTCTTTAGAGTACCCGTTGATATCAACGACACGGACAACATCTCCATATTTATCACCGAAAAACTGCTTGATGTCGGGATGTTTTTCCATTTCTTCGAACTTAAGTTCATAGGTTTTTAAAGGGACGTTTTCCCAAATCTTTTCATTTACCAGTTTTTCAATTTCACGGAGCTCCTCTTTTGAAAGAGCTTTGTGGTGATTAAAATCAAAGCGGAGACGTTTTGGCTCGACAAGAGATCCTCCTTGTTTAATGTGAGAACCCAAAACTTTTTGGAGGGCCCAATGAAGGAGGTGAGTAGCGGTGTGGTGTTTAGCAATTTCTCTTCGCCGTTTTTGATCGATTCCTGCGATGACTGGCTCACCTACGATGAGGACTCCCCTTTCTAAACTTCCATGATGGGCAATGACACCGGGGTAGGGGTTTTGACAGTCTTGAACAATAAAATGGGCTTTTTCATGGGTGAGGGTCCCAACATCACCCACCTGTCCCCCTTTCTCAGAATAGAAGGGGGTTTTATCAAGGATGACAAGACCTTCTTGTCCCGCTTCCATGGTATCGACCAACTTTCCATCAACGATTAATCCAGTCACTGACCCTTCAATTTCTACTTCGTCATATCCAACAAACTCTGAGGTCCCGTGATGTTTGACAAAAGCTTCAAAGATGGTTGTTTCGGCCATTTGGTTATGGGAAGTTTTAGCTTGGCGGGAGCGATCTCGTGCCTGTTTTTCCAAAAGTTCATAGGCATCTAGGTTGACAGTGAGCTCGCTATCTTTTGCAATGAGGAGGATTTCTTCTAGAGGAAAGCCATAGGTATCTTTCAGTTTAAAGGCATCTTCACCACTAATCTCTTTCCGATGGCTTTTTTCCGCTTTTTCCGTGATGTTACTTAAAATGTTTCCTCCACGACGGAGAGTTCTAAGAAAGCCCTCTTCTTCGATGGTGAGGATTTCACTGATTTGCGATGCGGCATTTTTAAGTTCATGGTAATCATCGCCCATTGTTTCAACAAGACGTGGGAAAACATTAGCAAGAAAAGGTTTATTAAATCCTAGGAGTCGACCATAGCGGACAGCACGGCGGAGAATTTTACGGAGGACATAACCCCGTTCGATATTACTCGGTTGCGCCCCGTCTGCAATGGCAAAGGCAAGGGCGCGGACATGATCGGCAATGACATGAAAGGGGGGAGCTAGGTGGGTATCTTTAGGATCATATTTCTTTCCAGAAAGCTCTTCAACACGGGCAATTAGGGCATTTAAAATGTCTGATTGGAAAATATTATCCGCTTCCATCAAAAAGGACACAACCCGCTCGAGACCGGCCCCAGTATCAACACATTGTTTGGGAAGGGGAGCCATCTTTCCATTACTATCGCGGTTAAACTCCATGAAGACAAGGTTCCAGAATTCGGGGTAGCGTTCCCCAGTTTTATCTTCAAAAGGATTAGATGCAGAGCCAAATTTATCTCCACGGTCATAAAGGAGTTCTGTACAAGGACCGCAAGGTCCTGTCTCTCCCATCGACCAAAAGTTTTCCTCTTCGTCGAGGCGGATAATCCGTTTTTCGTCAATGAAGGGCTTCCATAGCTCAAAGGCTTCATCATCGGTTTCAAAGACAGAGACCCAAACCCGTTTGGGATCAAACTGAAAAACTTCTGTTGTCACTTCCCATGCAAACTCAATCGCTTCCTTTTTAAAGTAGTCACCAAAAGAGAAATTACCGAGCATCTCAAAAAATGTCATATGGCGGGAGGTATGTCCCACATTATCGAGGTCGTTATGTTTTCCCCCTACGCGGATACACTTTTGCGAGGAAGTAGCGCGGGTATAATCACGCTGACTTTTTCCAAGAAATACATCTTTAAACTGATTCATCCCTGCATTGATAAAAAGGAGAGTAGGATCACCCATGGGAACAGTTGGAGAGGAAGGGACAATAGTGTGGTTTTTTTCTTTAAAGTAGGCAAGGAACTTTTTTCTAATTTCTTGTGATAGCATAGTGATATAACTTTGTTCTTGATATCTTAATCCTTAAGACATAAAAATAAGTGATCTTATGGTGAAATGCAAGGAAGTTCTGAGATGGACGAAGATCTAAAGAAAATTCTCGAAAAAACAGCGAATGCGATAAGGCAACTCTCCTTTGAAGCCGTTCAAAAAGCAAATTCCGGCCACCCCGGCCTTCCGATGGGATGTGCTGAACTGGGAGCTTACCTTTATGGTCATCTCCTCCGCCATAATCCAAAGAATCCAGAGTGGATGAACCGAGATCGTCTAGTCCTTTCTGCAGGACATGGCTCGATGTGGCTCTATTCTTGCTTGCATCTGGCGGGATTTGACATTTCTCTCGATGATATCAAACAATTTCGTCAGCTTCATTCCAAAACTCCTGGTCATCCAGAGTATGGTGAGGCGCCGGGTGTCGAATCGACCACAGGGCCTCTCGGACAAGGGGTTGGAAATGCTGTGGGACAAGCCCTAGGTCTCAAGATTTTAGAGACAAAGTTTAATCAAGAAGATCATCAGATTTTTAGTCCAAAAGTATACTGCTTAGCAGGAGATGGATGTTTAATGGAAGGGGTTTCTAATGAGGCAAGCTCTTTTGCAGGGCATGTTTGTCTCGACAATCTTATTTTAATCCATGACGCAAATAAAGTGACTTTAGATGGACCTCTTGATCAATCCTGTTCCGAAGATGTCCCCGCCCGCTATAAAGCTTATGGCTTTGAAGTTTACGAGATGGATGGAAATGATCTTGATTCTGTTGATAAGGTAATGACTGAAATTCAGGAGAATCAAACGCGCCCTATTTTTATTGATTGCAAAACCATCATTGGAAAAGGATCTCCCCATAAGGCTGGAACCTATAAAGTTCATGGTTCTCCTCTTGGACCCGAAGAGGTGAAAGAGACTAAAGAGGTATTAGGACTTCCAGATGAAGAGTTTTATATCCCTCAAGTTGTTAAGTCGTTTTTTGAAGAGAAACTTCCAAAGCAAGAAGCTCTTGAAGAAACATGGAAAAAAAGCTTCGATGCTTGGCAAAAAGCCTATCCCGATTTAGCAAAAGAGTATCAGGTGATGCATGAGCGTAAAATGCCTAGTAATTTAGAAGAAACGTTGAGTAAGATTGAATTTCCCGATCCGATTTCTGGAAGAAAAGCATCTCAAGAGGTGCTCCAAGTCCTTGGAAAAGAGCTTCCCTTTTTGTATGGGGGGTCGGCCGATCTTTCAGGTTCTGATTGTACAATGATGAAAGACTATCCACTGATTGCGCAAAATGATTTCAAAGGGCGCAACATTAAATTTGGTATTCGTGAGTTTGGAATGGCAACAATGGCGTCGGGCCTTTTTCAAACCCACATGTTCCTCCCATATGTTGGAACTTTTTTCACTTTTTCAGACTACTTGCGCAATGGTCTCCGCCTCGCTTGCCTCTCAAAATTCCATGTGATTTTTCAATTCACCCATGATTCTGTCTTTTTAGGAGAAGATGGCCCTACCCATCAACCTGTTGAACATTTAGCTTCTCTTCGAGCTGTTCCTAACCTCCATGTATTTAGACCTGCAGATCCTCACGAAGTGAAAGGTGCATGGCTTTCAGCTCTCAATTATCCTTATCCAACGGCAATCGTTTTAACGCGGCAAAACCTTCCTGTTTTAAAAGAGACAGACCGCCCGTTTAAAGATGGAGCTGGCCGTGGAGGGTATATCATTAAGAAAGAAAAAACTCAGGCGGATTATACCCTTTTTGCAACTGGATCAGAAGTGTCTTTGGCCCTCGATGTGGCCACTGCTCTTGAAAAACAGGGGAAAGAGGTTCGCGTTGTTTCCCTTCCCTGCTGGGAACTTTTTGATTTGCAAGACGAGGAATATAAACGGAGCGTCGCTTGTGGTGATCTAGGAAAACGTGTTTCGATTGAAGCAGGAGTTAGCTTTGGTTGGAGCCGTTTTATTGGTGAAAAGGGGATTTCCATTTCAATCGATGAATTTGGCCTTTCCGCGCCGATGAGTGATATAGCAAATGAATTTGGGTTTACAGTTGATGCCATCCTTAACCGTCTCTTCTCCTCCTAATTTTCTAAAGGCGCTAGCGTGTCAAAACAAAGAGCGCCCGCCCGTTTGGTTAATGCGACAAGCGGGTCGTTACCTTCCTCATTACCAGGAAATTAGAAAAAAGTATCCTTTGGAGGAAATGTTTCGAACTCCAGAGTTGATTTTTGAAATTACAAAACAACCGCTCGACATTCTTGGTGTGGATGCATTGATTCTATTTGCCGATATTCTGCATGTTCCCTTAAGCCTTGGCCTTGATGTTTCCTTTCCAGGAAAGGGAGGGCCTGTAGTCAATCCAATCATCACAAGTGGCGATGATTTGAATCAAATCACTCCCCAGCCTGTAGAAGAGGCTCTAGGATTTGTTCAAGAGGGGATCTACTTGATCAAAAAAGAGACGCATGTTCCACTCATAGGCTTTTGTGGTGGACCCTTCACTGTTATGACCTATATGACAGGTAAACGGATAAAAAAATGGCTCTACTCAGATCCTGAAAATGCCCTTTCACTTCTACAAACAATTACCGATCAAAGTATCGCTTATTTAAAGATGCAAGTAGAGGGAGGTGTGGATGCGATTCAGATTTTTGATTCTTGGGCAAACCTCCTTTCTCGAAGAGAATTTGTTCGTTTTGCCCTCCCTTTCCTCAGGCAAATCGTAGAAGCAGTTAAAGGTGTTCCAGTGATTGTTTTTTCGCGGGGAGCCTCTCACTTTGTGTCTGAGCTTGTTTCTATCAAGCCGAGTGGGATTAGCTTTGATTGGACCTATTCGATGGATGAAATACGAAGGCGCGTTCCCTCGACCATTGCAGTGCAGGGAAATCTTGATCCCGAACTTCTTTATGCACCTATCTCCGTTATTGAAAAAGAGACAGAAAAACTCTTAAGAAGTATGGAGGGAGATCCTGGCTTTATTGCTAATCTGGGGCATGGAGTTCTTCCCGATATCCCTGTCGATCATGTGAAAGCTTTTGTTAATACCGTGAAAGCCTTTTCACCACACAGAACATGAGAAATGTGGGTTAAGAAGTAGCCTCAAGGACTCTGTGCACTTCTTCCCACGGTAGAGCGGTTACCTTATCTGTTAACTTCTGTCGTCTTGAGATACGGCAAATTACATATCCTCGAATACTATTCGGATACTCCTCAATAAAAGTATGGATATGTTTAGTATCGCGCATGCTTGGGCGCTTCGTCCACTTCACCCCAACCGGTATAAACTCCCCTTCTTTCTCAATAATCCAATCTACCTCAGCTCCAGTTTGGTCGCGCCAAAATAGTAATGCGCTTTTCTGTGGAAATGTTCTCAGTAAACGTAATAATTCGAGGCCAACCCACTGCTCAAACAGCTCACCCATATACTTCCCTGGAATGTCACATCCTTCTCCAGCAGCAATTCGTCGAACACCTAAATCGTAGATCAAAAACTTAGGGGACTTAAGGAGTTTTTTTCGGGTTCGTGACTGAGAAAGAGCCTCTACTCTTTCGGCAACAAGACAATCTACGAGAATTTGGTAATACTCATTGATAGTTGGGTGTGAAACACCAACATCTTGTGATAACTTGTGAAAGTTGCTAATGGAGCCAGATTCAAGAGCTGCAAACTTTAAAAAATTGCTAAAAGCACCAATATTTCTAACAAGCGCCTCAGAACGTATCTCTTCTTCTAAATAAGTTGTAACATAAGAGAATAGGTCTTCTTCTCGGTTTTCGGTAGATTTTTCCAAAATAATTTGTGGTAACGAGCCATAAAGAAGTAATTCTTCGATAGAGGGGGATAGTGGTTTCATTTCACTAATGAGTAATGGATCCATACGCAATATGACAAGACGTCCAGGAAGTAGGTTCGCATCTCCTTGGCGCCGAAGTTTTCGTGCAGATGACCCTGTTAGTATAAATTGAGCACGTTGCGAGTCAATTAAGTCCTGAACCGCATCGAGTAACAGGAGTGCTTTTTGGACCTCATCAATAATAATTAAGGGGAACCTAGCATCCATTGCTTCTACTTCACGAGTCAATTGTCCGGGATCTTTTTCGTATGCTTGACGCGTTGCGGGTCGGGCTAAATTAATATACAGATCTGCATTAAGGCTTTTAACAAAAGTCGTTTTCCCAGCTTGGCGTGGGCCAAGCAATAAAACACTTTTCCTTCGATTCAACGCTTTTTGAAAGCGTTCTTCTATATGTCTAGATATAAAGCGCACTTTAATAATACCCAGCTTTTTGAAAGCTCACTTTCATTTTACCGGTTTTTTTTAAGGTATGTCAAGAATTTTCCTTCTTAAAAAAATCTAAATATATAATTATTAGTTATTTAGAAGCTTTTTACCACGTAGCAGTGGGGGGCATGGAGCATAGAATTGCTTCAGGGTTTCCTCCCGAGACAAAGCCAAACTTTGTTCCTCGATCGTAGAGGAGATTAAACTCCACATAATGAGCGCGCAGCGCATTTTGTGTTGCCTTATCCTCTGCGCTGTAGGGGCGGCTGATGTGCCGATTATAAATCGGAAGAATGGCATCCAAGAATGTAGAGCCAACGCCCTTCCACATCGCTAAATCGCTTTCAAAATCTCCCGTATTGTAGTGATCAAAAAAGATTCCACCCACACCTCGCTCTTTTTTCCAATGTTTGATGTAGTAATATTCGGCAGCCTCTTTAGAGAATTTCTGGTAAAGCGCATCCCCTAAAGCGTTTCTTGCAACACTATGAAAGTGGTTGGTATCCTCCTTTGTTTCAAACCCCATCGGGGTTAAATCATATCCTCCACCAAACCATGACATGTGAGCCGTTTCAATATAGCGGACATTCATATGAACCGTAGGCATAAAGGGGTTTGTCATATGAGTGATAAGGCTTACCCCTGTTGCGAAAAAGGGTTCATTATCCTCTTTAAAGGGGAGCACTTTTCCATAGACTCCCGACCAGTTTACAGCGGCCTTTTCAAAAACATCGCCACGAAGTGTAGAAATTTCTCCGCCTCCTCCTCCATGGTGATTCCAAAGTTTTCGTTGAAATCTTTTTTCCTTCTCAAACCCTTCAAATCCGAGAATGATCTCATCTCTTAAATCCTTTAAATAAGAAACAATCTCTTGTTGTTTTTCATTCTCTACTTGCATCTAAGCGACCTCCATGTCAAATTCAAACTCAAGTAGCACCTTGATTGTAGACTAACCACTAAGTTGAAAAGATTCATTTACCCGTTTTTGCAGGGGTTATATGCGGTGATAAACTTTCCTTTTGCATACTTCAGGATTTTCTTGTCACATGTCACCAATACTGCATTTTCTTCATATGCAGTTGCGATGAGAAGACGATCCACAGGGTCCCCATGGACCTCTCCCGATAACCTGGTGCTATGAATTGAAATTCTCGGAGTGATTGGGCACAGCTGTATTCCTGGGATATCTAGCGCTTGCTCTATCCAGTCTTCCACATCCATATCAACCTGAATACGATTCTTTTCTACCAACATCCCTATTTCCCAAATAGACATTGGAGAAATAAGTATATCTTGGATTTTTGATGCTTGTTCAAAATGTGTTTGAAATGATTTTAGCAATTTAGAACTCCCAATCACTGCCCAAATCCAAATATGTGTGTCCAGCACAATTTTATGTTTTTTCAGTGACTTAAGAATCGGCATGCCACGACTCTTCAATGGGGTTTATAATATTTTTTTCTGCATGCACCGTTCCCTTTAATTTGCCAAAACTTTTCCGGATTTTTTTCTTAATGGGACCTATCTGGGCAATGGGGACATTTCTTTTGGTAATGGTAATGGTTTTTCCTGTTCTATTAACTGTTTCCATAATCTGTAAGCAGTGGGTTTTAAACTGTCCAGCGGGAATTGTATTTGAGTCCATTTTTCCTCCTTTTTTATCTATAGTCATATTACCATAGTCATTTATTAATTCCAAAAAATTCATAATATACTTAATATTAATAATATAAAGACTTTATTCTTGAGCTGCAATTCAAATCGAAAAAAAAATCATAAATCAGAAATTCCAAAAAAGGTATATTGGGCGAAAGATTAAAGCAATCGCAGGGGCGGGATGCCCCCCTCAAAGCTTGTTGGTAGACATTATATTGCAGGTAAGGCTAAAGAAGCAGCTCGTTCTATAACCCGTGAATGCGACCTATTTCGCGACAGCCATCCTTCTGAATCAGCGAATCTACTTCGCTTCTCACCTTCGCCAAGGTGGCCTCACCTTGGCTCGGCACTCAGCTTGTATCTCCGCTAATTCAAAAGG
>JANQJL010000081.1 GCA_028281675.1 Simkaniaceae bacterium
CCTTCGCCAAGGTGGCCTCACCTTGGCTCGGCACTCAGCTTGTATCTCCGCTAATTCAAAAGGCCGCTGCCGCGAAATAGGTCGCATTCACGGGTAGTATACAAGGTTTCTCACCATTATTAAGCCATTTTTTGGCACCCTTTGCTTCCTCAAAATTTCGTCTTTTCTATTGACAAGGCTCTCAATTTTGATAAAGTAAATTGCGCCCAAAACCTGCCTACTTTCGATGAAGAACCTTGTAGACTAGACACTACTTATGGTAGTCGGTCCCTTTTTCGATTTGGACAGCGCGGTAGATCTGTTCAAGGAGGATGAGGCGGGTCATTTGATGGGTGAAGGTAAGTTTGGAAAGGGTGATGAGGTGCGAGGCTCCCTGAAGAACTTTTTCCGTTAGCCCGTCAGGGCCTCCAATGACAAAAGTAAGGCGTGAACCACCCCTTTCCCACTCCTTATAGAGAAATTTTGAGAATGCGGGGGATGTGAAAGCATTTCCTTCAGGGTGGAGACAGATGTAGGGCGCTTCGGGAAGGACCTCTTTGAGGACCCATTCGATAGAAAGAACTCTTGTAAGGCGTTTTTCATACTCAGCAAGAGCGATATCGAGCCACCTTTCTTTTATTTTTCCTGGTGTAATAATTTTTATTTTTAACATTTTTTTTCCTATTTTTGTTACAATTGCAACTTATACCAAAATTTTTGAATTTATTCCTTCCAATTGGTATTATTTTGAGGTGGAAACACAATGGTTGGCTATATTTTTTGGGATCCTAACCCAACAGCATTTAGAGTTCCTTTTATCGACCGCCCGATTGCCTGGTATGGGATTATCTTTGCCGTGGGGTTCTTTTTGGGGTTTTATCTCCTCTTATCGCTATTTAAACGGTATGCTCGCACCTGCAGCGATTGGTCTGAAGGGGTTTTGAAAAAGAAAGCTCTCTTGTTTTCTGAGAGATTAGCTGTTTATGTGATTATTGCAACAGTTGTGGGAGCGCGCCTTGGCCATATCCTCTTCTATGAAAAATGGGGCGATTACTTAGCCCATCCCTTTGATATTATTAAGACATGGGAAGGGGGGCTCGCAAGTCATGGAGGAGTGGTAGGAATCTTGATAGGGCTTACCCTCTTTTGCTTCAGAAGTCGAAAAGAGTTTCCTTTCCTCTCAATTAGAAGAATCATCGATCTCATGGTTGTTCCCTCACTTTTTGTGGGGATGCTCATCCGATTGGGAAATTTTGTGAATCAAGAGGTTTTGGGGGTGGGGGCCACAGTACCCTGGGCAATCGTCTTTGGCCATCCAATCGATGGAAGTTTTCCAGTGCCTCGCCACCCGGCGCAGCTTTATGAAGCTCTCTTTTATTTCCTCTCATTCATTTTATTTTGGCGCCTTTTTTCAAAGCTTCTCTATCCAGCGGGACGTCTCGCAGGACTCTTTTTTTGTACAACGTTTACTTTTAGGTTCTTCGTTGAATTTATAAAGGTAGAGCAGAGCCACCTGATTGGTCAGCAATGGCTCACAATGGGGCAATGGCTTTCGATTCCAATGATCTTATTCGGGGCAGCGCTTATGAAACGTTCTCGAAAGGAGCGAGAGGGATCAATTGATCTGAAAGCTTAGAGAGGATTTCCCTATGCTTTTCTTTTGTCCACTGAGGATGACGCTTTTTAAGGAGAGTACTATGCCAAAGGAGAAACCTTTCATAGGTTGAAGCACTTCCATCAGATAGAGTTGTATACCAATGATACTTATAGAGGATCCAAAGGCGACTCTTCAATTCATTTTGGAATGAGAAAAGGAGAGGAAAAGCCTTTAAAGCACTTTTTTCCATCTCAGCCACAAACCTCTCATGATCAACAGTAAGTTCCTCGAGATTTTGATTCTTCCACTCTTTTTCAAGAAGGTTTAAAAGGGGAGTTTTGGGGTCGAAATGGATGGTGCGAATAAGCATATCGTTTTGAGCAACCCAAGTCTCTACTTTGTCTTCAAGTTTTTCTTGGTCGATAGAGATATCTAGAACTTTCTTAAAGAATTGAAGGGTATTGCTAATGATCATTCGGAAAGATTGTTTAGGGTTATCGATAAGGACATTTCCGAGTTCTCTTTCCAAAAGGTGGTGGATGTCAGGGCAACAATGAGATAGGAGATTTCCTTCCTCTTCGATAATTTTCCAGATCAGAAGTTCAAACTGTTCTATTTGCTTAGAGGATAGTATAGGAAGAGATTGCGCTTTTTGGTAAGCTTTTATGATCGCCTCTTCTCCCTCCTCATCATAGCATTTTTCTTCATCCATAAGGTGGACTTCAGCATTGATAAAAACAAAGAGAGACTGATCAAGATTTGGAGAATATGAACAGCTCTCCTCATTGCTAAGCTCTTTAATATGGCGGATCGATGCACGGAGAGATTTTTCGCTGATATCTTTAGGCAATTCTCCTGCAATAGTATAGAGTGCTAAAATTCTTTGGGTTAGCTCTAGCCGGTGTTCATCACTTGTTAAAAGCTCATTAAATTTACTCATCTCTATTTGATGGCGGATAAAGGATTCTATCGCTCGTTTTTCTCGGAGGGAAAAGTGACAAGCAATAAGGGAGCTTTGATAAAGCTTTTCTGCAAGGATCATCGATAGGGTTGAAGTGAGCTCACTTGCTTTTAGAAGAGTCTTTACCCCTGAGTAAGCATCCATTTCTTTCAGGAGTTTCCTTTTGAGTGTTTGTGGCTCAAGATTTTCCCCTTTGGCAGAGATCTCAAGCTGCGTTTTAACGATCAATTTATCGAGTTTATCATACTCTTCATAAGGGTTTTTTGCCTGAATCGTGGAGATGTCTTTTAATAGGTGCTTTTGCACCGACCAAATCACTCGTGTGAGGTGATCAAGTTCGGGCTTTTTCCCCTCCAAACTAGCAATGCACTCAGAGAGTTTGACAGCGATTTGTTGAGCGATTGTATAAGGTGGTAGGTGGTAGGGAGAGATGCTATTTTTTAGATTTTCACGGATCATAAACTTTAAGTTCAACTTTCCATCTTCTTTAAGGGCTCCCGTCTGTCCTTGGATTTTCTCATAATAATAAGCAACCTTTTCCCAGACTTTCTTGAGAGCAGATGTTCCTAGGCGGTATTTTGGGAATTTTTGCTTAAACTCGGGAAGAATTTTTGCTAAAAGGTTCGCTTCGATCTTTCCCGACCACCTAGTTGATGAACCTGTTTCCTGAATTTCCTTTTTGATTTTCTTAGAGAGGAAAAGATTTAGGTCTGAAAAAGGATCATAAAAATCTTCTGCTTCATCAATTGGATGTAAGAAAGAAGAGTTTTTATTTCCATCTAGATAGGGTTCATGGTTAACTTCGTCGTTTGGGCGTCTAAGTTCTGACATGATTCTTCGCTTCTTAAAATTATGTACTTGATTTCTTCTATGGCACCTCCTAACATTTATGTCCAAAAAAAAGTATTTTATTTTTCCCAAGTTCAAATTTCGACTCTTGCATTGCTTGCGGTATAAATCCCTGTCTCAGGGATACCTAATACGGGTGAGGTTGGTAGAAATGTTGACGATAGAACCACCTAGTGATTTGTGTCGGTGGATTCAAGGCGTTTTTGCAAAATTATTTCGAACGGGTAATAAGTATAGGCATTTAAAATTTTTTTTATTGCTTAAAATCAACGACTTTTGAGATAGCTGGAAATAAGACTTTTTTTAACTCTTTAATTGGAGGCTACAGATGAAAGTTTTCTCCCTACTTTCGACAGCAGCTTTGACGACATGTCTAGCTGCAAGTGGTTTCTGCAATGAAGAAAGTCCGCAAGGTGTGGATTTTCGCATAGACCAAAGTAAACAGATGGAAATGACGATTGCTCAAAATAGGAATAGTCAGAACTATCAAAATAATGGACGCTCATCAGTTGAGGGCAGTCGAGACCGAGGCCGAAGTGGCGCTCGAGTCATTAATTCTGCCCATGGGTGTGCAGAACAAGGTTTCTCAATAGAGGCTGAATTTCTCTGGTGGCGGGCAAATCTAGATAATTTAGAGTATGCTATTCGCCTTAGTGGCAGTAGTAGCACCCCCTTTAACATTGGTGGAGCCTATAGAATACCTGATTTCGAATTTGCACCTGGTGTAAGACTTTCTGCCGGATATGACTTTGGCAGAAATAACTGGGATATTTTTGGAAGATGGACCTACCACTATACTGACCCCACAAGCAGTACGAGTAGTCCAGATAATATACTGGTTTTAAAAGATATTTTTCAACCGAATTCATTAATATCTTCAGTAGTATCTAATGCTCTTGCCGGATCTGCGAAAGCGAAATGGCAAAACCAAATCAATGTGGGTGACTTTGAGATGGGTTACGACTATTTCTTTAGCTGTCTTTTCTCCTTCCGTCCCAGTTTTGGTCTCAAAGCAGCATGGATTAACATGGATTACAATACCAATTATGTAGATGCTAACGTTGATGGGATGACCCTTGTCGATTTTTCCTTTAGGAATAAGTCTGAATGGTGGGGTGTAGGTCCTCAAGTTGGAATGGATGGACATCTTCATATGGGCTGGGGCTTTTCTCTTTATGGGAGAGTTTCTGGCGCTTTAATGTATGGAAAGTATGACACAAGATTTTCTCAAACTGACTCAACAGATAACCGATTTAGGGTTACAAGTAGTAGTGAGTATAGACAACGAGCAATGACTCAAATGCTCGTAGGTCTTGAGTGGGCAAAGTGTTTTTCCGGTGACATTCTCCTTGCTTTCAATATTGGTTGGGAAGGGCAATATTGGTGGAATCAGCATGAAATGCGGACAACACTCGATTCGCAGCCTCATGGAGATTTGACCTTTACTGGTCTTGATGTTGGAGTCCGCTTAGATTTCTAAATCTAAATGGATCTTCAAATATAGAAGCCCAAGAGGAAACTCTTGGGCTTTTTTTTTCTTTTGGGTATAATGAGAATTTCAGCAAAAACGAGGAATAAACTATGAATCAGACGACAATTATGGGACACCTTGGGGCAGATCCCGAAGTCCGTTTTACTTCTTCAGGACAAAAAGTGACAACACTCCGTGTTGCTGCCAATCAGCGGCGTGGTGGCAAAGAGGAAACTTTTTGGTGGCGCGTCACCGTTTGGGGCGAGACATTCGATAAAGTCCTTTCTTATTTCAAAAAAGGGAGCGCCATTATCGTGAACGGCGAGATGCTTAAGCCTGAGATTTACACTAATAAAGATGGGCAGCCGCAGATCTCTCTTAATTTAGTTGCTTACAACTTAGCATTTCCTCCCTTTGGAAGAGGAGATCGCCAAGAGCAGCAAGGACAGTCTTTCCAAGGGCAAGAACAAAGCAGCTCCTACAGTGGTGGTGGAGATACCCCTTCTGGGCAGCAGCAGGGGCAAGGACAGCCTCACCAGCAAGAAGCGAATGCTTTTGCAGAGGATGAAATACCCTTTTAATGCAGTTTCAAGTTTGCGCAAGTGTTTCTAAGCGGCCGAAAGCCGATTTAGTTGTGGTCCCCTTTTTCAAAGGAAAAAAAGGGGCAGACGCTGCTGTTAATATTCCCGATCTTATAGGGACCTTAAACCCGATCCTTAAAACGGGGGATTTTGATGGGAAAGAGGGAGCAACGATGCTTGCTTATCTTTCTGGAAAGAGGGAAAAGCGTCTCCTCCTTCTTGGATTAGGAGCTGAAGCATTATGCTCAATGGAAACCCTTAGGCGGAGCTATAGCGCCGCAATGAAAAGGTGCCAAGGAAAGAAATGGGTAAGTGTTAACTTTGTCATTCCAAAACTTAGCAAACTTGATAATAAAGAAATTACGCGAGCCGTTTCCGAAGGAACCGCCCTTTCCACCTATGTTTATGACCTTTGGAAATCTAAAGAGAAAAAAAAACCATTCTATGTGAAAAAAGGAACTCTAGTAGGGGCTAGAGATCTAAAAATTGCAAAGAAAACCCTAGGAATCATGACTGGGGTAAACTTAGCACGTGATCTCGTCAATGGAAATGCCCTTGATGTGACTCCTAAGGCCTTTGCTAAAGAGGCAAAAAAACTTGCGCAAAACTTTTCATCTGTCAAGGCAACCGTTTTGAATAAAAAACAACTTGAAAAAGAGAAGATGGGGCTTCTCCTTGCAGTGGGAAGTGGCTCACCCGTCGACCCAGCACTTGTGATGATTGAGTATAGAGGAGCACCCAGCTCTGATGACCTAACGATGGTCGTTGGAAAGGGGATTACCTTTGACACAGGAGGAGTGAATCTCAAGCCGACTAAATCTGTCGAGGATATGAGAGCCGACATGGGGGGAGCAGGAGCAGCGATTGGCCTTATTCAAGCCGCAGCAAGTATCAAACTCAATGCAAACATTGTTGTTATTGTTCCTACAACAGAAAATGCAATCGATGCTCATAGCTATAAACCGGGCGATGTTTACCGCTCCCACTCGGGGAAAACTGTTGAGATTACCAATACCGATGCAGAAGGGCGCCTCGTCCTTGCCGATGCCCTTTCTTATGGGCAAAAGCGATTTGATCCCGATCGGATTATTGATTTAGCAACCCTCACAGGCGCCATTGTTATTGCTCTGGGTGATACCCGTGCAGGGCTTTTTTCTAACAATGAGAAGTTTGCAAAGCTCTGCGAAAAAGCAGGTGATATCACCGGGGAAAAAGTGTGGCGAATGCCTCTTGACCCTGAATATATGAACCTGATGAAGTCAGAGATTGCCGATATCCGTAACTCAGGTAAGAAACGGTCTGCAGGATCGGTAACCGGAGCGATTTTCCTCCAAGAGTTTATCAAAAAGAGAACTCCCTGGATCCATCTTGATATTGCAGGAACAGCTTTCCTCGATAGTGCTAAGGATTATCACCTTTCACAAGCAACAGGCTCTGGAGTCCGCCTCCTCATTGAGCTCCTAGAATGTTTAGAATAAAAGAAGAGGAATCACTCCTTAGTTTCTTAAAGGAGAAGACCAAGCTTTCTGGAAGGGAAATCAAACGGGCACTTGAAAATGGGGCTTGTCGTCTCAATGGAAAATTAGAACGATTTGGGAGCATCACACTTAAAGTAGGAGATAAACTGACCTTTCATCTTCCTAAAAAAGCTGCTGCCGGAACCTTGCAAGTTCTTTATCAAGACCCCTCCCTCACCCTCTTTAATAAACCTTCTGGAATCACCACAACTCCTGAGAAGGGGCATCATCTTGTCCATCGCCTCGACAAAGGAACTTCGGGCGTCCTTCTGATGGCGCGGACACTTCCTATGAAAAAAGCTCTCGAAACCCTCTTTAAAAAGCGGGAAGTCAAAAAGATTTATGTTGCCTTAGTTAAGGGGACACCGAGAAAAGAAAAAGGGACGATTGAAAATAAACTAGGAAAAAAGGGAGCTTTTCATGGGCAAACCCTTTACGGCGCTACCCAAAGCGGCCAACTTGCTATCACCCACTATAAAATTCTAAAAAAAAGGAAGGGATATTCTTTGCTAGAGCTTCATCCCGAAACAGGACGGACCCATCAACTCCGCGTCCATCTCGCAGAGCTTGGCCATCCCATTCTTGGGGATCTGCAATATGGACGAGAGGTGACTTTTCCTAAGACAATTGATAGACTGTGTCTCCATGCTTATCGGTTAAGTTTTATTCACCCCAAAATCGGAGAGAAAATCCAAGCCACAGCCCCTGTTCCGCCCCTATTTAAAGAATTGGTTACTCTTTGAGCGATTCTTCCGACACCGTAGAGCATTAGACTTAATCCTACAGAGAGAATCGTAATACCCGTGAATGCGACCTATTTCGCGGCAGCCATCCTTCTGAATCAGCGAATCTACTTCGCTTCTCACCTTCGCCAAGGTGGCCTCACCTTGGCT
>JANQJL010000082.1 GCA_028281675.1 Simkaniaceae bacterium
CCTTCGCCAAGGTGGCCTCACCTTGGCTCGGCACTCAGCTTGTATCTCCGCTAATTCAAAAGGCCGCTGCCGCGAAATAGGTCGCATTCACGGGTAATAGGAGATGATGGCAGAGGTAACTCCACTGCAGAGAGGATTTCCGAGTAGTGCACTGGGGGGCAGCAAGATGATAAACTTTCGAAACATGGACCTTTTCATACCATAAAGTTTATTTTTTTGAAATGTTGCTAGCTTGAAAAAAGGGTTAGGCGTAACATGTAAATAAACGTATTTTCTATAGGACACTTAATGCTTCGGTGGATAACCTCACTTCTTATTTTCTCATCGCTAGGAGCTTTTGCTCAGCAAAAGACCGATCATATCAAAATTTTAAAACTCCTCCCTTACGTGGTCCACCCTCCCCTTGTTAACCCCTATCTTCCATCAGATTTTACTCTTGGTGAGAAGAAAGATGACCCCTATTTTAGCACAGGATATTATTGGGGGGATAAAGGAAGTATCTCTGATTATTTTGAGGATCCAAGTGCTTTAAAAGGGTGTCTCATTCGCTCTCAAGTTGCAACGACAGTGACTCAAACGGGATTTGATCGTTTTTCAAATGACGGAGAAGTGAACGATCTTACAGCTGCTGGATTTACTGAGATTAAAGTGACCCGAGGAAAATGGGGGATTTTCCCCTATCGAGAACTTTTAGCAAAAAGTCCTAGGGGAAGGCGGTACTACCAAATGTGGGTTGGGCTCAATACTCAGGAAGGGGCAACCCTTTGCTTTCAATTTCTTTATCCCGAATATCTCAATGAGCCGACACAGAACCAAAAGCAAATATGGGATAATTTTGTAAGGAGGACATCACTTCTTGATATGAATGATCTCCTAATTGCTAGAGGTGTTGATCTCAGCGCCGATTTTGCTGAAGGTGATAAGCTGAGCCAAAAGATCTCATTTATTGCTCAAAAAAGACGGTTTGATCAAAAAATTTTCATCCAAATTCAGCCGATTGCTTCAATAGATTCTAATGTAGAAATTCTTGGGATTGAGGATGTTAGGTTTTTTAATGAATTAAATCTTGGAATTCCTTTTATAGAAATTCATGCCACTTTCAAAGATGGGGAAACCATCTCTGAAAAAATTCATACCTCTTATGAAATCGTCGAGCAATTTCCTTTTGAGACAAAGATGCTTTCCTTAAATCGTTTTGAAGAAAGTGAGAATTATCTCCTTTTCAAATAATTCTTTATACTATATGATACCTCCCTTTTACAAGTCTTAAAGACGAGTAAGGGATCTTACCAACTACCCCCAAAGTTGAATAAAAAGTGCTCTACCTTTATCATACCCTCCTAGTGTTTTTTGAAAAATAAAGGGGATGCCTAAAATGGTGAAATTTCCAAACATCTTTTCACATCGGTTCTTTGTAAGAAGCTCTACACTTCTTATTGGAAGTGGATTTACCGTTAGTTTGGGTGTCGGCCTCTATACAAGAGTTAAAATCGGACCTCAAAAATTTCATAACCAAGTTATCTGTGAAATTTTTGAGCAGCTCCTTGCTAAGGAATATCAATCTGGTAGAAGCTTCATCATGGGTAAGATCCATTTGTGGAATGCAGAGCTTTTAAAAAATCGGGCTACAGCTTTAATTGTTTTAGGAGGATTAAAGGCATTCCGATTCTGCTTTAAGAGCTTGACTTATCAAGAGGAGAGAGATTTTTTAACTCATTATACATCGAATGTAGTTCAATTTTTTATGAAGTTGTTTCAAGGCAGGCGACTGAAGGAGATTGAACATTACCTTAGAGCAATGGAGAAGCCCCGTCGACAGGAGATTTACCGTGAGCTGTTCGAGAAAAACAAGATCGATCTATTGACGTACTGTCTTGAAGTAGTGGAAAACCACTCCCTAGAACTGCTTCCTGATGAAACACAATCTAACCAATATGCAGTCCAACTTTTTGAGAAGCTATTTAAGGGAGGCCATCTTCAGGAGATTGAACGTTATCTTAGAGCAATGGAGAAGCCCCGTCGACAGGAGGTTTATCGTGAGCTATTCAACAAAAACGAGATTAAGCTGTTGGTCTACTGCCATAAGGTTGTGGAAAGGTATTCTCTAGGCTGGCTTCCTAATGAGCAGCAAGCTAGTCAATATGCAGTCCAACTTTTTGAGA
>JANQJL010000098.1 GCA_028281675.1 Simkaniaceae bacterium
TAAGCTGATGAAGGATCTTTTTCCCTAATACCCGTGAATGCGACCTTCACAAACTTTACAAGTTTGCTTCGGTCTCCAAACATGCCTTCTAGGAAAAAATCTCTCTTTTCAGTTTCGAAAGCAATTTCCAAACACTGCCTAATCTAATACCCTAGTTGAAAAAGCTTTGTTTAGAAGAGGGGAAATGGTGTATACTTCTTTGTTTGAGCCTTTACAAAAGGACACTGCTGAGTTGGAGAAAAAAAAGTGTTTGATTCTCCTTGTTGTTTATCCTTTTGTGGGATAGAAACTGCAGAAAGTATATGTGATACCATTTTGAAGCACCTTAGATGATTGAAGAAAAAACAGAAAAAATACCATTTGCTCCTTTCCTTCCTTTTCTGATATTGATTAGTTTCACCTCATTTCTCAATATTTTGGCGCGAACGATTTTTCCACCGATGACACCCTATATCTGCGATGAGATGAATCTTTGCCATGCCGATACAGGAAACCTCTTTTTTATCATGTCGGTAGGGTTTGCAATAACCCTTTTTCTCTCTCAGTTTCTCTCTTCAAAGATTTCTCATAAAATGACGGTAATATTTTCCATTCTCTCAACGGGGTTTGCTTTAGCAATCACCTCCTATTCGATGGATTTTCAAATTTTTCGCCTCTCGATCTTCATTGTGGGACTATGTTCTGGTTTTTTTGTTCCTTCCGCTGTTGCAATGATTCGAGAAGCTGTTCCACGAGAGCATATGGGAAAGGCTTTTGGGATTTTCGCAACGGCGCAGAGTGTTGCTTTTATCCTGGGGCCGATGATCGTAAAGAATTTGATTGGATTTTTTACATGGAAAGAAATCTTAAACGGATTCGGTTTTGCATCAAGTTTTATTAGTATCCTCTTGTTTTTCCTCTTTAAACAGGGAAACGCAAAAGGAGAGCCAATAAATTTAACCTTTATTCGAAATGTCTTTTCATGGCCCTCTTTTTGGATACTAATGGTTTTTCTTTGTGTCGCTAATGGCTTAAATATTGGGATCTACAATATGGCTCCTGATTACTTCCAAAGACATAATCTCCTTGATAAAGACGCTGTTTATAGGCTTATTGTCATTGCAAGGGGGCTCAGCATTTTTACAGCGATCCTTGCAGGGGTTGTGGCTGATCGCTTTGGCTTGAAGCGATCAATGGTCTTAGCCCTTGTTTTCTGTGGCGCACTGACAACTCTACTTGGGACGATGGACCCTTCTTCTTCCCTTGTTCTATTCACGCTGCAATCACCTGTTGCGGTCTGTTTAATGCCGCTCATTCATTTTGCAATTTCAACAATTGTGGTTCCTGAGAAAAATGCGGCAATTGTCTCAATTATTGCCCCCTTTGGCTTCTTGATGGGAGCTGGAGTTGTTCCTCAACTTTTAGGCTTTTTTGGCGACTTCAATCTCTATGCACAGGGGTTTGTTTTCTTTGGCTTTGGTGCGATCCTCTTTGGCGCTCTATTCAACCTCAATACTGTCTATAGACATATTGAATATAGCCAAATGAAAAGTACTCCGGAGGCTTAGATGAAAACTGGTGTCCTTCTCGTAAATTTAGGGACTCCCAGATCTCCAAATCCTGGAGATGTCAAGAAGTACTTAACAGAATTTTTAACCGATGGAAGAGTTATTGACCTTCCTTATCTCCAAAGGGAGCTTTTGGTGCGAGGGGTCATTGTCCCCAAGCGGTATAAATTGTCTGCAAAACTTTACGAATCGATCTGGACTAAAGAGGGATCTCCCCTTCTCTTTTACGGAAAAAAGGTGGAAATGCTCCTTCAGGAGAAATTGGGGGAAGACTACAGCGTTAAGCTTGCGATGCGGTACCAAATGCCATCGATCGAAGAGGGGCTTAATGTCCTTAGAGAGGTAAACAAACTCATTATTTTCCCTCTATTTCCACAATATGCCTCGGCAACGACAGGTTCCATCCATCAAAAAGTCTTTAAAATCCTCTCGAAATGGGAGGTGATTCCAGAGGTTCGTTTTATTTCGGAATACTCAACCCACCCTGCTTTTATCGAAGCTTTTTGTGAAAGAGCAAAAGAGTATGATTTAAATGCGTATGAGCATATCCTCTTTAGTTATCATGGCCTCCCAGAGAAGCAGATTCAGAAGAGCGACTTAAGCGGGACGTGTTTAAAAAAAGGAGATTGTTGCACACAAAACCCTAAGTGCTACGTGGCTCAATGTTTAGGGACTACAAAAGGGATTACTGAAAAATTAAAAATCCCAGAGGAGAAATGGAGTTTATCTTTTCAATCAAGACTTGGAAAAGCTCCTTGGATTAAGCCTTATACCGATCAAGTCTTAGAAAGGCTTGCAAATGACAAAAAAAAGAAAGTCCTTGTTTTTTCTCCAGCATTTGTCTCTGATTGCTTAGAGACACTAGAGGAGATAGGGTGCCAATATAAAAAGTTATTCATCCAAAAGGGTGGAGTATCTCTTGACCTTGTACAGGGGCTCAATGATCACCCTAAATGGATCGATGCGATAGAGAGGATAATAAAAAATGAGTGTATCAGTAGAGCCCAGCTCTAAAGAATATCGGCTGAGTGTAAAAAAACCGACTCTTTTGACCCTTATCGTCCTAATTTCTTTTGGTTCGATGGGAATGGCCCTTTTTACACCTGCAATTCCTGCTATTATGGATCATTTTAGTGTGAGTGCAAGTCTCGCACAATTGACTGCTATGATCTACCTTGTTGGTTATGCAACAGGTCAACTTATTTATGGTCCGATAGCTAAGGGATTAGGAAGGAAACCAGCTCTTTATATTGGTATTGTTATTTCGCTTATTGGTACTTTTTTGTGTGCCCTAGCCGCTCCTCTAAATAGTTTTTCTCTTTTAGTGGTAGGAAGACTTATCGCCTCTCTAGGGGCAAGTGTAGGTCTTAGCCTAACCTTTTTAATCATCAGTGACTACTACTACGAGGTTCATGCCCGAAAAGTGACTGCTTATACAATGCTTGCGTTTGCTGTTGTTCCTGGGATTGCGATTGCTATTGGGGGATTTTTGGTAGGCTATTTGGGGTGGGAAAGCTGTTTTTACTTTCTGCTGGCCTACGGATTTTTTGCCCTTTTCCTTGTCTATCGACTGGCTGAAACTGGTACAGAAAAGGAGATAGGTGCGACCAAGGTCAAAAAAGTGATCCACGCCTATCAGAGAGATTTCAAAAACAAAATTTTGATCCTTTATTCGACTATGATAGGAGCAACCACTGCAATTATTTATATCTTTGCAGCAACAGCCCCCATTATTGTTATTAAGCAAATGGGAGTTGCACCAGATATATTTGGTCTATTGAATTTGATTCCAGCAACAGGGTATTTTATAGGAAATTTTGTAGCAGCCCGCTTAGCTTCCTTTATGAAGATCAAAACGGTTCTAAAACTTGGAATTATATTGATGTGCATTGGAATAGGGATCCTTTCAGTCATTTTCTTTGCGGGACGAGCAAATTACTTTTCTCTTTTTCTACCGATGTTTGTCGTTTACTTTGGTGTCCCCCTTTTCTATTCCAATGCAGCGGTTCTTGCGACATTCCGCATCTCTGATAAGCCGAATGCTTCTTCCATTATGAGCTTCCTTAATATCGGTGGTGCCGTCGTTGGACTTACGCTCATCGAAGTTCTTCACATGAATCCAACATATGGGATGCCAACAGTTTTTATTGTGATACTCACTGTTATGCTCTTTCTTTTCAGAAAAGGGCAAAAACTTATCGAAGATTAGCGGTTAGTCCCAAAAGCAGCGGCCTTGACAATCGGCATCGAGTTGCTGTCGGCCTCCACCCTTTCCTACCCACTCCTGCTACCCCATTGAGTAAGGACCAAAAACTCAAGTCTTCGATTCATTTGTTTGAAGAACTCTTGTGACTGCACCCTCTAATCAATTTTTTTGGAGAAAAGGGTGATGACACTTAGAGGGGTATTTGGCCCTTCATTTGCCATATATTTCAAAAGATCTCCCGCTTGAGGATCAAACCAAAGGTCAGCATGCCAAAACATCTTCTTGAATCCGGTGAGAGTGATCTTCACCCTGAGGGCGTCGTAAACCTTTCCATTGAGGTCTATCTTTTCATATCCCTGCTTCGTTGCGATCATGCTATGGAGATCTAGATTTTTGGGACGAACAATAGAAAATTTAAAATTGCGGTAATCGGAGATGATAAAGGGCTTAAAACTAAAGTCAAATTCTTGGACCCAGAGATCATTTCCAATGTGGAACTGTTTTTGGGTTTTATTCCCATTGACCTCTTTTGTAGCAATAAGATAGGGACCGTCGCGGAGGATAGTATATTCATCCTGTCCACTTTTAGATTTTTGGCTGAAACTTTGTGTTGTTCTGTCAGGAGTTGTGACAATCGCGACTTTTCCGCTGAGACTTTCCCCATTAATATGAAGTCTATCTTCCTTAAGGTCAACGGTCCATGTTGTTTTTGATTCTCGCCCTTCGACATCTTTGTTATAGATATAGGTGACTTGGGCGCTCGTGGTGGAAATAATAAAAACTAGAAAAGATAGGATCCGTTTCATACTAACCTCGCTGATACTCCTTCTAGATATATCAGGTTGCAGTTTTTCTGTCTCCATCCTAGAATAGTACAAAGCCGAGTAAAGGAGAACAGATGACAAAAAAAACAATGATTGTAATGGAAACAACCCAAGGGACAATTGAAATAGAACTAAAACCTGATGTTGCCCCAAAAGCTTGCGAAAATATGATAAAGCTTGCTGCAAAAGGCTACTATGATGGGATTGTTTTCCACCGCATTATTAAGCAATTTATGATTCAAGGGGGAGACCCAACAGGAACGGGTTCTGGAGGGGAGTCGATTTGGGGAAAGCCTTTTGCCGATGAATGCACACCAAGTGTAACATTTGATAAACCTGGACTCTTAGCGATGGCTAATGCTGGCCCAGGAACCAATGGAAGTCAATTTTTTATCACGACAGCTGAAACGCCCTGGTTGAATGGAAACCATACGATCTTTGGTGAGGTAACTAAGGGGTATGATGTGGTTCAAAAATTAGAAGCAGTGGAAACAGGGATGCAAGATCGCCCTGTGGAAGAGCAGAAGATTATTAAGATGACTGTCAAACAATAAGGAGATAAGAATGAGATATTTATTAGCGATGCTTGCCTGCATGTTTTCACTCATTGCAGGAGAAAAGCCAATAATTGTTATGGAGACATCAGAAGGGACAATTGAGCTTGCACTGATGCCTGATATTGCTCCTAAAGCTTGCAAAAATATGATGGAGCTTACTGAGAGTGGAAAATATAATGGAACTACTTTTCATCGGATTATTCCAAAGTTTATGATCCAAGGGGGAGATTATGAAAGAGGAAATGGTATGGGTGGTAAATCATGTTGGGGAAGACCTTTTGAAGACGAGTGCAACTCAAAGGTTAAATTCAATAAACCTGGACTTCTAGCGATGGCTAATGCGGGTCCTAACACTAATGGTAGCCAGTTTTTTATCACAACTGCACAGACACCTCATCTTCAAGGAAAACATACCATTTTTGGAGAAGTGACCAGTGGATACGATGTGATCAAAAAAATTGAGGCGTTAGGTTCTCAAAGTGGACGCACTTCAAAAACTGTAAAAATCATCAAGATGACTGTAAAACAGTGAAGATAGGAATCATTGGCTATGGAAAAATGGGGAAGGCTATTGAAAAGCTTTCTCAAGAAATGGGGCATGAAGTCTTCATTGGAATAAACTCTAAAGCTGATGTTTTTATCGACTTTACAGAGCCAGAAGCCGTTAAAGAGACAGCTTTGCTTTTACCTAAGACTCCATGGGTTCTAGGCACAACAGGATGGAATAAGGAAGAAGTTCTCAAAATTGTTAAGGAGAAAGGGATCCCTTTCCTCTATGCCCCGAACTTCTCCATAGGGATGGCTTTTTTTAGCCGCCTGGCGAAATATGGATCAGCCTTGATGAAAGAGGGGTATTCAAGATCAGGGATTGACACTCATCATCAAGATAAAAAAGATGCACCTTCTGGTACTGCCCTCAAGCTTATGGAAGAGGTCTCTGATCTATCTTTTACAAGCATCCGATCTGGCCAACATGTGGGAGTGCACCAATTGATCTTTGATTCTCTTGAAGATACAATCGAAATGACCCACCGGGCAAAAAACCGAAATGGCTTTGCAAAAGGGGCCATTTTAGCTGCTGAGTGGCTTATTGGCAGGGAGGGAATTTATACTTTAGATGACTTTATTAATGAGAGGTTTTTATGTCCTTTGCAGGAACCATTACAGCCCTTATAACCCCTTTCAAAGAAGGGAGGCTCGATGAACAAGGACTCCGCAAAAATATTTGGTTTCAGATGGAAGAGGGGATTGATGCCCTCCTTATTTTAGGAACCACAGGAGAGGGGGCAACCCTCACTCGTGAAGAGCAAAAAAGGGTGATCCAAATCGCTGTAGAAGAAAAAAAAGTTCCTCTTTTAGTGAATGCCGGAGATCTTTCTACAGCCCGCTCCATTGAAAAAGTACAAGAAGCAGAGAGAATGGGAGTGGACGGGGTTTTGATGATTGCTCCTTACTATAATCGTCCCTCACAAGAAGGGCTTGCCCTTCATTTTGAAGCGATTGCAAAAGAGACAACGCTCCCGATGATTCTTTACAATCATCCCAAACGGACGGGTGTAGAATTTTCTCTCGATGTTTTAAAGCGTCTTTCTAAGCAAAAAAATATCATTGGAATCAAAGATGCTTCCGCGTCGATCCCTTATGCAGCAGCAATTTTAGATGGCATTCCAGACTTTCTATTATTTGCAGGCGATGATCTGATGTCCCTCCCTCTCCTGTCAATCGGTGGAAATGGCCTTATTTCGGTCCTCAGTAATTTAATGCCTCATAAGGTGAGTGAGATGGTGAGAAATCAAGATCAAGCTCTCTATCGCGCCTTATTCCCTTTCATGTTAGGGACACAAATGGAAATAAATCCTGTTCCGATTAAGGCAATGATGGAACTTGCAAAGCTCCCTGCAGGAGATCCACGGCTCCCTTTAGCAAGTCTTTCTAAAGAAAACCATTCTTATCTTAAAGACTTAGTATTAAGCTCATCCCTCATTCCAGCGGCAGTTTATGAGTAAATTAGCAGTCGGGTTATTAGGAAGTAGTGGTTTGGTTGGAAGGACCTATAGGAGCCTTCTAAAGAATCATCCCTTTTTTGATCTCACTTTTGCCCCTGATCGCAAAGAGCTATCCCATACGGAAAAAGCAAAAGGGTGTGCCCTTATTTTTTCAGCCCTCCCAAATGATATAGCTAAGATTTATGACCCTCTTTATGCAAAAGGAGGATTTCCAGTTTTTTCCTCTGCCTCATGCCACCGTATGGAAAAAGATATCCCATTAATCATCCCTGAAATCAATGGAGTGGAGCTTAAAGGCTGGAAAGGAAAGCTTATCGCTAAGCCTAATTGTACACTCCAAAGTATGATTCTCCCACTTTACCCCCTTCATCAAAAATTTCATCTAAAGGGGATTTCAGTGACTAATCTCCAATCAATGAGTGGTGCTGGAGCCAACTTCGAGCTAAAAGAGAATATCATTCCCTTTATCGAAGGAGAAGAAGAGAAAACAGAAAATGAAACCCTAAAAATTCTAAAGATGCCAGAAATAGCAATGAGTGTTCATTGCACTCGCGTTCCTGTTCTCCATGGTCATATGGCATGTATATCAGCTTCTTTTGAGAAAAAACCGACTCTTCAAGAAGTGAAAGATACATGGGAACAATTCAAGGGGTTAGATCTTCCTACTGCCCCTGAAAAACCCTTCATCTACTTTGAAGAAAAAGATCGCCCTCAAGTAGAGCTTGATGTCAATCTAGGAAAGGGGATGTCAATTGCTCTTGGGCGCCTCCGCTCTTGCCCTCTTTTTGATATCCGTTTCACTGCACTTTCCCATAATCTTATTCGAGGAGCTGCCGGTGGGGGACTCCTTACAGCAGAACTTTATGCAAGGGAAAATCTCTTATGATCAAACGACTTGAAGCCTTTCAACTTTTGAGCCCCTCTTATCTCTTTCCAGAAATAGAGAGGAGAAAAGAGCTTTTCCTCAAAGAGAATCCTAAAGTAAAACTGAAAAATTTAGGAATTGGAGACACTGTTCTCCCTCTTCCAGTTTCGATTGCTACAGCACTCGCTAAAGCAAGTACCGATCTTGGGACCTTTGAGGGATATTCTGGTTATGGGAAAGGGCAAGGCCTTCTTTCCCTTCGCGAAAAAATACGGGATTATTTTTATCCCCATCTTTCAGTAGATGAAATCTTTATTTCCGATGGAGCAAAAAGTGATATTGGACGATTGCAAACCCTCTTTGGTGGAGAAATAACAGTGGGTCTTCAAGATCCTGCTTATCCAGTCTACCTAGATGGCTCAATTTTGCAAGGGATAAAAAAGATTAAACTTCTCCCTTGTAGCCCAGAAAATCACTTTTTTCCATCGCTAAGCCCTGATATCGATCTCCTCTATATCTGCAACCCAAATAACCCTACAGGTGCAGCTTACACAAAAAAAGAGCTTAAGAGACTTGTTGATTATGCAGTAGAGCATGAGATCATTATCCTCTACGATGGAGCCTATTTTTCCTACATTCGGGACCGATCCCTTCCGAAAACGATTTATAATATTCCTGGAGGAGAAAAGGTAGCGATTGAAGTGAACTCCTTTTCTAAAATGGCTGGGTTTTCAGGAGTTCGCTTGGGATGGACAGTGATTCCGAAGACTTTAACCTTTGATTGTGGTCACTCAATTTGGAATGATTATTATCGCTTTAGTTCAACTATTTTTAATGGGGCCTCCAATATCGCTCAAAAAGGAGCTCTTGCAATTTTCTCTGAGGAAGGTTGGAAAGGGGTTCAGGAAAACATCACTTACACAATGGAGAATGCCAAACGATTAAAAGAGCAATTTAGCGCCGATGGGTACCAAGTTTATGGAGGGGAGAATGCCCCATATATCTGGGTGCATACCCCAGGAAGACAATCTTGGGATGTCTTCCAGGAATTTCTTGAGAAAAAACACCTTATTATAACCCCAGGAAAAGGGTATGGTCCGACGGGAGAACATTTTTTTCGCGTCAGCGCTTTTGGCTACCACGAAGAGGTTATTTTACGAAACGGTGTGGGAGATCGAGCTCTTTAAAATGGAGTTTTTCACCAGGCTTTCGAATAAGAGAGATATCCAATGGAAAGAGGAAGATTTCAGCGGTTATTGAAACGGTTCCCTTAAAAAAATGGCCCGCAAATGTCTGACATTTTTCATCGGAGAGGACAGCATGGGTATGGACAAAAGGTTTTCCATCAAAATCTGAAATATTGCCACTTGCATTGATGAGTTCATAATCCCCATCATAAAAATGCTTATCATACTTATTTTTAGTGCGGTTAAAATACCCAAGCTCCACATTAGTCACTCCTCCAATCCCTTGAAAAAAGGCACTAGGGATCCGCTTTTGCAAAACAAATGCGCTCAGCATTTCATGGAGTTCTTCGCCGGGTTCTATTTTTAAGACATACCCTTTAGAATAATCAGCAAATCTCATTCTTCCTCTACCTTTTTCCGAAGGCTTTTGGTCTCCGAATGCTTCCGTTTTTCTTCAAGAATCTTTTGCTTTAATCTACGGGATCGCCGCTTTTTTTGCTGCCGGATTTTGTCTATTTCTTGCTGTTTTTTTGTCTTTTCTCGATGAATCTTGTGAGCAATTTTCTCGCAAAGTTCCCGTCTTGCTAAGAAGCGGTTCATCTCGCGCGAGCGATCTTTTTGACATTTTACCTCAATTCCTGTCGGAATATGTTTGAGGTAGACGCAAGAGGATGTTTTATTGACCTTTTGTCCTCCACTTCCAGAGCCCAAGATAAACTTCTCAATGAGATCATCATCATAGATCTCGAGTTTTTCCATTCTTCGCTCAAGAGCTTCTTTTTTTTCTTTACTAACTGTCATAATCAAAAAAAGGCGGGTCTTTTAAGTGAAAGATCCGCCTCTGAGGAGGTGTGCAAAAATAACTTAAACATTTGGTTTGGTACAAGCCCTTGAAAACTAAGAAGTTTTCTGAAGATTTCTGCCGTACAGCTAAAACGCTATGACACCAGAAATGTTCAATTTATTTTTGCGCACCTCCTAAGTGTTTAAGAAGAACTACGCAATGCGCTCATCTTCAGCTGGTGTTTGTTCACCTTCTTTAGTAACGAGGAAGTTGCTCTTAGTAACTTCTTCTTCATTAGCAGATAGTTGATTGCTATCAGAAGTGGGTGTTTCACTTGTTGTCTCTTCAGTAGTAGTAGCTACTGGCTCTTTTTCTGCTGGCTCATCATTGGCAAATAATGGTAGGCCGAGAAGAGAAAATGCTGCTAGAGCTAAAATTGATATTTTTTTCATATCATTTCCTCGTGTTATAGGTTGTAAAAAGTTCTAGTAGAGGTTAACCTTTTTTGCCATTTTTGGCAAGATTTTCTATGAGAGTAAGAGGATCAGGTTTTTTTTAATCCCTTCTCTAATTTTTAAATTTTTGCCAAAGACTTTTCCGTGGTTTTTCGCTCTTTCATGACTTTGATAAGAAACTCTTGTTGCAGAAAGATTAGGATAAATCGCCTCTACACGTTTTATGAGGTTTTTTTCGAGCCGAATAAGCCCTTTTAAGGAGGAAAGCTCCTCCTTTTTTTGATAGCCTTCAGCAAGACCTCTGAAGAAAGAGTTTTTTGATGCTGTTCCCTTCAATAGAGGATCCTTCTTTTTCCCTTCTTGCCAGAGGATTTCAAATTGATGGTCTAAGAAGTGGGCAACATATTCAGCTATCTGAGTGTTCACACGGTCTCCAACAATTTCTAGATAGAGAGTCCCTTTTCCATGATTAAAGATAGGGTAGACAAAAAAAGTTCGAAGGATAGCAGCTATTGCTTGAAGCTTTGCTCCTCCCCGTTTTTTTTCTAGAACTCTGAGAACAACTGTTTCTTCATCAGACTTGCTGAGCTCTAGATTATATTTACCTAAAAGCTCTTGTGCTTTGAGAATAGCAGATTTTGCTTCTTCGGAGTGGGGACTATTTCCAAGGGATAATAGCTTTCGAACTTTTTCAACAATGCGTTTGTTTTTAATTGCTTTTTCGATCGGGATTTGAGCTTTTGAGACCTCTGTAGGCCATCCATATCGCTTGCAAATTTCTCGAAACTCTTTCCCATGAGAGCGTACACCTTCTCCATGTTCAATGAAGGTTATGTAATGGGCAAGCTCATGCCTTAGGAGGTTTTTAATTTCACCATCTTTTTCTAGAAGAAAAAGCTTATTGATCCCAATTTCAAAGAGAGGGGATTCGAAATATCCAAGCCTTGAAGGGTGGTCAAAGATGGCAAATTGTAGTGGGTAGGAAACATTATCTTTATAAAAACGTGTTCGCCCAACAGTAAATTCCATTTCTTCTGAGAGAATTGTTAGGGAAAGAGCTCTAACCTTCTTCAGGAATGCAAGGATTGTCTTTGAATAAAGAATTTCCAATGAACCTATCCTCTATTAAAGGATTCATTTAATTTCTTCAGTTTTTGAGCAGATTTTTTCTTTTTCTTTTGATCAAGATAAAGAAAACCTGGCCCTTTAGGGCCGGGTAGTTTAACGCCATTTTGGGAGGGGTACGAAGCCCCTCCCCAAAACGATTCCCCGTCCTT
>JANQJL010000009.1 GCA_028281675.1 Simkaniaceae bacterium
AGGATGGATATCCATGAAAGCCCAGTTAAAAAACACCAGCTCTTTTTGGTCTCTTTCTAAAAACTCGGTTGGAGATATAGAGATTTTTCTTTTTTCGAAAAGCTTCGCAATCGAAACGCAGAAGCATCTTGAGATAACAGAGAAAGCATTTAGATCATCGCAAATTCTATAGAGGCTTCTCGAAGGTTCGTAAAAACTTGCCTCATAGAGGATTCCTTCTCCATGTTTTTCAAGAAGCTGAATGGTAGATTCAAAGTTTCTTTCAACGATTGAAGTGAGAAGCTCTTGCATGTATGGAATGAGAGACACCTTTCCTATTCAACCCCCTTCCATGGCAGATTTTTACTACCTGGGCTTGGTTATCGTACTTATTTTTACCGCCTATCTCTTAAGTAAGCGGAGAGGCAACTTAGGACTTTTCGGAAACTGCGGGCTTGTATTTTTTCCAGTCTATAGCCTTGCAGGATATTTTTTCTTTCTCCTTTTCAAGAGCTTAGGAATTTTCACAGCTCTTATCGGGACCGCATGCCTGATCCTATTTCTTCCCTTTTTCGTGATGAGTTTCTCCCTATTTTTTGAACACGGATCTGAGAGGAAATGTTTCCAACTTCCCAAGAAGGCAAAACAGTTCATCCAGCCCTCGATCTATTCTCTCCTCTTTTTGGGAACACTTTTTTGGTTTCTTTACCTAGTGCTTCTATCAATGAGAACCTGATCAACACTGCCCTTAAAAACTCTCTTAAGAAAATGCTAAGCTATTTTCCTCAGACATTGCGATTCAGAAATATTTTTCTTCAGTTAGAAATTCACTTTTAGTACCATTCGACCATTAACATGAAGAAATGAAGCCATGCTGGGCATTTTCATGAAATGGCACTGCAGTTTTTTTCTTTTGTTTTTGATTCCTAGCTTACTATTTGGGCTTAATCAAAAAGAATGCACGGATATCAGAACCCAAATCACCTCTGAGTGGACAAGGCATAATGAGCTTATAGAACAGTTTAAAACAGCTGGATCGAATGCAGAAAAGCTTCGCCTTTTGCAAGCATCTCTTGCTTGCTGTCAAAGAGCACTTTCGAAAGTAGATACCATCCTAAATGATATTGCTGGAAAGCCTAAAAAGAAACGGAAAGAGCCATGGCGTGTTTCGATGAAGGAGGTGTGTGAGCAAGATCAAAAAAACCTCAATACTGAGATCAGCGAACTCAAAAAAGGCATTAATAATATCCGTTCATCTATCGCTTTTGAAGAAGCCAAGGCCCTTTATGATGAGAGCTTAGAAAAGACCCACCTTGCATACACCAAAATCCAAGAATGTCCTCGCACTTTGAGCAATGTCAATAGTGTTGTTTCCGCTTTAAGCGAAAGTGCAAAACTCTATAGAGAAGCAGAATCTCTTGCTGAAAAGGCCTATACCATTTTGACCTCCGCCCCGTTGTATGATGAGACAAGCAAAGCAATCCTCTTACAAACCATTGAAAATGCCAAGCAAGCCGCTATCTCCGCCGAAAAAGAGGCCAAAGAGTGGCCAGAAAAAGTTTTAGCCCAAAAAGCTGCCCTAAAAGAGCAGTTAGAGATTTTAACCGAAGACTCTAAACTTTTTGAAGAAAGAGGTTTAAAACGAAGTCGTTATCAGCGACAGAAGCAAGCCCTTCCCATTTTGGAAACGCTTGTGGAGAACAGTGAAGGGGAAGAAAAAGAGAGTTTCCAAAAGAGACTTGAGGAATTAAACACTTCGATCGCTCTTTTTGAAGAAGAAGCAGACCAAAATAGGCTTACAGAAACAACGCTTCCCCTTTCGCCTAAAGAATTCCAAGCGAGAGAAAGAGAAAGGCAAGAAGCCTTTTTTAAAGAAGAGTCTTCTTCCACTCCTCAAGTTTTCCTTAAGTCCTTATTCGAGAATCAGTCTCGACCTTTCGCTGTTCCTTTAGATGGTTTAGCTGACAAAAAGGGCGAAGGCTTTTCCCTCTATCTCCATCAATTTTACCGTTTTTTAGTGCAAAGTGACTCTCCAGCCTCATCGCTTCGCGTGCAAGTCTCTAGGGATGGAGAGCTCGTACATGAAGAATTCATCTCCCTTCCCATTAAAAACACTTTGAGTTGGCAACGCTACCTCAGAGAAGATGGAATGATATTCATCCCAGAAACCAAACTGAAAATGGATTTTGGAGTCGATTTGCGATTAAAATTTGTCTGCGATCCAAAAAGCCCTTTTTCCATGATTATTGCCCAAAAAGGAACGAAGCCTGGATTACAACTCTCTTTTTCTTTAGATCAAGAAAATCCTCTCTTTTGGTGCCACTTTTTTCTCCCTCCTCCCTGGCAACTCAGCAGCCTTCAAAAACCTGCTTTGCCAAGTCCTTATACACCCACTAAACAAGTTATTGAAGATTTTCTTTCCTGTCATATCGATACAGTTCAAACGAAGCCCACCCCCATTGAATCTGTTTCCTTTCCCATTTTGGATACACTCGCTCTTGAGCTTAAAAATGACCCTTTGCTCATTGCTCAATATGTCTATCAAGAAATTGCCTTTACTGATCCTTATCTTAAGCAAGAAAATGGGGTGTTTCAAGTTCCAGGCATCCATCGAAATCCTCTAATGACTTACCTAGAACGAAGAGGCTCTCCTTGGGAACAATGCCAACTGCTCGTCTATTTACTTCGAAAAGCAGGGTATCAAGCAAGTTATGTTATGGGTGATCCTCTGTCTATCCCTAGAGACTTCACTGAAAGAATGCTCTTCACAAAGCTACCTGAGGCCCAAGAAGAAGCCTTAGTTAAATATCCTTGGGTCATTTTTATAAATGGACAAGAAGCTATTTCCCTGTTTCCTTGGATGAAAGAGATCCAAATCACTGAAGGGTATGATTTGTACAATCTGATGCCTGAAGACTATGCGAGCGCAGATCGGTGGATTTTGCGCTATTTGAAAGGGGATGAAAACATTTTAAAGCACGTGGCCTCCGATGGAAATGATACAGTAGCTCTTCTTTTTTCCCGCTTTGTTGATGAAGAGCTCAGAAAACAAGGTCTTTCTCTTGCAGACGTTGGCATTAGGCGCACACAACTTAAGAGACAGTTCTCCTCGTGGCAAGACTTCCCTCGCCCTAGAGTTCAAGGAAATCATCAAATTTTCGACTTTATTGGAAGTATTCCAAATATTGAAGCCTTTGTTATGATCGATATTTCATCTCATGAAAACCCACAGAAACATCTTTCTTGTACACTCCCGCTTAACTACTTTACCTGTTCAACGGTTCCTATTCAATTCACTCCCACAGGAGAAGATCAACATCGTCTCCTCGTTCAGTTCATTGGTGAGGATAAAGAACATTCATTAGACCTCGATAGTCAGGACCAGCTTATCGACATCAAAATCAGTTACAGCGTTCCCGTAGGAAGTGACGGATTTCATGGTATTCAGACCCTTTCTATGGCTAAAGGAACAAGTGCCGCTCTTTGCTTTCATCTTGGGGGAGCAACCCCTCATAAGACATCACAGTTTCACCAGCAATTCTCTTCTGAAAAGGATGAAAAAAAGAAGGTCCATGCCTTGCTTAGCTTTGTTGGAGCTGCCTATTTTGAAAAATGTGGGTATGGGGAAGAGCTCCTTGCAGAATTGCATAAAATAAGTCCAAGAACTATTTTTGCTTTTGGCTTAGCCAAACTTTCTCCCGATTTATCAAAAGGACTCTTTAAGGACCAAAACGATCTTTGTCTCCCTCAAGTCGATATGTTCTACTTCCGCTCCCAGCTACCCTCCCATCCGCTTCCAGTCGTATGGAATCAAGAAGCGCATTCCGCTTATATGCAGTGGGAAGCTCTTACCACAGTAGATTCTTCTTCCAATGAGCATCAGATTTTGCGAGAAGTTTTCTCTGATCCTTATGCCATTTCCACTGTCAAACTTCTGCAACTTGCCCACCTCAATCATGAAAAAGAAGGAGGCGAAGGAGAAGGATTCATCGTTCTGACTCCAGAAAGCTTTGAAGCCTCAGACAAGACACCAGAGGTTGCAAAGAGTCTTTACTTTTCTGATCTAAAAGGCCTCGATTTGCTCAGCGTGAAAAAAGCATCACCTGGGCAGTGGGATGCCATTAAAAGTCTCCTTGATAAAAAAGATCCACTATCTCCGTGGAGCTACGCTTATCTCACCCCAGGACTTATCTCTAGTCAAGATGGCAACTACAATGAAATGGGGGCGCTTATTTTGTATCCCTATACCCAATATGCTCTGATCTCTAATAACAATCTGCTTTTTCATGGAGGACTTGGCTCTCCATTGCCCTCTTATTATTTAACCCAGAGCTCCATTAAAAGCTGGGAACTTACTTCAACTTACAATGGGAGTTTTAACCAATACTCTCTTGAAACTTCCCCTTCTCTTTCTTGCCAGACAAATGCCCCTGTATCAGAGCCGCATATCACAAGACAAGCAAGCGATATCAGGTCATGGAATAAATCTTGGATGACTAGCGTTGCTGACCCTGTCGACACTATTACAGGAGCTTTTTACGTCGATGAGCTCGACTTAGAGCTTCCTGGTCATTTTCCGCTAGAAATTAGGCGCAACTACAATAGCCAAAACCCTGTTCATGGAAACCTTGGGGCTGGCTGGAAGCTCAGCTTAAACCCCTTTCTGGTAAAACAAGATGGGAAACTTTTTGCTGCAGAGGCTGACGGTAGCGTGATTTGCTACAGCTATAATAGCTTAAACTCCCGGTATGAAGTCGATCCAGACGATAATCCGGATCTTTATAACTTTAACCAAAAAGGAATTGGAGGAAACGCAAGTCTTTTTCATTCCTACATTCAGGACAACATCCTTTATGGAGCCGATGGTTCAAAACGGTTTTTCGAAGAGGGCCTTTTGAAAAAATGGGTTAACCATAAAGGAATCATTCTTACCTTCCACTATGATGATGAAAACCTTTCCCGCATAGAAAGCTCAAATGGAGACTCTTTAGGATTCCATTACAACCACCAAGGATATATTTCAGAGATCTATGCAAAAGATGGAAGACGGATCTCTTATGACTACAACTCCCAAGGAGACCTTGTTAAAGTCACACTTCCCAATACTGCCAGCATTACTTATGAGTACGATCGCCATCACCGCATGATTCGCGAAACTAAACCTCATGGGCAAATCTTAGAAAATATCTATGACAATGAAGGAAGAGTCAAAGAGCAGAGATCTCCAGTGGGACCAGACCAGGTCATGGTTACCACTGCAACTTTTGCCTATGCGGAAGGGGTAACAACAGTCACAGATGGGATGCAAGGAAAAACGACTTATAAGATTTATGATAAGCAAATCTATAAAGTTATTGACCCTATGGGATCCGTGATCTTTCAATCTTGGTTTGTCACACGAGATTCGTGGTTTAATGCTGAAACCGAGCAAGTTCTTCCTTGGGAAGAGCCAGGAGCCTTTCCAAAAAGCCTTAAATCAAACACAGATAAACGGGGTCTGACAACCAACTATCTGTATGATCAAAGGGGGAATCCTATTCAGATCGAGCTAAAAGGGGAAGACCTGACTGGAGATGGACATACTCGCGTTTTCAAAAAGCTTGCTTACAATGAAAACAATCTTTGCACAGAAGAAACGACCTGTGGACAAATAGTCCGTACCATTTACGATGATAACTTTCCTTACCAACCTAAAAGGATTGAAAAACACCATAAACAAAACCTAATCTCCTATATCGATTTCGACTACAACACACAAGGTCTTGTGACAAGAGAAGATCGGAATGGATCGATCACCCTTTGGCACTATAATAGCCGCAATCTTCCTGACAAAAAAATCCAGAAAACAGAGACAGAGGACCCAGACTACGTGGCAACCTATTCCTACAATTATCAGGGGCGGTGCACAAAAATCGAGTCACCAGATGCCATCGAAGAAAATGCTTATGACATCATGGGGAACTTGATTCAATCGGAAATTTTTTCACCATCAGGAAAGCTCCTTTCTGCAACCTACATAGTCGTCCCTGAAAAAAGGGCGATGTAACCTAAGTAAAAATTCTTTAGATATTTTTTAAAAATTTAGCAATATACTGGTTTATAATCATTTATTTTTAACTCACCTTACGCAAAAAGGACAGCTTGTTGTAAATTTTTTAATTCTTGAAATGCCATTTGGTTTGCTCTGATGATGAGTTTATATTTCAAAGAAAAAT
>JANQJL010000023.1 GCA_028281675.1 Simkaniaceae bacterium
AAACCTGGCCCTTTAGGGCCGGGTAGTTTAACGCTATTTTGGGAGGGGTACGAAGCCCCTCCCCAAAACGATTCCCCGTCCTTTAGGGCGGGGTTCACCAACTTAAATATCAAAAATCTCATTGAAAATTTCTACTGCGCAATGCCCAATTATGCATTAGACCAGACAAAACAGACGTAAAAACTATTTGCATTTTGAAATTTTCCGCTATACTTCCTAATTCTATGGATTTCACTAGAGAAAGGTAATGCCATCTAGCACAGTCGAAAAAGTTCAAGCCACAGAAGATGGAAGAGGAGGTTGCCTCGCTCAAAGAAAACCTCACCCATGAGAATTTTTTATGGAAGATTTTATTCTCGATATAAAATTTAAAAATGATGCTTATACTAAAAGCAGAGGCACCCCTGCCTTATTAAAAATCAGCTGTAATTCATGCCAACATACAACAATGTATTATCAAAAAGATGGCCCAGGTCCCCTTAAAAGGGTCTATTTTGATCGGATTTTACTTCCTGAACATTTGGAACAACTTCAATATAAACTTTTCGACCAAAAAACCTGCCCTTTACTGAAGTGTTCTCATTGCCTCCAACTCATTGGCACTCCAATGATATACGAAAAAGAAAAGAGGCCTGCTTTTCTCATGATTCCAGAGTCTTTTATTGCAGCAAAAATCCAAGATCATAATTTTGTAGATCCCGCACTAAAGGGCGGGGAATAATTTGGAAGGGGCCTGCACCTCTTCCAAAAAGGGCCAGGTTTTCTTTTTTTGGATAAAAATGGTGCGGAGAGGATAGTCTCCCCTTCAAGAGAAGATAGACCCTAAGCTTGAGGATATAAAAAGTGTCTATCAGATTAAGTACTTTCTACTACATAAATATTTATCTTGACGTAAACGAAGAAAATATCTTACTTCTTCTTCAAAAGCCTTTTGTTTATAAATCAGAGCTTTTTTCAAAATAAAGTGAAAGGAGATACAACTTATGCCAGCAATAGATGCGACACCGTTTTCCTACGAGTTCGATATCGATCACATAGCTCTTGTTTGCATCGATATGCAGCGAGATTTTTGCCTACCCGGAGGATTTGCTGAATCCCTTGGAAATAATCTCAAAAATATTGCTTCCTGCATACCTGTCATTGGCAAGCTTCAAACAGCCTTTCGCAAAGCTGGCTTACCAATCATCCACACTAAAGAGTGCCACAAACCAGACCTGTCTGATCTCCCAACAGCCAAATGCAATCGTGGGAATCCGAAAATTAAGATTGGAGATATTGGACCGATGGGACGGATCCTAATCGACGGTGAAGAAGGATCGGATTTCATTCCTGAACTAGCACCAAAAGAAAAAGAGCTGATTATTTCTAAACCAGGCAAAGACACATTCTATCGCACATGCTTTGACGAATACCTCACAACACGCAAAATCACTAATTTAATTATCACGGGGATTACAACAGAGGTCTGCGTACAAACGACAATGCGTTGTGCAAACGACCGCGGCTACGATTGTTTACTTATCGAGGATGGGACTGATAGCTATTTCCCCGAATTTAAAAACTCTACTCTTAAAGCAGTCGTAGCACAAGGTGGCATTGTTGGTTGGACATGCAAGTCAGATAAAGTATTGAAACTTTTAGAGTCGATTTAATGAATCTCAAGCCCCTTATAAAAATATCGAGCAGACAATGAGAAAACCTGTCGATATTATCTTTCCTCCATTAAAAAATGGTAAAATTTCGTACTTCCGACTTGCATTACGGAGTATTTCACAACTTAGCTTTCAAGCTAATGAGTTGACAGGCTTATTCTTCCTTGCAGCTGTTCTAATTGCTTCACCAATTTCCTGTGCCTACTTGACTGTGGCTGCCCTCCTTGCTACAGTAGGTCGCATGCTTCTCGGGGAAAGAGGCCCTATCCTCACAACTGGGCTTCCAGGCCTCAATCCTTGCCTGATTGCACTGTCGCTTCCGGCTTTTTTTCAAACTGGCTGGAGTAATGTGAGTATGTGGTTTGTATTGATTTCTTGTATTGCAATCGCCGTTGTACTAGTGTGGTTATGTGTCAAAGTCCTCCCTTTTCCGACACTTGCTCTTCCTTTTCTGATTATTTTTTGGGTCCTTTATGCCTTGATACCAGAACTTGATTTTCTCCGGCCGATTGCACTTTCTGCTGATTCAAAAAAAAATTTTCACCCCGTGGCTGCGGTGATGTTCAGCTTAGGCCAGGCAATCTTTTCTCCTAATATCTGGTCAGGCATGCTATTTTTAATAGGTTTGCTTCTCAGTAACTGGCGTCATGCCTTGATAGCTTTTTTAGGAGCTGTCATTAGCAATATAGTATCTTATTATTATCGCAATGCAGATCCAATGAGTGTCAATCTTGGCCTCTATGGGTTCAATGGTGTTCTGGCTGCTGTTTCAGTATTTGTATTTTGTGGTGGCAAGTTCAGGCTTTCCCTTTTTGGCGCCGTCATTTCCACAATGTTAATACCTGTAATTGCTAAGTTTGGCGTACAAACTTTGTCTTCGCCTTTTGTTTTTACAACCTGGTTGATACTTGGCCTAGGTTGGGTTGAAACTAATTGGTTCAATATTCACCCAAATGATTCACCAACTACTAAATCAAATGACAAACTTAAAACAGATTTAGTTAGTAAAGATAAATTATTAGAAATATCTGGAGGAAAACTTATGTCTTCGATTGTCATTTCCAATTTGATTGAGCATGCAAAAAACTTACGTACAAATGGTGATTGGAAGCCCTTCCATCCAGGCGTCACAGCCCATTGGCTTTACAACGAACCCGAAAGTAATGCAGAGGCAGTGTTTTTGTTATACGAAGCAGGCGCTCGGGTCCCGCTGCATGAACATCTTGGATATGAACATATGTATGTCCTAGATGGTGATCAGTCTGACGAGAATGGCTCATATCCTGCTGGTAGTTTCGTTATCCATCCACCAGGTACTAAGCACTCTCCATATAGCGTTAGTGGCTGTGTAGCCCTATTAATTTATGAGAAAGGAGTCCGCTTTATATAGTCAGCCAGAAGAGTAGGCCTTCGAAGAACCTATCCAATATACTGTTCTCTATTAAGGCAAGAAAGGAAAACTCGGAGTAAAATGACTTGAAAAAAAGGAGCCGAGTCGACGAAACAAAGATCAAATAGTGGCAAGAGTTAAAGGAAGTAGAGGATGCGCTTGATGAATGGGGAGCATTACCATTCTTTTCTTGCCATAACAACTAACTTCTCTAATTCAACATCGTCTCCTGATTTTTAGGACAGGTCTATATTGCAGAATTAGGACATTACCATTTTGCTGCTACAGGCTCTGATAGTCCTTGACAATTTTCCGTTTTTTTCGCACTTTAAAAAAAGTATTATTTGAGCAAAAGGGGAAGGAAGGCATTCATGAGTACAGCTTATGCATCCATATAGAGCAATAGTTGAGAATACTTCTCAGCTAATTGGCGTCCTTGGTTTATTAGTTTTATGAAGATAAAACAGAAAATAACAATTTTACTCCCTGTCCTATTATTAGTTTTGCATGCAGCACTACCTGGAAATGAGCCCACTTCTTCAAATCCTGGTGCTGTTACAGTCATCACAGGGACAGGAGCTTTAGGGGAAAAAGTATTTCGATTTAAACCTGATTCCGGGATGCGATTAGGGGGTTTGTGGATTCCCGATTACAATTATCTTCTTTCAGGGGGATTAAAACCTCATCGAGGCGGGGGAAATAACCTACTTCAACTATCCCTCTATCTCGAAACAGAAAAGCTCCACTTATGGAAAGAAGGTAGCTTTTATTTTGAATTTCTACAGTTCAATGGCAGTCAGGTAAACTCTGATGCTGGTACTGTTCAAGGATACAATAGTCTCCCAGCTCTCCCTCCGCTTAATCGGTCTGAGCTCTACCAGGCTTGGTTGCACCAGGTATTTTTTAATGAGAAACTCTTTGTACGGATCGGGAAAGTCGTTCCTTCTGTCGACTTTAATAATGTCGTAAAACCTCTACCTTTACAAAAAAAAGAATTGAAAATTCCTGCTACCACAGGCTTGATTTATACGCCTATCTTTGTGAATTCTTCTATGTTGGGAGTTCTTCCAGGATATTATGACTCAGCTTATGGCATCACCCTTAATTACCTTCCCACAGAGCACCTTTATGTTTCTTACGGTCTCTATGATGGAAATTTGGCAAGAGGCATTCCTACAGGTCTAAGAGGACCTAAATTTAATGGCTATTATTTTCAAATCGGAGAAATTGGAGGGTGGTGGGAAGTTCATGGACTTCCCGGAAATATTGGCATAGGAGGATGGGGGCAAACAGGCAAATTAGAAGTCGAAGGAAAAGATAATACACAAATTACCGAAAAAGGGACTCAAGGATTTTACCTATTTGCGACCCAAAGATTATGGTTGCAACATCCTGAAAAAGACGCTAGTGGGATAATTGGTTTTGTACAATATGGAATTAATAACTCCAAGACCCTTAATACCAATGAGTTTTATGGAGGGGGCCTTACTTTTTTGGGTTTAATTCCTGGAAGATCTTTGGATTTTATAGGTTGTGGTTTTGCCTTAGCTAAACTCAATCATCGCATCTTTCAAAGAAGCAACGAGCTAATCTTACAGGTCTATAATCAAACACACCTGTATGGCAGCGCCTATTTACTAGGTGCCCTTAGCTATATTCCCAACCCAGGAGCTGAGAAAAATCTTTCAAGTGCCTGGACTATAACAGGTAGAGTAATTCTGCTCTTTTAATTAGAAAAAGTTATACAGTAACTTAGAGTGAATATATGAAAAAACCTGAAGAAAAGTTCATAAAAGGAGCTATTGAGCTTGCTCGTCGCGGTTCGCTTTTTGAAAAATCTGATGGTGTGTTTAGCGCTGTGGTGGTTAAGAACGGGTTCAAGAATCGAAGCCCCCTTTCTTGCCTGTAGGCCAGGCATGTTTGGAACTTATTTTTGCTTGTCTAACTTTTGACTGGTGATCGGCTCAGGAAAAACGTTTCTCCATTTGGACAACCTGGATAGAAGTTCCATCAGGCAATATTGCTTCTTCTTCGGATACTTTATTCCATCCTTTTGCTTTGTAAAACGAAAGGCCTGATAAAGTAGCACCAAGAGCCCCCTTAGTAAACCCTTTTGCTTTGGCTGCTTTCTCTGAATGGTTTAAAATCAGGGAACCAATCCCTTTTCCACCATAAGTGGGATCGACAAACATAGCTCGTATCCGAGCTGGGTCAGTCAAAGGGTTGAGCTTCTCGGCTTTTCTAGGAGTTTCTGAAGGTCCTGCATAAAGCTTATCCCTGAAGCTCCAACCGCCGCAGCCAACTATTGCTCCTGTTTTTGTTAATACAACAAAGAACGTCTCATCTTCGATGAGTTGTTGATCAGGAACGCAGACAAATTGACAACATGAATTGATTTGGTTTGTAGAGTAATGACCGACTCCTAAAGCTTTCATCGAACTCTTCATCAAGGCTTCTATCTGCTCTACCTCATTAATTCTGGCTAACCGAATTGTCATATCCATAGGATGATATTTTACTAGGAATCTTAAAAAAAAGCTATCTTAGTGCTAAGCAAAAGAGAGCAACATTTCCTTAAAAATTAGGCCCATTAACTTATCTCCTTATCCCTCCAAATCCCCTTTCAAATATTTAGAAAATACTCGATCAAAGTCCGAGATATATTCCCGATTTTGTTGAATCCTATATTTTTCATATTCCTCACTAGCTTTAGTAACAGCCATTTCACGTGAAATGGTTCCAGCATTCCGCAAAATCTGTTGGTCATTAAAATTGAGAAATTTTTCTATTTGATTTAGCCAATCCTTCATTGTCATTACCTGTTGCTTCAAAGCTCTTAACTCAGCAAAATCAATGAACATCGTCACTAGCAGATTCAATTTGGAAACTTCTGCTTGGTTTAAATAGTTTTTAGCTATCAATACATCACTTTTTAAGATTTTTCCTTTAGGAGAATTTTTCCATGTGGTTAACCCCATAAACGGCAGTTCACTATTTGCTCGCTTATAAATAATCTCAGCAGCGGTTTGCCCAGTAGTTGCAAAATGCAATTGATTCTGAATAATTTGGTAGAATAATTGAGTCTCCTCACTATTGCTTCTATAATCACTACTGCACTGCTCAAAAACGTCCGCTATCTTTTGGTAGGCTCTTCGCTCACTTGCTCGAATTTCTCGAATTTTTTCGAGCAGCTCATCAAAGTAATCCTTGCCAAAAGGTCGACCATTTTTAAGCATGTGGTCGTTAAGAATGAAACCTTTAACAATATATTCACGCAAAGTATTTGTAGCCCATATACGAAAATGGGTGGCTTTTATGGAATTCACACGATATCCAACTGCAATGGTTGCATCTAGATTATAAATATCTATAATTCGATTTATTTCACGGACCCCTTCGATTTGAACTGTTTCCATTTTGGAAATAGTTGCTTCTTCAGTCAGTTCTCCCGAAATATAGATATTCTTGAGATGTTTAGAAATTGCCGGGATCTTTACTCCAAAGAGCTCAGCCATAGTTTTTTGAGTCATCCAAAATGTATCATTAGCAAAAAAAACCTTGGCAGTGACCTTACCATCAGAAGCTGTATAAATAACTACTGTTTTTTCATCGTTTAATTCTAT
>JANQJL010000011.1 GCA_028281675.1 Simkaniaceae bacterium
TCGCTTCTCACCTTCGCCAAGGTGGCCTCACCTTGGCTCGGCACTCAGCTTGTATCTCCGCTAATTCAAAAGGCCGCTACCGCGAAATAGGTCGCATTCGCGGGTATAACCCAAGTTCCAGGTTTTGCGCGGCTACTCTCTTCACCTTTTTAATTCTAAGCAAGTTGGAAAACCTATCGAAACCACCACCCACAAAATCTGAACTTGGGTTATAATAAAGCTAAGGGGGTCGTCTTATGCTCTATGATATTCAGTTTGAGAAAGCTATGGAAATGCTCAACAAGCAACTTCAAGAAATGAAGGAAGAACTCTCCGAAGTTGAAGAACTCTCCGTTAAAGGAGATAAGCGTAAGATGGTTAAGCGGATGGAGCGGATCTACGAACAGCTCCATGAGATGGCTGAGAAGTTCTATCAATCCCAGGAACATGATGATTTTAATTCTGCCTGTCGGATGCTTGAGACTTTTCAGCCTGCCTTTGTCCTAAACTACAATGAGATCTGTTATGACCGAGGATTAGAACTCCTGAACAAAATCCTGGATGAAATGGGAGAAGAGCTTGAAGATCTAGAGCTTATGGGTCTTTCGGGTATTAAGGAAGAAAAGGTAAAACTCATGGAAGAAATCTATAATGAACTCTTCTCTGAAGTTGAAAATTATGCTCAGTCCCATGATCATAAAGATTATGAACGGGCCCTCCAAAAAATTGAACAGCTCAAGCCTGAGTTCACCCTAAACTACAAAAAATTGTCATCTTAAGAGCAAAATCGCAGCCAGTCAAATAGGAAGGTTATTTATTTACGGGCCCTAAGCATTATAGGTCGACGAGCTTACATCGCCACCTGTTCCGGTCCAGTTGGTGTGGAAGAATTTCCCACGGGGTTGATCCACCCTCTCATAGGTATGAGCGCCAAAGAAGTCTCGTTGCGCCTGCAGAAGATTTGCAGGAAGACGGCTAGAGCGGTATCCATCAAAGAAAGAGAGTGAAGTACTAAAACAAGGAGCTGGAACCCCAAATTCAGCAGTATGAGAAACAACGCGACGCCACCCTTCTTCCGCTTTTGTGATCTCCCCTTTAAAAAAGTCATCGAGAAGGAGACTTTCCAGGTCTTTAGTTTTATCAAAGGCCTTCTTGATTTCCCCAAGGAACTTGCTCCGAATAATACACCCGCCCCGCCACATCAGGGCAATGGAGCCATAGTTAAGGTTCCACTTAAACTCTTCAGCAGCTCCTCGCATGAGCATAAATCCTTGGACATAACTAATAATTTTCGAAGCATACAGAGCATCCTTGATATCGCTAACCATTTGCTTTTTATCGCCACTAAATTCCTTGCTCGGTCCCTTAAAGTGTTTGCTCACTTCAACCCTTTGATCCTTCAATGAAGAAAGACAACGGGCAAAAACTGCCTCTCCAATTAAAGTCACGGGAAGTCCCATATCAAGGGCGCTAATGCCAGTCCATTTTCCCGTCCCTTTTTGCCCCGCCACATCGAGGATTTTTTCCACAAGGGGCGATCCATCCTCATCTTTGAACGCAAAAATTTGACTTGTAATTTCAATGAGATAACTATCCAACTCCCCTTTGTTCCACTCGGTGAATACTTTGGCAAGTTCATCCGCCTTCATTCCAAGCTTTGTTGAAAGAAGCTCGTAGGCTTCGCAAATGATTTGCATATCGCCATACTCGATTCCATTATGGACCATCTTAACATAGTGACCAGCGCCACCTTCTCCTACCCAATCGCAACAAGGTTCCCCCTCTTCAGATTTCGCAGCAATGGCTTGAAAAATTGGCTTCACTTCTGACCAAGCATCGGGATTTCCACCAGGCATGATTGAAGGGCCATGACGCGCTCCCTCTTCCCCACCTGAGATTCCCGTTCCAATAAAGAGAATTCCCTTTTCTTTAAGCTCTTTGAACCGCCGCTCACTATCGGGGAAGTGGCTATTTCCCCCATCAATAATAATATCACCCTTTTCAAGAAGAGGGACGAGTTCATTGATCATCTCATCAACAGAAGTCCCCGCGCGGATCATCATCATCACTTTTCGAGGACGCTTTAGTGTTCCAACAAACTCTTTGAGATCATGGGTTCCAACGACTTCAGTCCCTTTTGCAGGACCCTCCAAGAAAGCATCGACTTTTGTAACGGTTCGATTAAAGACTGCAACTTTATAACCATGGTCATTCATATTAAGGACAAGATTTTGTCCCATTACAGCAAGTCCAATGAGTCCAATATCTGCATTTCCTGCCACAATAATCTCCAAGTTCTTGAGCAAAAGCTCACTTTTACGTTATAATCATTGTCCCATCTGTCCTCGTAGCTCAGGTGGATAGAGCGGTTGCCTCCTAAGCAACAGGCCGCGTGTTCAAATCGCGCCGGGGACATTTTCTTCATATTCACATGGATCGGTGTTTTTCTGCAATTTACCCAACACTCCAGAAGGTGGATCGCTGCTTCAGAAACGGCTAAACAGAATATGATGAAACAGTTTTCACAAGATCAAGATGACACTGCCATTTCTAAAGGTCAATTTCAAGAAGATCTAAAGTCTTTCAAAAGATAAAGACTCGATCTGCGAAGGAACACCCCTCTCTAACCGTTAGGTTGAAGAGAGGTGCCCGCAGCAGTCCGCGGCTTCAAGACGAATCTGTAAAATCAGCATGAAGGAGGATCCGCCTAGGGCTCAAGCCCAGGTCCCCGGCTGAAGGTCTGATTTGACTGTTCGCTTGAAGCTCAAGGAGCAGCGGAGGCGCAGCCCCAACGGATCAATGAGATAGGTTCCCAAGAGCAAATTCTTTTTAAAGAGAGATAGAAGGGGCAGTAATTTGGTCTCCTTATCCGATATTATAATTAATATTGAGGTTTTAACTAAAAAGGAGTGCACTCCCGTATAGTTGAGCAAAAAAGGAGTAAGCTCCATGAAAGAAGCAAAACGCTATCTCAAATTAAAAATCCCCCTAGGGCAATCATTTTCCTCTGGAGAGCGAGAAATTCAGGTAAATCAACTTATTTACACCGTCATTTTTCAGACAAGGGCTTATAGGACTAACCACTGGTGCAAAAAATGTCTTCTCCAAGGAAAAAGACCCCCTCTGCTTTAGTTAGATTTTAGGTATTTTTCGATGCCATCAGCAATTGAGCGAGCCATCTTCTCAACATATTGCTGATTGGCAAGGTTAGAGTATTCTTGGGGATTTGTGATAAAACCCCCTTCAATCAAAATAGCTGGCATGTTTGTTTCCCGAATCACATGAAAGTTTCCTGTCTTAACCCCTCGGTCTTTAGCATTGGTAGAGGCAATCACCCCTCTTAAAACGGTATCGGCAAGTTTTTTCGAAGCATTTTGCCGCCATTTTGGTCCTTTATTATAATAATAAATTTCTATCCCTTTCGCTTGAGGGTTTTTAAAGGCATTGAAGTGGATGCTGACAAAGAGCTTGCTTTTGGTATCATTCGCAATATTGGTTCGCTTAGAAAGGGAGATAAAGACATCGCGACTCCGAGTAAGGATGACACGGTACCCTTTTTGATGAAGGCATTGCTTCACAAGGGTGGCAGTTTTGAGTGCTAAGGCTTTTTCTTTAATCGATTTAATTTTCGCACCGATATCAAATCCTCCATGACCCGGATCAATCACAATGAGTTGCTTATTATTTGTTTTCGTAGGAATGGCTGCAGCAACATAGGTTTCGGTTTCAACTTGGAAACCTTGAGAACATGAAGCCATTAATGGAGTTGCTAAGTAAATAAGGCTAATAAGAAATCTAAGCATGAAAATATTTTAGCTTGTAGAAGCATCTCCCGTCAAATGGCAAATTGTGCGGGCAACTTCTCGATCATCAAAAGGGATGAGCCTTCCCTTGATCTTTTGGAAAGGTTCATGTCCCCTTCCTGCAATCAAGACAATGTCTTTTTCTTTTGCCATAAAGATCCCTCTTTCGATTGCCGCTCTTCGATCGATCTCAATCAAAGGCTCCTTGGAAAGCCCCTTGACAATCTCTTTGCAAATTTTTTCAGGGTCTTCTCCTCGAGGATTATCAGAGGTGATGATGATTTGATCAGAAAATTTTTCTGCCGCCGCTCCCATCTTGGGACGTTTACTCTGGTCACGTTCCCCTCCACACCCAAAGATTGTAATGACCTTCCCTTTCTTTAATTCATAGAGGGCCTCCAAGGTCTTAGAAAGAGCTTCAGGCGTGTGAGCAAAATCAACAAAAAGATGCATCCCTTTAGGGCCTTCTATCCGCTCCAATCTCCCAGGCACCCCTTCAAAAGTAGCAAGCTTTCTTTTCAAAATAGAGAGACGGATCCCCTTTTTAATTCCCACTCCTAGGGCTGCTAAACAGTTATAGACATTGTAGCGACCAACAAGCTTGGTTTCTATCGGGGTTATTTTTCCATTATAGTAGAGATCAAAAGTTGTCCCTTGAAGAGAAAAATGGATGTTTTTTGCTTGAAGATCAGCAGCGGCATCAATCCCATACGTCATGCCACTTCCCATCTTCTTCGCAGTCACATCATCAAGATTAAAGATTTTTTCTTTGCACATAGAAAAAAGCTTCAGCTTTGCAGCTAAATAGTTTTCCATCGTCCCATGGTAGTCTAAATGATCTTGCGAAAAGTTGGTAAAAACACCAAGATCAAAATTCAGCCCTTTAACTCTACCTTGATCAAGAGCATGAGAAGTCACTTCCATAACAACAGAGCTCAGCCCATGATCGGTCATTTCGCGGAGGGTTTTATGATTGGTTACAACATCAGCCGTCGTTAGCTGCGCTGGGAACCGCTCTTTTCCTATAACTGTTTCGATCGTCCCCATAAGGCCACATTTGCTAAGGAGGTGTTGGGTAAGATACGCTGTTGTCGTTTTCCCATTTGTTCCGGTAATACCGACTAAAAAAAGGGAGCTTTTTTCCGTTTCGTAATATCTCTTGGCAAGAAGGGATTCTAATGCATTAGGATTGGGAGTTACAACTTGAACAATCTCCTGGAAAAAGGGGTTATATAAATCGGTGAGAACAGCAACAGCACCGGTTTCAATCGCTTTGGGAATAAATTCACTGCCATCAAAGGTCTTTCCCTTTTTTGCTATAAATAAACTCCCAGGAGAGATGAATTGAGAATGGGAAGAGATCCCTGTGACTTCAATCTCTTTGCTTCCCTTGATTTCAACATCTAGATCTTTTAATAATTTCTTTAGTTTCATCTATTCCAGTTTGAGTAGAGTTCTTTGAGGATATCTACTTGCTCACTCCAATCAGCTTTTTCAGGGTCTGCATGGGGATGTCCTGTAGGAAGCCCAAACGGATCATCGGGAGGAATCCCCAAATATTTATAGGTTTTTTCCATGATATGACGAAAGGTAGGGGCTGCGCACCTTCCTCCAAAGTAGGTTTTCCCAATCCCTGGCATATAGCGATATTCTGGTTCATCGATGGCGATATAAACAAGAAATTTTGGATTAAACGCGGGAGTGAAACCAATGAAGCTAGAGTAGTGATGTTTTTTCGAGTAGGTTCCCTTAATAACTTTCTCCGTTGTTCCTGGTTTTCCCCCTTCGGTATATCCTGGGATATCAGCTCGCACCCCTCCTCCTCCGGGTTTGGTGACTGATTTTAATGCATAAATGATTTCTCGGCTAATTTCAGGATCGAAAACTTGATTTTTCTTCTGATCTGAATGTTCAAAAATAATTTCTCCATCTTTCACAATTTTTTTCACAAGGGTAGGTTTAATGAGATGTCCACCATTAATCATAATGGCATAAGCTCTTAGTAGTTGCATACTATTTGTTAACAGATTATATCCAAACGATAATGAATAAGGTGTGGGAGTTGACCACTGCCGCTTTCCACTTTCATAGGTTTTAGCAGGCGATGGTAAAAGGCCTGGACTCTCAGATGGAAGTTCAATCTCAGTCAAAGTCCCAAAGCCAAAGACCTCCTCGAGCTGTTTCCGGTACCACTCATTACCCAAAGTTCCTATCACCCGTTGGATCAACTTGGCAACATAGATATTTGATGATTTTTGAATCGCAAGATACATATTCAAAAAACGGTGAGTCCCAACATCATGGATCGGATGTTTACTTCCAGGAAATGTCCCATCATTGACCGGAATCATATCCGTTGGATCAAAAATAGGCTCTCTTCCCTGCCGCTTAAGCTCTTCATTCGCCATCATTGCAATCGCAATAGAAATCGGTTTCATCGTAGAGCCCGGCTCAAAACAATCGGTGATTGCTCGTACTTTCGTGGCAGATAACAGCTCAGGATCATTATAATACGTTCGATATTCAGAAGGGTCAAAGAAAGGATATTGCGCTAACGCATAGATTTCCCCAGTGTTGGGGTTCATCATGACCGCCCATCCACTCTTTGCTCCCGCACTTTTAACAGCCCTTTCAATCTCTTCTTCAGCAATCGCTTGGATGTAATGATTAACCGTTAAATAGACATCTGCGCCATCATCTGGATGATTGACAAGAAGGCCACCTTCCAAAGCTTTTCCTGGAGAGCGGAGAAGGAGTCTTTTCCCTGGATTTCCTTGCAAATAGGAATCAAAAGTAAGTTCTAGCCCCCCTGTTGGAAGAGCCTTTTGGGTCTCTGGATCACGATCATCTCTTACAGTATGGAGAACAGCGCCAAGGAGTTTGCCATAAGGATATGCCCGTTGATAATCTTCTTCGAAATAAAGGGCATTGCGAGGGATTTTTTTCCATCTCGCAAACGAGCGCCACCACCCTAACAAGAGTTCTTTCTCTTTTTCATCGACCCACAGTTTGAGTCGTCGACTTCTTGATCTTTTTTCAAACTGCTCACGGATAAAGTTTTTTTCTTTCCAGTCGAGGGTAAGATGCTCCCCTATCATTTTTGCAATTTCTTCTCGATTCCCTTTAGGAATTGAAATGGGGTCGACATAAAGGTGGTATTTTTTTACATCAAAGACGAGAGGTTGTGGTTTTTCAGGATGACCTTCCTTCAAATCAGTATTCGCTATAAAGCGCCCCCGCTTATAAGGCTCAACAACAGAAAATTGATGTTGCGCTTTTGCAAGCCTGGACCATTTAGTCTCCTCGCGGATTTGGAGCTTATAGAATTGAAAAATGATAAAGCAAAACAGGATGAGCATGCTAATAGCTACAAACAAAAGGCGCCGAAAATCTTTCGCATTAAGACTTTTCATTCGACCCCTTTTTGACAACCACCACTTCATCAACATAAGGATATCTTAAGTGGGAGTACTCTTTTTGCCTTAAAAGCTCAATAAGTCTAGCAGGACTTTCAATCCGCTCGATCTCCAGGGACAAATGAGCATTTTCCTCTTCCAAAACATGGAGAGATCTGGAGAGCTTTGGAATTTCCATCTTAAGCTCAGTTAAATCATTTTGCTTATCAATGTAGGTATATAAAAAACCCCCTAAGATAAAAATGCAGATGAGAAGTCGAATAAGTAATCCCTTGCTCACATCCGCAAATCCTCACATCTTTTCAGCAACGCGCAATTTTGCACTCCGTGCCCGTCTATTCATCCGAGCTTCTTGAAGACTTGGAATCAGAGGTTTTTTGCTAAGAAGTTTTAACATCGGATAGAGGTGAGTCTCTTTCATTTGGGCGATTCTCTCAATCGGCTTAGAGGCTAACTTAAAAAGCTTTTTCACAATGCGATCTTCTAAACGGTGAAAAGAAAGGACACCGATCCTTCCACCTGGAGCTAGAATCTCAATAGCATCTTTCACCCCTTTTTCGATCGATTCGAGTTCCCGATTCACACCAATTCTTAAAGCTTGAAAGACAAGGGTTGCTACATGGAGTTTTTTCTTCGATCTTCCAATAGCATTGGATAAAATTTCAGCGAGCTCGGTAGTTGTTTCGATCGTTTTTTTACGGCGCGCTTCAACAATTGCGCGAGCAGCTTTTCTCCATTGCCTCTCCTCCCCATATTCTTGGAAAAGTTTGCCAAGATCTTTTTCAGACCATTTATTAACAATCTCTTTAGCAGTTATCCCGGTAGTAGGATCCATCCTCATGTCCAAAGGACCTTCCCTTAAAAAACTAAACCCTCTTTCTTCTTCATCTAACTGCATTGATGACACTCCCAAATCAAAAAAAAACCATCCACCTGTTTTATCCCCCTCTTCTCCAATACCTCTTTCACAAAGCTAAAGTTTGAGTGGATAAACTCCACTTTTCCTCCAAACTCTTGCAAATTCCCCTTTGCAAGTTCCAAAGCATTTTTATCCTGATCACACCCATAGTAGGTTTCGATTTCAGGATGAGCCTTAAGCAAAGCTTTCGCAAAACCACCAGCACCCAACGTCCCATCAAAAAAGGAAGAGAGCTTCATTTCGGAGAAAATCTCCAAACTCTCTTGCAGCATGACTGGAATATGCTTCATCAGACGTTCTCATATTCTTCTTGTTCTTGGCTTGTCATTGAGACAAACGTCTCATCATCGCCTCCTTCATCCAAAAGGGCAAAGGCATCTTCGGTCATTTGGGCTAAATTTCCATCTTCCCCGGCTAAAAATGACTCTAAATCGAGTTCATATTTCTCTTTTGGCCAAATTTCAATCTTATTCAGAACACCAGCAATGACGATTTCGCTTTGAATCTTGGCAGCTTTCTTTAGAACAGGGGGAAGGACAACTCGTCCTAACTTATCACATGTGCAGTGGTGGAGAGTGGAAAAGAAAAGGGTGAAGAACTTTTGATACTTTGCAACATGTTGTTTTGCTTGGAATTTTTTCACAATGCGATCGATATCGCTTCTCTTATAAATAGCTAGTGATCCACCGAGTCCAAGCGCGATCGTAAACTCAAGTTCTCCATTTTCCACGAGACCATAACGCATCTGCTGCGGCAAGACAAAACGATTCTTGTCGTCGAGCTTAGAATGTGTTGATCCGTTAAAGAAGAAGTTGTTCATGCAATCCACGTGCCTTTTTTCCACTTATTTCCACATCCTATCACTGGCACTGAAAATGAGCAATCTTTTTGTCGAAAAATGGTGTGTATAACTGCTTGTTAATTTTACAAATTGCTAAAAATAAACAAGAAAGAAAATGTGGAAATCTGTGGAAAAATTGTTCACAGACTTCGAACTGAATTCTCCGCTTAGAATCAAAAAGATGAAGTAAACACCTGTGGAAAAAAGACTAAACCATTGAGATGGGCAAGTTCGAGAAAAATCTCCAACACGATGAAAAACCTCTATTATTTTTTCTCCTTATTGAGGAGAAAGTTATTGAATAAGTTTTTGGAAACAAGACCTTTATCATTCGAGCTTTTCTAATAATCATCAGACCGGTATAAATAAAGGGAATTAACGAAATAGAAAGAAGATGGCAGAACCAAAGACAATAGATAACTTAGGACTCGACACCTCGGTTCGTTGGGCGCAAGATCAAGAATTTCTCGATAAATCCCTCATTAAAGAATCCCCCTTTATCTCTCGACAAACGACTACAGATGTCACTTCCCCTTCTTTCTCTAGTGAGTTTGACACCCTTTTTCAAATTAATAAACGGTTTGCCCCATGGGCATTTCTCCTCTCCCCTAAAGGGTACAACTTACAAAAAATGCGTCTCTTTACTTTCCAAACCATCCCCTCTCTTGGATCCGACGAATTCCTCACTACCCAAATACAAAAGATTCGTGACAAAATTGACACATCTAAAAAAGATCGCGCTAAAAGACGAGAAGAAGGACTAGGATCGGAGTACGCATGGGAAGATGAAAAAGAAGAAGAAGAAGAACTCCGACAATCAAAAACGCTCATCGCCCTCCTCGATTATCTTCAACTTCTTGATTCTCTCATGATACAAATCAACGCTCGTCGCAGCCAGTACCAAAAAGGTTAGCATGGCAAAGGCAAACTGGATTGAACTTTTAGGCTGGAATGAAGAGCAAATTGAAGACATTCGATTTGCTGGCTACTCCTTTGTGAAACAGGGGCAGTATGAATATGCTCTGAAGTTTTTTGAAGTTCTTGCTATTCTCCCCGATGAAAATGTCTACGACCTCCAAACTCTTGGAGGGATCTATCTCCAAGTAGGCAATAACCTTTCAGCCTTAAACTATCTAGAGAAGGCTCTTGCTATCGATCCTCAACATGAAGCCACTCTCCTTAACAGAACAAAAGCCCTCTTCCTCCTTGGTTACAAGCGGCAAGGTCTTTCTCAAGCCAATAAATTAGAGCGAAGCTCAGATTCCTACATCGCAGATCAAGCTCGCGCCCTTACCTTAGCCTATAGCTAAAATTCTTAAAATCAATGAAATGAAAATCGCTTTTAAAAAGTGATTTTTCACAATATAGCAGACCCTAGAAGCTACAGAGAAGCCAACATTCACCTCGTTTCTCTTTCAGAAAAAGAACTAGGCTATAGAGAAATTAAGTCTCTTTAGCTAGTCACAGCTTACCCAATTGATTGAAACTGTCTAACGGGGATCAAAGATATTAAGTTGAACCACGCTCTCAAATCCCCGCGGTCCTCCAACGTCATTCGTAATCTCTATCCGTTTCCCATTCTCAGGGTCTAGCTGATAAAGGATTCCACTTTGTGATTCTAGAGGGAAATTAGTGAGAAGAGCATCAGGTTGATTTCGAACAGGATGCCCATCGCGCGCCCTAATCATCGCTTGCATTTTCTCTGTTGTCGACATCATCTCTACACTAATTCGATTCCCAGCTAAATCGTTCAGGAGAATCCACTCCCCTTGATGGAGTGCAGAGATTCGAGCTTGAATAGTTCTAGGATCACTCTGAGTCTGTCTATAAAATTCTATTTTTCTATTGGGGTCATCCCCAGCACCATAAGTATAAAGATAGGTTTGTAATATAACACCAGCCATAGCTAACTCCTAACATCAGCACTTTAAAGCCATAGAATCTATGCAATCGTTAGAATATTTTAAAGCATAAAAATTATTCTTGAACACAACCTAATCTTTTACCTAAACTTCATCGCTTTATTGAAGTAGGTATTATTATGGCAGTTACTACAAGACTCGACCTTAGCGCGGCAACTTCTGATGTCCACTACACAACTCATGGAGGTCTTTTTAAGCCTGATTATTATGAATTAAACTCTAAGTTGCTTGAGATGCAGCGAAAAAAGGTTCTCCCGAATATGTATGTCACAGGGGTTTTAAGACCTTTTAGCAAATTTTTAGTAAAGCTTGGAGAGAATGTTTTTAATCGTATTTTCACACGCGATCTTAAAAATCTAGAGCTTCAAGAGAGATTCTATAGAAGGATCATCCCCGATATCGCTGAAGCCCTCCTACAAAGAGATCATGAGGGTTTTTATTACTCTTCTTCTTATCACGACTTACTTTCCTTCCAAGCCGTTGTCACAAGCATTTATCAAACAATCTTAGATAAAAACATTCAAACTGTGAGCCGCGCTGTCTTCCCCCCTATGGCTAAGTGGGGAAAGGAGCGAAGCCCTTACACTTGGACAGTTCATGCAACATATAGTAAAGGTCTAGGACTTTATGCAGGAATTGTTAGTCTCCCTCCTGAGAATAGAAATGGGGGAATCCTTGCATGGTCAGCCTTAGGACATGAAGTTGCAGGGCATAACTTCCTTTGTTCTAATAAACAACTTCTTCCTGAACTTGAGAGGCATGTTTATCAAAACGTAGAACGTTCTCATGGAAAAGAATTAGCGAAATACTGGAGTCGATGTGTTGAAGAAACAACTTCAGATATCTTAGGGGTATTAAATATAGGACCTGTCTTTGCTGCAGCACTCATCGGATATTTTCGAGGGTTTAGAGGGGGTGAACTCAGAACAACAGGGATCTATCCTGGTAGTGGAACAACAAAAAAAACCTTAAGGCTCTATTCGAACCCTGCAGGAAAAATGGATATGACAGTGAAAGACTTGCCTACCTATGTCAAACTTCCCGAGAGAGGAGGCTTCTTGGGGAAAGTAGATGATGCAGAAATTCTGTTTGACTCCTTCTTCGCAGTAAATGAGAAACATCCTGTTGATCTATTAAGACCCTTTGTCCTACTTGAAGTGATCGATGCGTTAGAAGGCCTTAATGAAGAAACAAAAGGAAGATGGAAAGGGATTGTTGAGGAAGAAGCCCATAAAGATAGGCCTGACCATATTTCAGTCGTAGAAATCGATGCAGAATCTCCAGCATCTATTTCTCATAAACTAGATACCCACCAGGCAATTGAAGCAGGAAAAGTTGTCGCAAAAACAATCCTTCATACACCCTTACAAGCTTTAGAAGGAAGACCGTTGATTGATATTTTTTCCTGGACAGACCAAGATGAGAAAATGGTTGAGCAGCTTAAAACAGCACTAACAAATAACGCCCCTCTTTCTCAACCTAGGGGATCTTTTTACGCTCGATACATCTTAGCTGCTGCAACACAAGCTTCATTAGAAGAAGGGGCAAATATTCAAACCATTTTCGAGCGGATGAAAAGGCTTCTCCTTGAAGCATACAACCAATCAAGCAAATGGAAGAAAGGGGACTATGTGAAGGTCAGATTAAAAATTCCTGAAGAGCCTGGCAAATTCGCTGAGCCCCGTTATTACTTTGGAGGTGAGGGTTAGCCTATTCCTACAGATTTTTCAGGATTTTTTAAGAAAAATTGAAAGTTTGTAAGTATCTTATTCCAAGTCACATACAGGAAATTACCTATTTTAAGCCACATTTTACTCTTTTTTTTGGCTTGAAACTAACATTTTTTCCTGCGTGAGCATCCCGAAATTTAACCCTCTCTGCATCGCCCATACTACTACCCCAAAGTACGATCCATAGGTCGCTTTTTATGGATTAAGCTCCGTCCCACGCTCCAAAAAGTTCTCCCTTTTTTCTCACCAGTAATTTTAACGGAATAATTCTGATACGCCAAAGCCATAAAACCCAAGCGCTGAAGCCAAATCCAACAATGATAGCCCGAACAAGTACAGGAACTCCAAAAGTTTGGTCTAAAAACTGACTGATTACAATCAAAAAGCGTATCCCAAACACAGATAAAGGGAACATCCGGCAAGCCCAAGCAAAGTATTGCCCCGTTCCCTCGAACCTGCTAAGAAAATCCTGAAAAAATGTCGAGCCAATGGACTTTGCTTCCATATCAAGGCCTTTCTGAATAGCTTTGAAAGTTTCAATGTCGTTTGAGGACTCTTTTCGAACGATATACGTAAGTGCATTAGAAAATAAAAGATAGACAATTGTTTGCAAGAGAAGAGGGTTTATCTGGCCAAAAAACTGGCTCAGAAAAGATACGATTTTTGAACCAGACTCCCCAATATTTTGTGAAATCAGACTGCATATTAAAACGATAAAAACGGTCATGATCGTATAGCGGAAAAGTCGATTATATCGCTCGTTCGTATTGCTTTTTAAATCTTCATAGGAATCACCCATAATAACAAGCTCCATTTAATCCAGTTAAGGTCAGGATAGCTAAAAAGAAAAAACTTTGCAAAAATTTCTTGTTGGGGGAAATAAGATCCTCTGCTTCTAAGCTCCCCCCATACCCTCAAGCCCTGAAAACCACTTCACTATATAGCTTCTTCAGAAGACTCCCTATCAAGCAGGTCTTGAATTCTCTGAAAAAAGTCTCCCGCCCTAGGGTGGATATCAATCAAGCACCACCTTTCGAAAATAGAGCTTTGAAATGGTAAAAGGAAAACTCCTTTTTGGACCAACCAATCAAAGAAAGGAAAGCAATAGAGGCGGGCTGCAACATCTATTGCACTCATACAGAGATAATCTACTCTTTTAGTTCTTAAGAGAAGTTTTTTTGTTTTCTTACTCAAAATCTCCCAACCTTCCTTCTCCACAATTTCTCCCACTTTCTCAAAGTCTTTTTCCTCTATCGCAGCATGGAGAGCTTTTAAGATTGAATTGGCTGGATAAATCCGAAGCTCCCTTTCTCTTTTTAAGTATTCATCTGCTCCCTGGATCAAGCTCGGTATTTCTCCATCTTCATAAATCAATCTTAAGAGTTCTTTTCGGTTTTCTATAATAGAGAAAAAGGCGTAGGAAAAAGCTTCTCTTTCCCAATCTTCTTTCAAGCTTTCTGAGGGAAATTGTGGAAATTTATTCAAAAGCATTTTTGTAATCGTCTTCTGTCCGCTAACCATAGACAGATGAACGGAAAAGGGGCCAAAACCGCCCTTCTTTTCTAAACACTGAGATCCAATATTGGTTGATACAAAATCAACCATCTCAAAAAAGCCTTTTCGAATTGCAATATCCAAAGCTGTACCAACACTTGAATAAAAGTTCAGCTCCTCTCCTTTTTTGATCAGAAACTTGACTGCTTCCAAATGGCCCCCCATTACAGCATAATGCACCGGCGAGCAATATAGGACATCTTTTCGAAATATTTCGTCAGGATGTTCGTTAGGATGAGGATCTAAAACAGAATAAGAAAGCTCATCCACAACATGATGAATCAAAAGATCCATCATTTCCAAGTGTCCAAAATAAGCCGCTAAATGCAGGGGGGTTTTTTGACTATACTTTTCTCTTCTAGACACTTTGGCCCCATTTTCAATAAGCCAGGTTGCTATATGAAGGCGATTAGAGGCCGCGGCAAGGTGTAAAAGAGTTAACTTAAAATCTCCCAATCTTTTATTTAGGTTTAGTTTACTGCCCTTTAGAAAACCTCTTAACCCCTCCAAATCCCCAGAAGAAATGAAATGGGCACAAACATCAAGTGCTTCTTTATCAGAAGTTTTCAATTCCAACCTCCTTTCTTCTCCTCTTCTTGGAACTTATTAAAAATAGTATCCATGCTTGTTTCTCTTCCAATTGCATTTTCCCTTCTATATAACAAATCTTTTTTTTAACTCCACATCTCCTATGAAGATTTTTTTAGGTATTGTTTTGACTCTCCTATTTCAGAAAGCATTATCTCATGGGGGATCAAATTTCGTCTCTAAAAGAGGGCTGGGCCACTGCAAGCCTCCCTCTCCACCCATCTTCCAGAAGCTCAATGGAGCGTGCGAACAAATGATTTTAATGAAAGTTCTTGAAAAGGCTTTTAGAACCTCGAATTAGCGCTTTTAATATCTCATTCAACCTAGATTTTGCATATTTAACATCGTCTAGATCTTCTTTTGTGAGCTCTTTTCGATGTTTTATCAATTGATCTACCACCTCTCAAGCAATCGATTCATTAAGCCATCAACCGTTTTTCTACTTCTGTGATCCCTATAGAGAATTCTTTCTGAACAATTGAAATGAGTTCATTGCTCTTCAAGTCGAAGTATTTATCAATAATATCGATCTTTCCTTGAATATCCCCTTTTCGGTTAGCAAGGCTATAAGCCGCTCTTTGAGGCATTATCTTATACTTACTTTTAAGATCCTCATCAGGGAGAGCCCTAAAAAGTTTGTAGTAAGTTAGCATATTATATCCACTTCTACGACTTCCAAACGTAGACTCAAGCCACAGAGTAAATGTACCGTCTCGGTAAGGCTTTAACATTTCTCTTGCTTGAACAACCCTCTCGCCTCACAAGAAAAAAGCTGGTGTGTTTGCTCTTTTGATTCAAGCAGCATTTTTGGCAATCTAAATAACTTAAAATTAAGTCTTTTTGTTTTTATTCTTTGACTTTGTGAGTGCAAATCTTCTTCTAAAGAATTCTGCACTCTCTCCAAAAAAACCCTTAGCAATTAGTTTTCAAGTGTTTATATCAGAAAGTATTAAAGGGATTTTAAATAAAACGGTTGTTGAAATAATATTCAAAATATGGTATAAAGTTCGACTAAATCGAGGTATATCAGATGAGTAACGTACTTACACAAAAAACTAATAAGATAAAATCTAAAATCGATAAGGAATGGAATGCTGAAAACTATCATCAGAACTCTTCTGTTCAACTTGAAGCTTCTAAAAAAATCTTAAGTGAAATCTCTTTTCGTGGTGACGAAAGCATTCTTGATATTGGGTGTGGAGACGGTAAGATAACCGCTATAATTTCAACTCATATTCCAAGGGGTAAGGTGCTTGGAATAGATTTGTCCCCAGAGATGCTTCTATTCGCAAATAAGAAATTTAAGACCTCGAAGTACAAAAACATTTTATTCAAATTACTAGATGCCACAAAAATTAGGTTTGAAAAAGAATTTGATATAGTTTTTTCGTCTTTTGTATTGCATTGGGTAATTAATTTTAATTTGTTCATAAAAAAAATCCATAAATCTCTGAAAGATAATGGAAAAATAGTTTTCACGATACCTTTAGGCATTTCTTCTCCTTTAGAACTAGCAACTAAGGAAGCCATTAAAAGTTCTACTTGGGCTGAATTTTTCACAGATTATGTTAATACTTGGAGTACTTTAAATGCATCACAGTATGAAAAAGCAATTATAAGCGCTGGCTTCAAACTCATTTCTTGCGAAATTATTTCTCATAAAAAAATCTTTGATTCAAGAAAGTCTTTTGAGAATTATGTAATTCAGTGGTATCCATATATAAATTATATTGATGATGAGCTAAAAGAAGGGTTTTTTAGAGATGTAATAGACAGATATTTAGAAATTGAGCCTAGCTGTTCATTGGGAAAGATTAACTTCGAGTTCCCTCGTGTTGATATTATAGCATGTAAAGAGTAGACAGGTTCAATACCATATAATTCTAAATGTGACAGATTTGCAAAGTGCTGTTTTAAAAAAATGTTATCAACCTTCTATTTTTTGAATATTATGGCTATTAGAGGATTCTTATGAAGTTTAAATTAGAAATCACTCCAGATTATTGGATGACAATAAATGACTTCTTAACCCTTTTAAAGGAGGGTAGTTGTTTAAAGCTAGGAAAAGAAGTACTTGATAGTTTGGATAGTACTAGAGGTTTTATTGATTATATTTGCTCTAATGATATAAAAGTATACGGGATAACAACTGGATTCGGAAGTTTGCGGAAACACTTTATTTCACACAAATTATCAAGCACCTTATCAAAAAATCTTATTTTAAGTCATGATGCTGGTATTGGTCCTCCCCTACCTAATGAAGTTACGTTAGGGGCGATGATTTTACGTGCACACTCATTAGCAAAAGGATATTCAGGCTTTTCCTCAGAAGGACTGTCGACTCTTGTTTCAATGGTTAACAGTCGAATTATCCCAGAAATTCCTAGTCATGGATCTTTAGGAGCCAGTGGTGATCTAGCTTTTTTGGCTCGTTTAGGACACGCTATGATGGGAGGCGAAGTTCCCGTAGAATACAAAGGAATAAAAACGTCTGCACCAAAAGCTTTGCAAACGGCTGAAATACAAAAATTTAATCCAAAATCCAAAGAAGGGCTCGCATTGATTAATGGTACGTCTTTCATGGCTTCTATGATAGCTATTGCATATGCGAGGGAAGAAGCTCTTTTAGAAAATTTATTTGCAAGTATCGGAATTTTTCTTAATGCTATTGGCGCATCTCCGGTTCCTTTTTTTGATTCAACACAATTCGTTCGTAATCAGTGCGGCCAACTTATAGTAGCTCGGTTAATAAAACCATTTTTTTCAAAAGCAGAACTTAACAGCTTTGACAATATACAAGATGATTATTGCATTAGATGTCTTCCTCAGGTATTCGGCCCTAGAGTGGAATTCATTCTAGATCAAAAAGTTATAATCGAACGTGAAATAAATGCTGTAACAGACAACCCTCTTATTTTTAAGGATTCTCAAATCTCACCTGACGTGGACCCAGCTTGTCGGTATTCATTTAATAATGAAAATTGGGCAGTTTTGTCTGGTGGAAACTTTCATGGTGAAAATTTAACAACTGCAGCAGATGGAATTGCTCTTGCTAACGCTAAATTCGCTCTAACGATCGAAAGGCAAATTACATATATGCTAAATTCATGGAGAAACAGAAATTATCTTCCAGATTACCTGATCCCTAATCCTGACCAAGCTGGATTAAAATCTGGCTTTATGATTCCTCATTACACAGCAAATGCTATAGTGCACAAAATATGCCTTTTAGCACAACCTTCTAGCTTAATGAATTGCACTAGCGGTAATGAATCTGAAGATATTGTTAGTTATGGAGCAACAGCATGTAATAAACTTCTTGACCAAATAAAATTGGTTGATGAAATTTTAGTTATTTATCTTTTAACAGCTCTTCAAGCATATTCTATAAGTAGAGAAAACTTAGATATAAAAAATGAAATTGTAGAGGAAATATTCCAGGACATCCAAGATCAAATTAGCTTTCCGATATTAAATGACGAGGATTTTCGGCAGAAATACAACATCATTTCCACTTTTATCTCTTCCGGAAAATTAAGAAAACTTGCTGGTTTCCCTCTAGAACACATCACGCGAAATTGGCCAAAATTCAACGGAAAAGCATCACCATCAAAGCCTTCGGCTGCTATGAAGCCCCATTAACCACGTAAATATATGACCTTTGCATGGTTCAACATAACACACTCTTCCAAAAAATCTTTGGTAATAGTACTACACTGAACGAGTTTTCTTATCACGAATCTTTAGATAAGAGATTATTGAAACAATAGCCCACACGAGCACGTACCAGCAAAAAGCCCCAGGATTTTTAAAATCCTCCACCATTAATAAAGCAATCGCTGGAGAAAGACCTCCAATAAAACTACCAGCAAGATTGAAAGCTAACCCCACACCTGTATACCTAACCTTCGGATGAAAGATATGAGCTACCCAGTATGGATATACAGCTGCGATACATGAAATTGGGATAGGAAACAAACATCCTAATATGATTAACCCTATAATATTTTTACTGTTTAGAAATAAATATAAAGGAATCAAAAGCAATACTATGAATATTGAGCTATAAACCAACATTTTTTTGCTGCTAAACTTTTCTGCTAAACTTCCAAATATAGGTATAAACATTGTCATAAAGATAATTAGAGCGATTATAATCCAAGAAAGATAAAATGAGTTAACATCTGTAATGCCCCCAAAATATACAGGGATATAGGTTGCAAAAATATAAAAAGTTGCAGCAAGTAATGCCCCAAACCCAACGCCCCAAATAATTGGAACTTTATGGTTATTAATTAATTCTCTTATGGTTTCATTATCTATATGATGATGACTCTTAAGTTTTTTAAAAATAGGCGTTTCCATCAGAGTATGCCTAAAGTAAACAGCAAGCAATCCTAGCAAGCCTCCTAACCAAAAAGATATTCTCCACCCCCACGTCATCATCATGGAATCGGATAAAAGCCATTCCGTCATAACAGCTACAGTGAGTCCTAGGACTGCTCCAATTTGGTTTCCAACAAATGTCCAACTAGTAAGGTATTTAATATTATTTTTGTTAGCATTCTCGTAAAGATAGCAAATGCTTCCAGGTATTTCACCAGATGCAGGCACTGATTGCAAAAACCGTAATAAATAAAATAAAGTTGGGGCCCAGATTCCCCATGATGAATAAGTCGGAAGAAATCCCATAAAAAAAGTTGGGATTGTCATCATCAATATCGAAGATATATAGGCCCTTCTTCTACCAATTAAATCTCCAATTCGACCGAAAATGATAGCTCCAAAAGGGCGACTAATAAAGCCAACCCCAAAGAGCGTCAACGCCCCAAGTAAATCATTCGTAAAACGATTAAAATTAAAAAACAATTTGCCAAGTATGGGAGCTAAGTACGCAAATGAATATATATCAAACCATTCAAGAACCCCTCCAAGTGTCACTACTATGATAACGTGACGTTGTTCGCTTTCTAACTTCATCTTAGGCCTAAGGTTTTCATAGTAAATGATTAACTTCAATCTCTCTCTTAAGACGAGACAGACGGTAGATAGACCTGTAGTGAGCCCACCCTATAGAAAGAGTAATCAACCAAGTACTGATAGGAGTAATGAACTTCAGTCTTACCACAGATTCAGGGTTTATCGCTTTTAACAACTGCGTATAGGAAACGCTGAAGAAGTAGATGAAAAAGAGGTCAAAAAGCGCCACCTTAGCAATGAATCCCAACGTGTTAAACTCTTCCAGATAGCTCTTAAAAAACTGAGGCTTCAAAAAAGAATAGTGGTTTTCGAGATTCACTCCCTCCAAAATAGTATCTGCTACGTTTTTGTATCGGCTTCTTCTCGGATAAAAATCCAAAAAATGCAAGCACAATAACGCTGTAACCAAAGACGTTGCTATGATATTAGCTTTTAAACTCGCTGTCTCTTGGATAGACTTCATATAGCAAACGATGCCTATCATTAAGACTTCCAGCACAACCGTCTTTTTCCCAGATCTCTCTAGGACTTTCTTGTTTTTCTTGTGCTGATCAATTAATGCTTGATATTCTTTTTGCATAGGAAAATGTTCACTATTTAAAAGCCACTTTAAAATTTATTTCGATTTTTGTCTATGTTCGAGAATGCCGTGAGAAATGGGCAATGAAGAAGCTGCTATAAACCTCGACTTCATCTCTCTTGCATGATATGATACCTAAGGTTCAAAACTTCAAGGCTCCTTGGAATCAATTAAAAATCCCACCAGCAGAATATGCGCCGCGTAGCTAAAGGCGCTATGGCACCGGAAATCAGAAAGTTATTTTGTCTAGCCTCCCAACCATTAATCTCTTTGAGCCTTTATCCGACGGCGCTCCCGTTTAATAAGAGGAAAATCCCCTTTCTCTACTTCTTCTATCTCGCAGGTAAGGGAAGGAAGATCGATCTTAAATCCTTCGATAAACTTATGCCCCCACTCCTTCTTTTGAGAGGTTGATGCTCTTTGAGCGATATCTAGGGGAATGGTTTTTTTCTCCTCATAAAATAGGGCAACCGACCCTGGAGAGAGTTTCCGTTGCCAAAGTTTCTTAAATGAGGGAAGATCAGCAACACCTTCTAAGTTTTCAAAGAGACTTTTTCGACAAAGAGCAAAGGTAAAAGGTTGTTCAGCTCTTTTCGTACCGATTTGATAAGCATAAATCCCCTCGCTAATCGGGATGGCTGTTGGAAGGGCCACTTGTTCATTCGTCTCTATTGAAATAAGGAAGTGGTCTGCATGGACTTTTTCCATTGCAGCAATTGCATCATGGAATCGAACCTTTTCTTCAAAGATCAATTGATCACTTCCAAGCGCCACATATGGAGAAGCATGATGCCTATTTTCGAGGACTTTAGTAATGAGCGTTGCATAGTCATTCCCTGGATAGTCGCAAACATTGAGAAAGTGAACGGTATGAAATTCATTTTGCAGATTAAGATAGGCTCTTTGAAATTCATGGTCGCTTCCTTTATAAAGGACATAGACTTCATTGATATCTCTTACCTTGGAAAAAAGGGATTCAAGGGTTGCATAAAGGTGGAGAGGGCTATCTTCTGAAAAGAGAATTAAATCACTCTTATATCGATGAAGGGAAGGGCTATTTAGTGAAAGGGAGAGATGAGAAAGAGAAGGATAAAGAGTAAGAGAGCGGAGATGGGATTCAATAGCGACTACCTTTTGTAGGTGTAGTTTATGATCCACTTTTTTATTTGCCTCATTTTTAACATAACTTACTTCATCCATAAAAAGAATATGCTTAGGTCCCATTTCTAAAAGGGGGAGTTGAACACTCAAACCAAGGCACTCATCAATAAATTTCCCTTCATACAAAAAGTCTTGGAGTTTGATCTCTTGAAAAAACCCTGCATAAAAAGTGACCAGTGGGGAAAGGGTCTCCTTCTCTTTTTGGCGAAAGGCTTTTTCGTTAAAAGCATCATCTGAAAATAACTTTCCTGAAATGACTTGATAATTAGGATGGGTTATCGCACGGGAATAAGTCATCCATACATCGGGATTCGCATAGGCGCAGCTCAGATGGTCAAAGACATTTTCATGCGACAGCCAATCCTTCCCCTCAATGAGCGCTACGACTTCGTGGGGATCACATTTTCCAATAACATTATAAAGGATCTCAAGGATCGGTTTTTTCTCTTCGTAGCGGATCAGCTCAACCCTTTTCGAAGCACTTAACTCCATAACTTTTTCATGGGTTCCATCGGTCGAACCATTATCAACATAGATGACACGATAATGAGGATAAGTTTGATCAAAAATAGCTTGGAGATTTTTTTCAATATCTAAACGGTTATTTTCTCCATATACAATTGCAACAATCATTTGATCTTCTAAAGTTGGGTGAAGAGCCTCTAGGTTTTTCTGAATGAGATTTTCAGACATTGTTTCAGGAAGATTGGCAACCACTCCAAAATGATTTTTCAGTCCATAGTAACTCGATGCAAGTATCGCTATTAAAAATAAAAATACAAATGGCTTTTTCATAATAACTCTCCAGTATTGTGATGAATTGTATAGCTTTAATGAGCTTTTTTCTGCAATCTAATTAAGCAGCGTTTGGAAATCCATTCCTAAACTGATGAAGGATCTTTTTTCAGTTTCGAAAGCAATTTCCAAACACTGCCTAGTACTCCAGTTGTTTTATTCTCCTATTTTTTGGATATCAAAGCGTTAGAAAAAAAAGGTGGCTGCAACGTGATTTTTTGTTGCTCAAAGAGAGTGATGGTGGTAGTGTTACGCAGAAAAAAAAGCCACACTTTTCCTGTGGAAAAAATTGTCAATAACTTTGGAAGAAATAGATGTCTCTTGAAACAGTCGAAAGTCCTTGGTCTGATTTTCTTTCCTTTATGGAAACCAACTGCTCTAAAGCAGAGTTTGCCAACTGGATTGCCCCTATAGAATGTGTAGGAGACTCTGTCCCTATCACGCTCCAAGTTCCTAATGTATTTGTTCAAGAGTATCTCCTAGAAAATTATAAAGAAGCGCTCGGTAGTTTTTTCACTAAAGATAAAAAAGGGGAACCCCTTATTTCTTTCTTAATTAAAGAAAGGGAAAAGAAAAAAGCGATTCCAAAGCCTACCCCAAAACAAAAAAAGAAATCAGAATTTGATCAAGAGCTCTCCTTCAATGTTTCCTATACATTTGATAATTTCATAGAAGGGCCCTCAAACCAATTTATTAAGTCAGCGGCACTCGGTGTTGCTTCTCGCCCTGGTAAGTCTTATAACCCTCTCTTTATTCATGGAGGTGTTGGCCTTGGAAAAACGCACCTTCTTCATGGGATCGGCCAATATATAAGAAGTCACCACAAGAAACTTCGAATCCAATGCATTACCACTGAAGCTTTCATCAATGACTTAGTCTCTCACCTTCGAAATAAGTCTGTCGACAAGATGAAACGACATTACCGAAACCTTGATATTCTCCTCGTCGATGATATTCAGTTTTTACAAAATCGCCTCAACTTCGAAGAAGAGTTTTGCAATATGTTTGAGGCTCTTATCAATCAAAACAATCAAATTGTCATCACTAGTGACAAACCTCCTGGACAACTTAAGCTCTCTGAGCGGATGATCGCCCGCATGGAATGGGGCCTTGTTGCTAATATGGGAAAACCCGACCTCGAAACCCGCGTTGCAATCCTTCAACATAAAGCAGAACAAACCGGCCTCCGTTTATCCAGCCAACTTGCTTTCTACATAGCAGAACATATCTATAATAACGTCCGTCAACTCGAAGGGGCTATCAATCGCCTTGGGGCTTTCTGTCGCCTCATGCACTTAGAACCAACACAAGAGGTTGTTGATTCCACCCTTAGTGAAATGTTCCAAGCGCCGGTCCACTCCAAAATATCTGTCGATCGGATCATCCACAGCGTCGCTTCAATGTTTGATGTAAGGGAAAGTGATCTCCGCGGCACTTCCCGAATCAAAGAAATCGCCTACGCTAGGCAAATTGCCATGTATCTTGCCAAAGAGCTGCTAGGAGAATCACTGATAAAAATTGCTTCTGCATTTGGGGGAAAAGCACACTCTACCCTCCTTCATGCCTGGAAGAAAATTGCAAATCAGTTAGAAATCGATGATGTTCTCCGTCGACAAGTCCAAATGACCCGCCACAATATCGAAGCCTAAATACCCTCGAGTGCCACTTATTTTTCCCTTTAGAACGGATTCTATCCCTCAGAATTTATTAAAATCAAACTCATTTTTATACCCTTCGTGTTTCAAAAGTTGGAGTTTTGCCAAAATCAGCGCTTGAGATTTAACTCCCTCGAAGCAGCCTCCTATCCAAGAGATAGGAGCGATGCAGAGGGAGCTAAAGATCGGGATGCTGATGAAGGGAAAAACCAAATTTTGAAATACGAGGGGTATA
>JANQJL010000021.1 GCA_028281675.1 Simkaniaceae bacterium
AGCCAAGGTGAGGCCACCTTGGCGAAGGTGAGAAGCGAAGTAGATTCGCTGATTCAGAAGGATGGCTGCCGCGAAATAGGTCGCATTCACGGGTATTACCTGTGTAGTAGGATTAGTGTTAATTACTTGGACTTATCTTTTGTTAAAAAAGTATGGCAATCGCAATACTTTGTGAAAAGTTCTAAGTGGGCCAAAATTCACTTAATCCTTTATTTAACAGACATTTATACCGAATTGTCATATCCATAGGATGGTATTTTACTAGGAATCTTAAAAAAAGGCCAGGTGAAGTTCCTGACCGATATGGAAGCTCCGAAGCGGATTCAGAACTTTTGATCTTGGTAAATCGCCAATCGAGCGCTTAGCAAACCTGGAGCTTACAAGAGGAAATGAATTATTTTGATGGCAAAATGGGACTTTGGGTGGCTGATCCATCCTGTTGGCTGAGCACTCCTCCATCGATCACAAGATCTATACCTGTGATATATGCAGCTTTTGCAGAGGAAAGAAAATAAGCCGCATCGGCAATTTCTCTAGGCTGTGCAAAGCGCCCGATAGGAATTTTTTTCTCCCGCTCTTCTATTAACCCTGGCTGGCTTTTCTTTCGAGAATCAAAGATTGGCGTATCAGTATAACCAGGAGAAATAGCATTGACTCGAACACCCTCTTTAACTAAGTCATTCGAAAGCGCGCGCGCAAGCATGCTCACGGCTGCTTTTGAGGAGGAGTACACGCTATGAGAAGGCCAACCACCATGACATGCAATTGAGGAAATAAAGAGAATCGATGCGGGGGAATTGAGAGATGGAAGGCTACGCTGTGCTGTAAAAAAAGCTCCTTTATAATTGGTATTTACAATCGCATCAAAAAATGCCTCATCCACTTCGCTAAGATGCCGCTTTCCTCCAATCCCAGCATTCACAATCACTGTATCGATCAAACCCAATTGATCTTTGGTTGTCTTGAAAAGATTGTCCAAGTCACCGATGTTACACACATCTCCTTGAACAGCAATCGAATCCTTTAAAGAACTTAAAGTTGCACTAAGCCTTTCTTGATCACGGCCAAAAATTGCAACTTTTGCCCCCTCAGCATTAAACTTTGAGGCAATAGCTTTACCAATCCCACTATTTCCCCCCGTAACAACAACAACTTTTCCTTCAAATTCTCGCATGGGCGAGATGATATACCAGGCCTTCAAGTTCATCAAGAAAATTTTAATGTGTCTACGTCAATTCTACTCGCCTATGCAGCGAAATAAGTGGCACTCCAGGTTTTTTATGGGGTAAGAATCGATCGATAGCACCAGCACTCAACCAAATGGTCGTTAACCATACCAACTGCCTGCATGAAGGAATAAATAATCTTGGGTCCAACAAATGTCATTCCCCGTTTTTTGAGATCCTTTGAGAGGGCCGTACTTTCAGCTGTTTCACAAGGAACTTCTGCTCGATTTTTCCAATGATTTTTGAGAGGCTTCCCCTTAACAAACCGCCATAGATAGCGATCAAAAGATCCAAATTCTTTTTGTATTTGGAGAAAGATATGGGCATTCTGACGCACGCTAAAAATCTTACGCCGATTACGGATAATCTTAGGGCTTTTGAGACATTTTTCAAGCTCTTCGTCACTCATGTTATCAACGAGGGTGGGCTCGAAATTGTGAAAAAGCTCCCGATATCCTTCTCGTTTTTTGAGGATGATTTCCCAACTCAGACCTGCTTGAGCTCCCTCAAGAGAGAGCATTTCAAAAAGGATCCGATCATCATGAGCCGGAATTCCCCATTCATAATCGTGGTACTCAGCATAAAAGCCAGACTCACTTCCAAAACACCGAAATTTATTTTCTCTCATTTTAGCTATTTTCTTTTTCCTTTTTAATCGCTCAAGAAACTCTTGAAATTTTTCTAAATGCCTTTCTCTAATTCCCCATTTTTTCATCTCTGAAAGTTCAACTTCCTTCTCCAGATAAACGTCCATAGTTTGGGTTAACCCCTTCCCATCATTCCAGTGAAAAAACCTTGCAAGACGATCTTTCACACAACCTTTCCAAAAGGCTTCTCTAACATTATCTGCCAAACTCTTTAGTCACATTACCAAATATTTTGGTAGATGCCAAACAAAGCTCTATCTATTTGGTAATGAATGTTTATTCTCGATTCAAAAAAACCACACTTTGTGCAACAACACCCTCAAAATCCAAAAGCAAAGCTTTTTCCTTGATTTCGTTCTTTTTTGTTCTATAATTAACGCATAATGAAGAAAATAATATTTAAAAAAACAAATCATAAATTAAGCTTGTCACTTCTCGAGTTAGAGAAGTCGATTACCTATCCCTTTGGTCAGTCTGATCGTTTTTCAATTTCTCATGGATCCAATTATTTCCGGTTCTTCTATAGGCTTGGAACTCCTTATTGGGCAGCCATCATCGATTCAGATCAAACAATTTATGCACATCTGTGCGGGGTGCTCCGAAAAGTCCCCAATTCAATTTCTAATAAACTTCAAAAGGCATGGTATCTATGCGACTTAAAGAAAGCCAAACAATGGAACCACACGAAAACACTCTCCACTCTTTTTCGAACTATTTTTCGCCTGATTTGGAAGTGCCAGCGAGGATATGCAATCTCTATGAACCCACCGCAAGGTCCAAATCCCTTTAATATCCTGGTTAAAAAAAGCATATTTCTACCACTTTTATCCTCTACTGAGCTATCTATATTTTCCTGCTCCTATGAAGAATTGCAAAAAGCTCTTCCAATCATTGAAGCCCATCGGGGACCAGTCAACTATGTAAGTCTAGAAGGGATCAAAGACATTATTATGCAAAAACAAGGGAAATTGCCTCTTATACACCTTCAATTCGGCCCTCTAAAAGAAGAGTCCCTTCTAAGACCTCTTCCTGGCCATACTTATATGTGGTGCTCACCTAGCTCCGACTCACTCACACAAGATCTCTTTAAAGCTAACTACCACCCCTCTGCAACAGCAACTATTATTAGCTTTCGAATGCGAAATAATGATTGGTCTTGGGTTTTAACAAGCGATATTTAATATGAACAGAAATGAATTAGATCATGCAAAAACCTTCCCTGTTATGTTCTCTCAAGTCCGCGAAGACCCACGCATTGACCTTGAGATCATCGATACAATTCCCAATAAAAAAGCCAAAGTTTTGATGGTTGCGTCCGGAGGATGTACATTATCTGTATTAGCGCATCATCAAAAGGTTACAGGGATTGATGCTGTCGATGTGAGTCCGGCTCAAATTGATCTCTGCAAACTCAAACTTTTTCTTCTTAATATGCCGTTAAAATCTCGGGCAGAACTTTTAGGGCATCTCCCCCTTACAAACAGGCTCGAAAAACTTACTGAAATCTGTTCTTCTTTAAGCATCTGCCCCGAAAGTTTTGGAGATCTAAAAGCGGTAAATACCTATGGCCCCGATTATATTGGTCGGTATGAATGGCTTTTCAGAGCGTTTTCAGAGCGATTTAAAAAAACTCATTTGGGCCATCAACTTTTGCAAATAAAATCTATGAAGGAACAAAAAGAACTTCTTCATCAGGATCTTTCTGAAGTTCGAGCCCTTTTTGACACCATTTTTTCCCTAGATACGTTAACTGAGTTATTTGGGCCCAATGCAGTTCAAAATCGAAAAACCTCCTATTCTGACCACTTTTATACCCGATTTAAATGGACCCTGTCTCATCAAGCTATCCATTCAAACCCCTTTTTCTATCAGTTTGCCTATCTCACTTATCCTAAAGGGACACAAACGCATTTCCTATCACTTCCTCAAAGCAAACCCAATAGAGTTCAATTTCACACAATGGACATGCTCAAGTATCTTATTTCTCATCAATCGGAGTCTTATGATTACATCCACCTCTCTAATATTCTCGATTGGCTAGACATAGGTTCAGTCAAACAAGTTCTTGATCAGGCATCAAGAGTCCTCAAGAGAGGTGGAAAACTCTCATTACGTCAGCTCAACTCGACAGTAGAAATTGAAGATACCTCAGCTCTTTCATTTGATGTGCTTTGCGACGATACTAGAGATTTAAGCTTTTTCTATCCCAAAATTTATGTAGGAGAAAAATCATGACTTTAACCTCTATACAATCTGAACTACTTATTCAAGAATTACAAAAAGCTTGGAGCGGTCTTCATTTGTTTAACAGACCCTATTTTTCTTCTCTATTATCAGGTAAAATGAAAAAGGGAGCTTTCATTCTTTCTCAACAGGCGTTCTACCATGCAGTCTCATATTTTTCTAAACCTATGTGTCTTTTGGCAAGTAGAATCGATTCTGCGCATGCTCGCATGCAAATCATTGAAAATCTTTATGAGGAACATGGTGAAATGAAAATGGAAGCTTTTCATGAAAGTACCTTTAAGCAGTGGCTTCAAGAGCTCAGCCCGGGAGCTGAAGAAAACCTTCCCCTTGTTCCTTGCGTTGATTCCTTTAACTCAACTCTATTAGGTATATGCCAGGGTGCGCCTGTAGAGAAAGGGGTTTGCTCCTTAGGGACTATTGAATATATGTTTTCCAATATTTCAAAATACATTGCTGAAACGACCGTTCAGCTTCAATGGATTTCTCGTAAAAACTTGGTTCATTATGATCTTCATGCAGACCTAGATATAAAACATTCTCGGGACTTTTTCGAAATTATTGATAAATTACAACAACCTAATATGGCAAGTTGTATCGAAGGAATTCATCTAGGTATTTTTATGTTTTCTCGGCTTTATGATGACTTACATGATTTGCATTAACAATTGTAGCATTTATTTCTTGACGGACCCTTACGCACGGAAAAATGAGTTATGAATCTAAGAACTCAACATTTCCAGCCTGAAGGTTGTAGTAGGCCCCATAAACACCGAGCGACTCCGCGCGGACCTTCTTCTGAATGGTTGAAACTTTCAATAAGAGCTGCCGCATATTTAGAGCATTAAGCTCAATAGAACGTTTCAATACATCAGAAGTCCCTTCACTTCTTGCTTTTTTGACAGAGGGCTTAATCAGTCCTGCAATAGCAGGAATATCTTGATCATGATCAGTGACAACTGCACCAACAGCTCCACAGCTTTCATGCCCCATGACAACAATGATCGAGGGATTGAGATGATCAACAGCATAGATCACACTTTCAATCTCGGTTGAACCAATGATATTCCCCGCTACACGAATCACAAAAAGATCCCCAAGACCTTCATCAAAAAGGACCTCTGGAACCACGCGAGAATCAGAGCAAGTGACAATCACTGCATAGGGAGATTGCCCTTCAGCTAAATCAAGTCTCCTCTCACGAGTTCGGTCTGGATGAAGGAGCGCTTCTTTCACAAAACGTTGATTACCTGCTTTGAGTCGGTTAAGAGCCTGCTGCGGGGTTTCCGCTGCACCTAGAAAACATACGTTAAAAAGTAAAAAAACGACAATCCACTTCATACTTAATCCGTATACAAGGATATTACCCTTTTTTCAAGAAAACTAATTAAGTTTTTGAAATACAGTTGATCTGGAAAGCTTTTTCTGGTATCTTCTCGGTACTTTTTACGATGAGGAGAGCTTATGGCAACTACACTTACGAGGGCCTGGGCCTTACGAGGGCTTCTGCCTATAGGAATTTCTGTTGACCTCCAACTTCTAAAGGCTTCGATTGAGGATCTTCAATTCCTTGCAAAAACCCAAGCTACCGCTATGGCAGCAATTACCGGAAGACTAGCTTTTCATAAAACAGCCACCCTTGTGTCGCTAGTAGGTGCTGTGACCGCTTCTGTTGTATGCGTCCATGTTCCTCAGGAAAATAAGGAGCGTTGGTTTGTACTAGCGGGTATTTTGGCTGTAGCGTTTGTTTTTTTTGGAGTCAGGTGGAGGGAGAAAGTATTAGCTTATCGCTACCATGCTGGATTGCAACAACGCGCTCTAAATGTGATTGCCCTAAAACAGTCTAAGGCTAGTGGAGCTTAAGGGTGCGGTAGGACTTATCAATTTGATCTAGAGAGGATATGGAACAGTTGAGATCTTTCAACAGACCGGTGGAAATATCGTACACCCAGCCATGAACAGTAAGCTTCTTATTTTTCGCCCATGCATTTTGAACAATGGTCGTATGGCAAACGTTCATCACTTGGTATAAGACATTGAGCTCTACAAAGCGGTGTGCTTTTTCCTCTGGATCAGAGATGGCATCAAGCGCTTCTTTTTCCCTATAATAGACATCTCGGAGGTTGCGGAGCCAGTTATCGACAAGTCCATACTGCTCATTCTCCATTGCCGCTAAAGCTCCGCCACACCCATAGTGGCCGCAGACAATGATGTGCTCAATGCCGAGATAATCAACGCCATACTGAAGAACAGAAAGGCAATTGACATCTGTATGAGGAACGATATTGGCAACATTGCGATGGACAAAAATTTCTCCGGGCTCGAGACCTAGAACCTCATTGGCTGGAATCCGACTATCAGAGCATCCTATCCAAAGATATTTTGGCGACTGTTTCTTCGAAAGTCTCCGAAAGACTTCTGGATCCTGCTCAAGCCTCTTCTCAGCCCAAGCTCTATTGTTTTCAAATAATTTTTCAAGTTCTTTCATATTTCAACTATTTTGCATAACACGACCTTTTCTCGCTACGAATAAGATATCTTTAAAGATGATGTTTATGCTAGACTAATGGCCAGTCCCAAAAATTCTTAAACTGAAAAATTGGTATATTAAATGACTTTTGACACTTTGAGCTTGCATCCTGAGATACTTAGGGCAGTCACTAAGGCAGGATACACTAAACCAACGAAGATTCAAACCGAGGCGATACCAAAAATTATGGGCGGCTCAGATATTAGGGCATCAGCTCAAACTGGAACAGGGAAGACGGCAGCATTTCTGTTACCCGCCCTGAACCTTTTGGCTTCTCCTTCTAAATTGAGGGGGACAGGCCCCCGGATCCTTATCCTTGTTCCTACACGGGAACTTGCGATGCAGATTACTGTGCAAGCAGAGAAATACAGCAAATATTTAGATCGGGTGAAAACCGTTTGCGTTGTTGGGGGTGTCCCTTACCCTGTTCAAGCCCGGAAGCTTTCACGTCCTTATGATATCCTTATTGCAACTCCTGGCCGTCTCATTGATTTCCTCGACCGTGGTAAGATCGACTTTTCATGTCTGGAGATGATGGTTCTTGATGAAGCTGACCGAATGCTAGATATGGGATTTGTGAAGCCTGTCGAACAAATTGTTGCAAAGACCCCTTCTGGGCGGCAGATGCTCATGTTTTCAGCAACATTCCAAGGGGAAGTGGTCAAGTTATCAAAACGCCTTTTAAGTGACCCCCTAGAAATCAAAATTGATGCCGAACATGCTAAGCACAAAAACATCAAGCAGGCCCTCCACTTTGTTGACGATCGCCACCATAAAAACCGTCTTCTAGATCACATTCTTATGCAAGATGGAGTCGATAATACTATTGTCTTTACCTCAACCAAAAGAAATGCAGACGAGCTTGTCAGGAATCTAAAAGGAAAGGAATATCCAGTGGCAGCACTCCACGGTAACATGAATCAACGGCAGCGAACACGAACGATCAAGCAATTTAGAAATGGAAAAGTCAATATATTGGTTGCTACTGATGTTGCCTCGCGCGGGATCGATGTGGAGTCAATCACTCACGTGATTAATTTCGATCTTCCAAATAATGTTGAGGATTATGTCCACCGTATTGGACGCACGGGACGTGCTGGTTCTACGGGAACTGCACTCTCTTTTGTTGCTGGGCGCGATGCTTTTCTGGTGAGAAAGATTAAGGAATTTACAGGGCAGCCGATTGCTGTCGAAGTGATTGCTGGCTTGGAACCTCAGAAAAAGCACTGCCCTGAGAAAAGGTCACCAAGAGGGTCCCGTTCTCATCGCGGCGCTGGCGCTAATCGCCGATTTAAATCTCGCCCAAAGCAATCAAAAACTAAAAAGCCTTTCGCTAAGAAAGCTTCTGGAAAAAAATTTCAAAAGCGCTTTGGTAAACCTAAAAAAAACCGGGTTTTATAACTTCCTTAAGATGCTTTCACTAGCTTCAGAGTAAAGAATCCCATCATATTGTTTTTCAAACACTTTGATATGAGGAGAACTATGATGATCCAGTAAAGAAGCATGGTTTTCCCAACACATAATGACAAAAAAACACCCTTCTTTTTCTATATCACTAAAGACTTCGTAATATAAGCAACCTTTCTCTTTCCGAGTGGGTAGTGATACATCTAGAAGTGCTGATTCAAGCTCTTTAGCCTTCCCCTTGCAGGCAATAATCGTCTCGATCACATGGATTGTCATAGACTTCCCCCTAAATACTGATGGGAATCATGAAGCAAATTGCCATGACAACCGCTAAGGAAAAGAAAAACATCTTGCGAGCCCACTTCTGGTCGTTCTTGCATGTAAATCCTTTAATACAAAGAGCAACCCAACTAAGACTAAGGAATGTCACGACCACAAGATAAAAATATCCCATATAATCAAAAAATGTTAGAAGGGTTGAAGCTCCTAAAAAGGCTAAGCAATAGAAAAACATTTGAATTTTTGTCTTAAGCATCCCCCTCTCAAGAGGAAGAACAGGAATCGATGCTGCTGCATAATCTTTCAGTCTAAAAATGGCGATCGCGTAGAAATGAGGCATTTGCCATAGAGCGATCATCACAAAGAGGATCAAAGCAGCGAGATCAAAACGGTGAGTAACGGAGGTATAACCAACAACTGGAGGAACAGCTCCTGCAATACTTCCAATTAAGGTTCCATGACTCGTCCGATATTTCGAAAAGCTATAGAGAAAGACATAGATGAAAAGTCCTGTAAGGGCAATGAAAAGCGTCAAAGGGTTTGTATAAAGCGCTAAGATGAATGTTCCTAAAAGAGCGAGAAGAACTCCAAAAAAAGTAGCGTGCCTTGGGGAAATAAGCCCTTTAGCAAGAGGACGATTTCGTGTCCTCATCATCTTTTGATCAGCCTTTCTGTCAATCACGTTATTAAAAGTGCAGGCAGAAGCAATGATGAGCATCAAACCTTCAAGCATGGCGAGGAAAAGCCAGAAATCAAATACACCTTTTGCTGCAAGGGCAAAACCTCCAATGGCAGTGAGGATATTCCCACCAATAATTCCAGGTTTGGTTAACGCTAAGTAGTTTTTAAGAACAACGTTGAAAGAGGCTTTTGCTATTTTTTCCATTTTATCCTATATCTATATAAAAATCTTTAACCTAAGGTATTTTATGAAAAAACTCATCATTTTATCTTTAGCCTTTCTTTTCGTTGGCTGTTCCAAAGGGGAAACTCCCACCAGCTCAGCATGCAAGTGTACCCATACCGAGTGCCCCTGTCCCAATAATTGTAAGCATTGCTTTTGCAACAAGTAAGCTTCTCCTATGGCATAAGGTTATAGTTTAAGTTGTACATGATCCAAAGTGTTCCTAATACGATTATAAAAATCAGCAAAACTGTAAAAAGAAACATAATCAAGTTCCAACGTGGCTTTGACTCCAGCCCTAGATGAAGGAAAAAAATGAGTTGCAAAATCGCCTGTAAGCATCCCGCTCCCACAACAGTAAACACGAGCCAATCATGTTTAAGGTGCATGTGGGTGGCGGTCCGGTAAACAGCAAGGGCAAGGATTATCGAAAAAATATAGCCTAAAACTAAAGGTTTAAGGCTGGCATTCCAGCCATGATGCGAATCTATCATATCACTCCTAGGACATATACAAAGGTAAAAATTAAGACCCAAATTACATTAATAAACTGCCAAAACATTCTGAGACAGGTGAGCCTTTTTAAGCTAACCGCTGTGATCCCCTGTTTAAAGAGAGGAATCATCAAAACAATGACCCAAAGAAGGGCAAAGATCACATGAAGACCAAACATTCCAATAAGGGTAAAATACATCGATAAAAAGGCTGTTGACTTCCAACTATATCCTGCATCAAAAATATGAGAAAATTCGTGCCCCATCATCCCTAAAAAAATGAGTCCTAAAAGGAATGTAAGGGAGAAGAAGCAAATCACTCCTCCTTTTCTTTTTCTATGGGCACAAGCTCCTGCAATCCCAGCGGTAAAAGCACTACTGAGCATCACAAGCATTTGAATCGTTGAAAAAGGGAGAGAAAAGATGTCTCGAGGCGTTAGTCCTCCAAATGTACTTTCATTAAGGACAGCATATGCTGCAAAAATCGTCCCTAAAAACATAAAGTCTGTCAATAGATAGACCCAAAAGCCGAAAGTTGTCTTTGAATAATCATCATGATGGGTGTCGGGGTAATCTTCATGAGCCACAGTCATACAGCCCCCCTCTTCATTTCTATTTCTTTAATTTGATCAACAGTGACTTGATAGTCAGTATTCTTCTCATAGAGGCGGTAGATCACAGCAACGAGAATTCCAACAGCAGAAATCGCCGCGAGCCAAAAGATATGCCAAACAAGGGCAAAGCCCAAGACAAAACTCAAAACCCCAATATTAAATCCTGCAGAAGTATTGCTCGGCATATGAATCTCTTCGTAGTTCCCTGAAGGAGGCTTTTCCCCTCTTTTCTTCATTGCCCAGAAAGGGTTTTTCCCATGAACCTCAGGGGTAATCGCAAAATTATAAAACGGTGGAGGAGATGCCGTTGTCCACTCTAGTGTTGCCCCATTCCAAGGATCGCCCGTTGTATCGCGATATTTTTCGCGATTTTTGATGCTGACATAAAGCTGAAGGAATTGAAAGCAAACTCCTATGAAGATGATCACTGCTCCAATAGCTGCTAAAATAAAGAGCGGCTGCCAACCCGTATCAGCAGGATAATGATTCATCCTCCTAGTCCCGCCCATAAATCCAATGAGATATAAAGGGAAGAAAGCAACAAAGAACCCAATGAGCCAACACCAAAAAGCCCACTTTCCTAAGGACTCATTCAATCTAAATCCAGTAAATTTGGGGAACCAGTAGGAATACCCTGCAAAAAATCCAAAGACCACCCCACCAATAATCACAGAGTGAAAGTGGGCAATCAGAAAGAGGCTATTATGGACTTGGAAATCAATTCCAGGAATCGCAAGCATTACACCTGTCATCCCCCCTGTAACAAAGAAGACCACAAACCCTAAAAACCAAAGCATCGGTGTTTTAAACTTTACCTTTCCTCGATACATCGTAAAGAGCCAGTTAAACACTTTAACCCCTGTTGGAACAGCAATGATCATTGTCATGATTCCAAAGAAGGCATTGACATTTGCACCCGCACCCATTGTAAAGAAGTGGTGGAGCCACACAATAAAAGAAAGAAAGGTAATCGCTACAATTGCCCAGACCATTGAGGTGTATCCAAAGAGCTTCTTTTGGGAGAAAACAGGGACTATTTCAGAGAAAATTCCAAAACAAGGGAGAACCAAAATATAAACCTCAGGATGCCCCCATGCCCAAATGAGATTAATATACATCATTGGGTTCCCACCAAACCCAGCAGTAAAAATCTTTGTATCTAAAAGACGATCTGTCGAAAGCATTCCAATCGTTGCAGTTAAGATAGGAAAAGCCATAATCACAAGGACCACTGTCGCTAAGACTGCCCAAACAAAAATAGGCATTCTTTTGAGAGTCATTCCAGGGCAACGCATCTTTAAGATCGTCACCAAGAAATTTATCCCAGTGAGCAAACTTCCCACTCCCGATATTTGGATACTCCAGAGCCAGTAATCTACCCCAACACCCGGGTTATACTTGAGTCCAGAAAGGGGAGGATATGCCGTCCACCCTGTTCCAGCAAAAACCCCAATAACCAACGAAACAAAGATATACATTCCCCCTGCAGCAAAAAGCCAAAAACTCAAATTGTTTAAAAAGGGAAAAGCAACATCTCGTGCCCCAATTTGCACAGGCATCACTAAATTGATAATCCCAAAAATCAGTCCCATTCCCACAAAGAAAATCATCGTTACACCATGGGCTGTAAAGATTTGCTGAAAATGTTCAGCTCCTAAGTAACCCATCGAATCACCCACAGCAATAGCTTGCTGCGCCCGCATCATGAGCCCATCAATGAGCCCTTTTGCAAGCTGAATGGCTGAGAAAAAGATATACATCACCCCAATCTTTTTGTGATCGACTGAAGTAAACCATTCCTTCCAAAGCCACGTCCACTTCTTTTTATAAGTGATGAAGGCTATAAGGACAATTGCACCTAAAAACATCGAAATCCCAGCAGCATACTCGATCATATCATGTTTTAAAGCTTCTTCAGTCAATCTTCCTAATAACATACTCTACCTTTGCTTTGGCGCCATATACTTCATCAAAATCTGATCAAAAAGGTTTTGATCTTCGAGAACATAATAAGCTACTGGATCATATTCACTCGGTTTAAGGAGCTCATTGTAGCTTTCCATTGAGAGCCTTTTTTCCGATCCTTTCACTGAATCGACCCACTGATTAAACTCAGCTTCCGAGGTTGATTTAGCCATAAAAACCATTCCAGCAAACCCTTTTCCACTGATGTTTGAAGATCTTCCGCTATAACTTCCCTGCTCATTGGCTAAAAGGTAAAGCTTTGAGCGCATTGCAGGCATCGCATAAATCTGCCCTCCAAGTTGAGGAATCCAAAAAGAATTCATAGGGGCATCAGCAGTGATTTCAAAATTAATCGGCATCTTTTCTGGAAACTGAACAAAATTTACCGTTGCAATCCCCTGCTCGGGATAGATAAACAGCCACTTCCAATCGAGAGCTACCGCTTGAATCTCAATAGGTTTTTTACCCGTTACAATCGGCTTAAAAGGATTAAGTTCATGACTTGTTTTCCAAGTTATCACCGCTAAAATCGCAATAATCACGAAAGGAACTCCCCACCAACAACATTCTGCGATAGAGTTATGTTCCCAATCAGGAGCGTGTTTAGACTTTTCGTTTCCGACTCGATATTTCCAAGCAAAAATGAAAGTCAAAATCAAGACTGGAATCACAACAATGAGCATCAATAATGCGCAGGTAATAATGAGCTCCCGTTCCTTCATTGAAATGAGCCCTTTAGGTTCTAAAATAGGGATATTGTGAGTGGAAACAAAGAGAGCCGTCACAGCAACGATTGCCACAGCCAATAAAATAGAAAGGATGACTACAAAGGTTCTTTTCATCTTGTTATTTGCCCTTTAGCGAGGAATAAACATTTTTTATATCTACATTAAATCGCTTGAATTGTCTACAATAAATCTTTTGACGGCCACTGTGCACTTCATCTTCCTCATGTCGCAAAAGAAAAGAATTGGAGTGTGCAAACCTTAATTGAAAAGACTTATTTATACCTCGAGGTGCTACTCCAGGGTAAGGACCAGATATCTGCTAGCTAAAAAATGTACAAAATTGAGATAATAGATACTTATAATCAGGTCAAATACTAGGAGAACCTCATGAAACGGACACTATCTTTAATCCTTGCTTTTTGCTTCATTTTTACCTATACTTCTTGCTCAAAACTAAAGGAAAAGAAGATGTCAGTAAGTCTTGATGAATATCTTAACGACTACCCAGGACTTCAAGCAATTGCAGAAGAAAAAGCGGCACTTGATGCCCAAGCAGACAGGATGCAACCCCAACAAGGAGAAGATCTAGTCGAGCTAGCAAAAATTCTTGGGAAGCTCTATACCGTCTATGTAACTGAGATCCCTCCTCTTGTTCAAAAAGAAAAAGAAGTCAACGTCGAGGCCATTAATAACTGGAAAGAACGTTCTATCGACAAAGTAGATAATGCAGCTGAGATCGCAGAAGCAGCTTTGAACCAACTTGAGGTCAATGCCCTTCGAGATCTTCTTGCAACTAAAATCAAAGCCAATGAAATTTCAAAAGAGCGATTCGCGACTCTCAACCTTATGGCTAATCAATTAAAAGCTCAGGCTGAAGATCTCATTGAAAGGTCAAGAACTGTTAATCCTTCTAACCAGGCTCAGCTCCTTGCTGACCAAGAAGCTTTTAACCAATTCGGAACATTCATCCGAGATGAGCAGCGCTGGGTCATGGCGCATCCTCCAATAGAAGATAGAGAAAAGATCATTCAAGAATGGCGCATGGACCACCCTCACACTGAATATCTTGATCAAGCTTTAAAGAGTTACCAAAAGACCTATGAATGAGTACGTATGTATCTACCGTGCAAGTGAACCAATCGAAGCAGAGCTGATCAAGTCTAAACTTGAAGATGCGAAGATTCCTTGCATGGTTCGCACCAATGATGCCAATGGGACAATGCCCCATCTCAGTTTAGAAAGAGGCATTGAAATTCTTGTTCCAAAAGAAAGTGAGTCAGAAGCAAACGTTGCCTTAAGTTAAAGAATCTTTGCAGCAATTGCTGCTAGTTCAGATCGCTCAGTTCTTTGGAACTTCATATGGCCATGAATATCCTCAAACTTAAACTTACTCACCACATAGGTCAGGGCATTCGAGTCCCTATCCAGATAAGGATTATCGATTTGTGTAGGATCCCCTGTCAGTATCACCTTCGTCCCTTTACCTGCACGTGAAACAATCGTTTTCACTTCATGAGGCGTTAGGTTTTGCGCCTCATCAATAATAATATAGGTATGAGCAAGAGAACGTCCCCGGATAAAGGTAACAGCTTCCATTTCAATCTTTTCACTTTCCATGATCCATTGCTTTGTGTCTGAACCATTCCCAGACCCTGGAGTTGTTTCACAAATATACTCGAGGTTATCATAAATAGGCTGCATCCAGTGGACCATCTTTTCTTCTTTAGTCCCAGGAAGATATCCAATATCTTTACCTAAAGGCATAATAGG
>JANQJL010000078.1 GCA_028281675.1 Simkaniaceae bacterium
ACCCGTGAATGCCACCTATTTCGCGGCAGCGGCCTTTTGAATTAGCGGAGATACAAGCTGAGTGCCGAGCCAAGGTGAGGCCACCTTGGCGAAGGTGAGAAGCGAAGTAGGTTCGCTGATTCAGAAGGATGGCTGCCGCGAAATAGGTGGCATTCACGGGTACTAGTGGTTAGTCTACAAAGTCCTTTAATGATAGTGAGCCAGATTTTGAGCACAATTTGCTTGACCAAAATTGAGAACATTGTCAATAGACAAGGCGAAATTTTGAGGTTGAAGAACTTTGTAGACTAACCACTAGACTAACTTTTCAGGAAAACCCATGGTAGACAAAACAGGAAAGAGCTTATTTAGAATAGTTTTGCCTCCAGTATTATTTATTGCAACCATTAGCCTTGTTGCAACAGATGTCTACTTACCCTCTTTTCCTGCAATTGTAAGAAACTTTAAAACATCGAATACTCTTGTCCAACTCTCATTCGCCCTATATCTCCTATTTCTTGGAGTTTCCCAGCTCGCATATGGCGCTTTTTCTGAAAGATTTGGACGCAAGAAAACTTCAATGACAGGACTTTCCTTAGGTTTGATAGGAACGTTAGTTTGTATTTTTTCTCCAGCGATTGGATTTTTGATCCTTGGTAGAATGCTACAGGGGATTGGTTTTGGCGCTGGCGCTGGAATTTGGCGGGCAATATTGCGAGACGTATTTAAAGGAAGTGAATTAGCTCACATCAACTCTTTCATTGCAATTGGAACGGCCATTATGATGGCAGTTGCTCCGTTGATTGGAGGGTTTATCCAAGATTATTTGGGGTGGAGATATAGCTTCGTTTTTATTTTTCTCTATACACTGATTGGAATCGGTTTTTTTTGGCGCGCTCTTCCTGAAACTCTTTTAGAAAGAAACCCTCATGCGATAAAGCTTTCCATCATTCTTCGAAATATGGGGCAATTACTCTCAGCCTCTCCTTTCATGGGGTATGCTCTTTGTGGCGCCTTATGCTTTTCTGGAGTTTTAGTTTATTTAGCAGCTAGCCCTTTTCTTTTACAAAATATTATTGGACTCACTCCAGTCCAATATGGATGGATGGCTTGCGTGATTGCCCTTGCTCTTGCTTTGGGTGGATTTCTAAATGCCTTCTTTGTAAAAAAAATCGGGCACCACAACATGAATCTTTATGGAATTGGGTTGATGTTAGCTGGATCTTTTTTCATGCTAGTTCTCAGCATTGAATGGATAAATATCCTTGTGATCCTACTGCCAATATTTGTGTTTGTAACAGGGGTTGGGATTTCTGTCGGAAATTGTAGTGCAGCGGCTTTGCATCATTTTCCTAAATTAGTGGGATTTGCAGGGGGGTTATATGGAGCAATTCAGATTCTTGTGGGATCTATTGGTACATCGATTATGGCTGCACTTCATGAGCAGTCTCAGGTTCCTTTGAGCATTGTCCTTATTTGTATTGGAATAGGATGTTGGATTTCTCAGAAAATTGGATTTCGTGGCCATAAAAAATTGGAAAAATAGTGGGAAGGTGTTCTCTAGCCCACATTGAGCAGTTAGGAAACCGGATTAAAAAACTCCTGAAACTGGTCTTGGAGAACAGAGGGGACAATCTCTTGGACTCCCTTTTTGTCATACATCAGAAAGTAGCTACAGGCGACCATCGTCCCAAGGGCAGGGCTAAAAAGTGCAACGATGAGGGCCAAGGCGCAGATAGCTGAGCGTTTGATGTTCAAGTAGCGGCGGAGGAAAAACTTTTTTAACTTATGGATCTTAAAACCTGTTAGGATATTGAGTGGAAGACTTAAGAAAAAAAGTCCAATTGTATAGAGACCCCAAGCAATATCTGTAAAGAGAAGGATAAAAAAGAAAAGACGGGCTGCAATTGTTGCAAAAAGGTGCCCTTTTTCTTCTATCGATTGATTTTTTCCACCAAGGGTCATATCAGAGATATGGGTAGAAAGTTCCACCTTTGGATCTCCAACCTTTTTTTGCCTTTCAACATGTTCAAAAATGTCATAGATTGGCATAATCGTTATCTCTTATGTTTGACCTTATTAAATCCATTAAGGGCAGCAATTCGGTACCCTTCAGCATATGTTGGATAGTTAAACACTTGATCGATAAAATAGTCAATCTTTGCGCTGTGTGTCATGGCTACTTGACCGATATGAATCACCTCAGTCGCTTCTCTTCCAATGATATGAATGCCAAGAATTTCTAACGTGTCCATATGAAATAAGATTTTAAACATTCCAGGCTCATTTCCACTAATCGTATTTTTTGCTATTTCATAATAATAGGCCCGTCCCACTTCATAACGAAAGCCCAAGTTTTTAAGTTGCCCTTCAGTGTAACCACATGAAGAAATTTCTGGGATGGTATAAATTCCAATCGGATAAAATGTTGGGAAATGGTGTGTTTCTGCTCCAAAAGCATGGCGGGCAGCAAGACGTCCTTGCTCCATGCTTGTAGAAGCAAGTGAAGGGCCACCAATTACATCACCTATAGCATAAATATTGGGAACAATCGTTTGGAAAAGAGCATTCACAGGGATGTGTCCTTTGCTATCGACGGTGATCCCCACATTTTCAATGTGAAGGTGGTCAATGTTGGCAACACGACCAAGGGCATAAAGGAGCACTTCACCTTTTAGAGAAGTTCCATCATCAAACTTAAGCTCCACTCCCTCTTTATGGCGAATGATCTCCTTAAACTCTCGACTCCCTATAAATTTCAGACCGATCTTACTAAGTGCTGTCTGGAGATGCAGTCCAATTTCCTTATCGAGGTATGGGAGCATCTGCTCCTTTTTATCAACTACGATCACCTCAGTTCCAAGAGCTGCAAAAAAACTTGCATACTCCGAACCAATAATCCCTCCACCCAAAACGATCATCTTCTTTGGAACATGATCAATCTCTAGGAGGCGGGTGGAATCAAGAACAACCTCTTTATCAAAAGGGATATTTTTTGGATTACGTGGCTTTGATCCCGTTGCAATCAGAGTCTTTTCCCCTGTAACAATGTGGGTAAGATGATTCTTATCGTCAAGTACTGCAATCTGGTGATGATTTTCAAAATGAGCGGTTCCTTGAAGGAGGCGAATTTTATTTTTTTCGAACTGCTGGTGTAATTGCTTAACTTGTTCATCGGTTACTTGGCTCAAGCAATAGTTAAGATCATTGATAGAGATTTCATGTTTCTCAACCTCTTGCTTTGCATAATAACTTTTCTTGTGATAGTCGGTTAGATTGAGAATCGCTTCGCGGAGTGACTTTGACGGGATCGTCCCAGAATGGAGACATCCCCCACCAGGATTAGGATATTTTTCGATAATGATGACCGATTTTCCCAGCTTTGCCGCTTGCATTGCCCCCTTCTGCCCGGCAGGCCCTGACCCAATAACGACTAAATCTGCATAAAGCTCTTCCATAAATTTTCTTTTTAAACACTCTCACTGTATAAATCAACGCTTGAGCCGAAGTTCTCTTCTTTCCGCGGGTACTTTCCTCATTTTTTTTAATTCTAAACGAACTAAAACCCGTGAATGCGACCTATTTCGCGGCAGCGGCCTTTTGAATTAGCGGAGATACAAGCTGAGTGCCGAGCCAAGGTGAGGCCACCTTAGCGAAGGTGAGAAGCGAAGTAGATTCGCTGATTCAGAAGGATGGCTGCCGCGAAATAGGTGGCATTCACGGGTAAAAAATAGGAAACTTGGGCTTGAGGGAAAATCCTAGGGCTGTTATGATGCTTAGAAAAATTATTTAAAGGTTTACCTATGTCAAAACGATGTCAAGTCACGGGAAAGAAGCCCAGTAGAGGAAAAAGCTACTCGATCCGTGGAATCGCGAAAAAGAAAAAGGGAATTGGACTCAACGTCACAGGGACAGTCAAGCGTCGCTTCCTCCCTAACCTTGTTAAAAAACGTTTTTGGTTTTCTGAAGAGAATCGCTTCATCACCCTAAAGTTATCGACAAGTGCCATGCGAACGATTGATCGCCGCGGTCTAGCGACTGTCATCCGCGAGCTCCGTGCTAAGGGTCAAAAAATCTAAAGGTATCTCGGCTTTAGCCGGGATTGCCCTTTTCATTTTTTTACTTGTCTACTCACTGAGTATCCCCCTTCCCACCCCAAAAAAACCGATCTATTTCTACAATTCTGAAGATCGCGTTGATCTGAGTCGCACTCTCTTTGCAGCCATCAAAAAAGCTCAGAGCTCGATTACCCTTCATACCTATGCTCTTACCGACCGTTCCCTCCTTTCTCTCCTAAAAAAAAGGGGAAGAGAAGGTGTGACTATTCACCTTTACTATGACAAAAAAGCAAGCCCTTCCCTAGAAAGCCTCAAGGAAGAAAATTTTCATTTTCACCCTATTAAGGGGAGAGGATTGATCCATGAAAAAATTTGGATTATCGATAAAAAGCTCCTCTTCTTAGGGTCAACAAACCTCACCCCTTCCTCGCTTAAAATGCATGATAATCTCATGGTGGGGCTCTATGCCCCATCTATCGCAGAAAAACTCTCAGAGGGGCGTCCTTCTGAAATCAAATTCATGGTTGGAAATGCCTCTTGCCACTATTTCTCTCTCCCTAGCGAGTCAGCGCTGCAGACCCTTCTAAGTGCCCTTGATAAGGGAGAAAAAGAAGTCTCCCTGTCCCTATTCACCTTCACCCACCCACTTCTCATCGATAAACTGGTTGAGCTTCACAAAAAAGGCGTAAAAATTTCTTTAAAATTAGATGGAACAACTGCCCGCGGGGCTAGCCTGAAAGCCAAAGAAATTCTTGAAAAAGAGGGAATCTCAGTCAAAAAAAGTTTTGGCACTCAACTTCTTCATCATAAATGGGGGGTCATTGATCAAAAAACCCATATTTTGGGCTCAGCAAACTGGACAAAAGCGGCATTTAATAAAAACAAAGATTTTATATTAATAATTAATATTAAATAGTTTATTATTATTTAATTAATACCTTTTTTGTGATATAATATTACTAAAAGGTATAATATGAGCAGTTTACCAGAAGTAAGAGTACCTCCTGACTATCAAGAACGTGGTAGGGCTGACCTCACTTCGGTCTTAAGGCCTGCAGAAGCGTTGGTCCCAGATACCGATACAGAGGCAAAGCACGCCCTCAAAATCGTCGGTTTTAGCGCTGATATACTCTCCTATACTCAAGGAGACAGCAAGACTTCCCCTCTCGAAGAGGATAAGATTGTTCAAATAAAAACCGATTTAGAGTCGATGAAAACCAAAGGAATTGGTGCAAAAGAAGTCGTTCGCGTCGCTGCTCAATCAGTCTCGCTCATTCAAGCCTATACCTCTCTTTGGAATTTAGTTGTAGAAAACCCAATCGAGCCCATCCTTCCCTTTGATGCTGCCTTAGGCCCCTTGGCAAGTTTGGTTTTAAAAGAGGAGACCCTTTCACAAAATATCGAGGCTTGGCAAAAGGCTAGGGGCACTGATAGCGAATATGAAGCTTTTGTTAAAATTCTCGGCAATATAGCATCCTGCCTCCTTTACGTAGCTCAACTCATTGCTTTTTTAACGGCGATAAAAATTTCTGTGGAAGTGCAAGCCCTCCTTAGTACAGTTGCTTACGCAGCAACTCTCTACGATATTATCGTAAAAGAGTATCAAGGGACATCTTCTGAAAGAGATGAAATTTATAAGCCTCCTGTCATATCAATGAAGGTGTAGCTATTTAACTCATATTTTTATATACCTAAAATATGAACCTATCCTGTATTAAAGATAATTTTTTATTTCACACTTTTTGGCATCTTTTCCCTTTTCATTTTGAACCCTTGTCATCTGGACAATGTGATCAAAATAAAAAGAAAAAATCTGCTCAAAAACTGAAGAAA
>JANQJL010000006.1 GCA_028281675.1 Simkaniaceae bacterium
TCACCTTCGCCAAGGTGGCCTCACCTTGGCTCGGCACTCAGCTTGTATCTCCGCTAATTCAAAAGGCCGCTGCCGCGAAATAGGTGGCATTCACGGGTAAAAAGAGAAGAGATAGAGGGGACAGGGCTTGAGGCCCAGCCCCCTCTATCTCTCTTCAAAAAGAATTTGCGCTTAGTTACTTACGGAGTAAGCGGAGACTATTGAGGCCTACGAGGACCGTTCCCCCTTCGTGGAGGACAACGGCAAGCCAGAGGGGAATAACTCCAAGAAGGGCAGGGGCTACGGCAAGAAAAATAACGGTAAGGGCTAGGGTAAGATTTTCACGGACGATGAGCATCGTCTTTTTCGCTTTTTTGTGGAGCCATGAGATGAGTGCAAGATCATCTTGAAGGAGAACAATGTCAGAGGCATCGATGGCAGTTGCACTTCCAATTTCCCCCATTGAAATTCCTACGCTGGCACGCATCAATGCGGGCGCATCATTGATTCCATCGCCCACCATCGCAAGATGTTTCTCACTAGAAAGTTTTGAGATGATATCCAGTTTATGTTCTGGCCGAAGATCGGCATAAGTTTTGTCAATGGATAGTTCTTTAGCGACAATAGCGGCGCTCTCTTCATGATCTCCAGTGAGCATGGCCACTTCGAGCCCTTTTTCTTTAAGCGATCCGAGGACCTCTTTTACTCCAGGACGGAGAGCATCTTCGAAACGGAAGTCAAAAAGAGAGGTTCCGATTTGGAGAAAGGAGATCATGACCCCCTTTTTATCAAGGGGTTTATTGGGAGAGATAAAAACCTCGTTTCCAATTTTTACCTCAACCTTTATTCCGTCAAGTGTTGCGATTCCTTTTAGTCCAAAGCCTGGAACCGATTGAAAATCGGTGATTGTGGCGGGAGGGATTTTTCTCTTGTCGGCAAATTGGCAGATCGCTTCGGCCATGGGGTGGGTGACATGCCTTTCAAGTGCTGATGCAATACTCACGGCATCTTTGATAGAGTAGTCTGGAGTGCCGATGGTCTCAACCCCGATGCAGGCGAGTTTTCCAGTGGTCAGAGTCCCTGTTTTATCAAAAGCAATGGTTTGACATCCTGCAAAGGTATCGAGTGCGATCCCCCCTTTCAGGAGAATTCCTTTGCGTGCGCAGGCGTTAATCGCACTGAGATAGGCTGTTGGTGTGGCAATAATAAGGGCGCAAGGAGAGGCGGCAATGAGGAAGGTCAAAGCGCGGTAAACCGATCCTTCAACTCCAAAATAGGAGATCGAAAAAACCCAGGGGAGAGTCAAAGCAAAGAGGAAGAAAAGAGAGATAATCGTAATCGCATACCGCTTTCCAAATTTATCGAGAAATCGCTGGAGTTTTGGTTTCATCTCTTGCGCTTTATTGATCAGCTTTATAATTTTTGAGAGGGTCGATTCGGCACTTGTTTTTGTCACTTCTATCGTAAGTGTTCCATCGAGATTCCGACTTCCTGCTTGCACAGCGTCTCCTTGTGTTTTGGAGACGGGAATACTTTCGCCAGTTAAGTGGACCAGGTTGACAAAGGAGCTTCCATCGACCACATTTCCATCGAGAGGGACCACTTCCCCTGCCCGAACAAGGAGGCGTGTTCCCACGTCAATTTCACGAACTGACTTTTGAAAAAGGGTTCCATCTTCGCCAACAACCATTCCAACGGTTGGTGATAGGTGGTGGAGATTGATGAGAGCCCCCTTTGCTTTTTTAGAAACCGATTCTTCCATTGCTCCAGAAAAGGCAAACAAAACAAGGAGAAGTCCTCCCTCCATCTGACTTCCAATAATAAAAGAGAGGAAAGCTGCAAGAGTCATCAAAACATCGATGTTGATCTCTAAATTTTTTATATCTTCAAAAGTGCGAAGTAGTGCGGGGGTTCCAGCAAGGAAATAGACAAGGAGTAAGAAAAAGTAAGAAAGATCTGGTATAAAATACGCTGTGATATAAGAGGAAAGGAGAAAAAATCCAGCAGCGAGAGAGCTTTTTAAACTAAGGTTATGAGCCCATTTTCGAGAGGTTTTTTCTAGAAAGGGGCTGATGCTTTCTTCTAAACCAGAGGTGAAAAATTCATCAAAAACATAAGGGGCTTCAGAGGAAGGCATGTTTTATCCACTCTGCAATAAGGTAAATACTTCCGATAGACAAAGCTCCTACCGCCAAGTTCCAAGTGAGTGATTTAATAAGCTCGTTTCCTTCCATTTTACTTGCAAGGAGAGTGGCTATAGCAAAAATAATAGCAAGGAGAAGTGTGATCCCTAAAAGTCCTCCCATAAAGAATCCAATTGTCGCACCAAGAGCTGCAATAATGACTCCAATGCCAGCGCCCATCGCTTGTTTTAGTGGATGTTCATAAGATTCTAGGGTGAGACCGAGTTCTTCTTCAAGCATGACTCGGAGAAGACGGTTGTCATCAGCCATTAAGACTTCAATCACTTGATCGAGAAGTTTTCCACTTAAGCCTTTTTGCTTGTACATCGCAGCAAGTTCTTCTTTTTCTTGAGCGCGGTGGTGTTCGATTTCCCACTTTTCTTGTTCAATGAGCCTATGGAGTCTTTCAAGGCGTGACCATCCGAGTAAACTACTTCGGCCTACTTTCCAAAAAAGCCAACCGATTGAAAAGAGTCCAATGATCCAGAAGGTTTTACTTGGAGCCATTCCAAAGCCACTTAAAAGGATCCACATCCCTAAAATAAAAATGGCGGTTTCTTTTGCACTATCAGCTGCTGCTGACATGTGCCCAGGCATTTCCGTTCCATGGAGCTCAGCAGTTGCTTTTGCTCCCTTTTCTCGAGCAACGCGGAGATGCTCAATGGTGTTTTTCCCTTCAAAATGTTCGTAGTTTTCTGACATGCCTGCTAGTTTACCAAAGAGCTAAGGGCCCGTAAAGAAATAATATCTCTATTTGACTGGCTGCAACTTTGCCAAATAGGGATATTATTTCTTTACGGGCCCTAATCACCCTTCAAGGATTGACTTGAGGAGTTTGCAAAGATCGAGGTGATCGTTGATGGCAATCAGCTCGCGCGCCGCATGCATGGAAAATTGGGCAAGGCCGATATCAACCGTCTGAATCCCTGTTTTGGCAGCTGCGATTGCCCCAACTGTACTTCCGCAGGGAAGATTTGATTCGGAAGCAAAAGATTGATAAGGAATTTTTTTCTTTTGACAGATCTTTACTATTTTGGCAGCTGTCAGACCACTTGTAGCGTACCGCTGATTTGCATTATATTTTAAAACGATCCCTTTCCCAATTTTTGGAGCATTTTCTTTGTCATATTTTTTCTTATATCCTGGATGATAAGCGTGGGCCATATCGATCGAAATCACATGAGAACTTTGTTTCATTCTGAGGAAATCTTCTTCTCCCATTTTATAGCTAAGGGTCATCCGTTTGAGCATATCGATAAAAAAGGGTGAGCTTGCCCCTTCATCACTTCCCGACCCCACTTCTTCGTGGTTCCAAAAAATCGCCATTTGAATTCTTTCTTTTGGATGTTTTTCTGCGGCAAGAAGTGCTAAGAGAGAGGCGTGGGCGCTAGCTAAATTATCGATCCTATAAGAGGCAACCATCTCTGAGTGATGCCCCAAAATCCGAGGAGTTTCAAAGGGGACCAAATAAAGATCGGCCCCTAAAAGGTCCCCTTGCTTGATCCCCAAAAGCTCTTCGAAGATTTTTTCAGGGGATTTATTTTTACTTTCAATACCAAGGATTGGGCAGAGGTGGTGCTCCCTATCGATTTTTTTCGGCTTGTCATTCGTTTCCCGTTCGAGATGGATTGCAAGGGAGGGAATCAGAACAGGGGCACTTTCTAAAAAGAGGAGGTTTTGCTTTACCTCATCACCCTCCGAAAGTAAAATGCGCCCTGCAATGACAAGGTCCCGGTTCATCCACGTACTTAAGATAGGGCTTCCATAGGTTTCAACTCTTAAGAATGGAAGATTATCTTCAATAAAGAGAGGGTTTGGCTTGAGTTTTAAGGCTGGACTGTCGGTATGGGAGGCTAAGATGGTAGCGCTTTTGGGAAGCTCTTTTGGAAGGATAAAGGCGCAAATAGATCCTCCCCGTTCCACAAAATAGCTGCCTCCGGGACTCAGCTCCCATTTTTCTTGTTCATCAAGGGGAGTATAGTCTTGCTCAGCGAGGCGATTCCCAATTTCTTGAGTGGCGTGCCAAGCTGTTGGACTCCCTTGCAAAAAGGAAAGAAGGTCACTAAGAGGATCGAAGTTCATATCTCTGCATTGTACATTAAAGCTTTTCTTTTATCTAAAGAAAATTTAAACTTGTCTTCCGAAAGTCAAACCAAGGAGGGCTTTATGGGACAAGCGTCAGGAGCAAATTATATGCAAACATTTATAGGATGGGGGTTTCAAGCCCTTTCCTTTTTCATAACGAAGCCTGAAGATGTTAGTAGGATAGGAGAGGACAGTCTTAACCTATTAGCAGGATTTCAAGTGGAAGGCGAGAACGTCTTAGGTGAGGTAGAGGCAGCAAAGGTTAGAGATGTTGTTCAGGAAGCCATGAAGCCGATTACAAGCTTTTGGCGTGCGGGATTTGCGTTGACAGCGGTTCTTTTCTTTTCCTCCCGTGCTATCTCTTCCGTTCCCATTTTTCCGACAGCCTTAATGGGATTTAGCATCGCTTTTGCATTGATTACTTGGGATATTGGTGTTGTTAAGTCGCAAATGAGTCATGTCCATACCGAGTTTCATCGAATAGTTCTGAACAGTTCAGAACATGAGGCTAAGGTTGGTTTTAAAAAGCTTGTTAGAATCATTGATAGTTACTCAAAAGAAATCATCGCAAAAACCTGGCTGATTAGTGTGAGTCAAACGGTTGTAGATTCCTTCACCAATTGGGAGCCTCATCTCCGCGAGCAGGTTTTTAATGTTAATCAACCTCCTGCGGAGCGGAAACAGAATCCATGGGATATTGTCGCTACATATTTCCCGATTCTTCCTATGATTACTCGGGTAGCTGCTGCCGCAAATAATAGTACTGCTGCTGCCGCAGATAGTAGTGCTGCTGCTGCAGGATAGTAGTACTAGAGAGGGGTAAGGCTTTTTAAGCCACCCAAGTATTTATGGAGGACGGTTGGGATGACCACTGTGCCGTCCTCTTGTTGGTTGTTTTCTAAAAGAGCAACCATCAGACGAGAAGTGGCAAGGCCCGAACCATTGAGGGTGTGAACAAACTCTGGCTTATCCTTCCCTTTTTTATAGCGGATTTTTGAGCGACGTGCTTGAAAATCGGTGCAGTTAGAAACCGATGAGACTTCGTAATAACGGTCTTGTCCCGGAAGCCATACCTCTAAATCAATTGTTTTTGCTGCTGCAAAGGAGATATCTCCAGTCACGAGAAGCATACTCCTATAATGAATGTTAAGAGCTTTGAGGATTTCTTCGGCACTTGCAACCATTTCGTGATAGATTGTTTCTGTTTGATCGGGGTGAGTGATGGCAAACATCTCCACTTTATTAAATTGGTGGGTCCGAATGAGCCCCCGTTCCCCAGAGCCTGCAGCTCCAGCTTCTCGACGGAAGCAGGGGGTATAAGCGGTATACTTTAGGGGAAGCTCTTCTTCGCTAAGGATTTCATCGTAGTGGATTCCATTGAGAACCGCTTCAGAGGTAGGGATAAGGTAAAGGTGATGATCTTTGTCTTGGAGTTTAAAGAGTTGGTCCTCGAATTTGGGAAGATGGGCCGACCCCATCATGATTTCAGAGCGACCAACAAGAGGAGTGATCCACTGCTCAAAGCCGTTTGTTACGTGGGTATCGATCATGAAATTGATGAGTGCCCATTCTAGGCGAGAGCCCATCCCACGGTACATAGGCCATCCACTCCCCCCTATTTTAGCTCCCCGTTTAAAGTCGAAGAGTTTAAGGGTTTCGTTGAGTTCAAGGTGGTTTTTTGGTTGAAAGGAGAAATTTGGTTTTTTACCGACACTTTTGATTAAAACATTATCTTTAGCATTCAAAGAGGATTTGACGTCGGCGGCAGGAAGGTTGGGGAGGCATCCTAATTCAAATTTCAACTTTTCTTCAAGCTCGTGAAGCTTATGATCGAGGGTTGAAATTTTATCTTTAGCCCCTTCCATCGACTTTAAAAGATCGGTTGTATCCTCACCCCTTCTTTTTTTTTCGCCGACCTCTTTAGCATTCTGATTTCGCTGATTCTTAAGCACTTCCGACTCAATCTTTAGAGAACGGATCTCTTCATCTAGTTTAAGAACTTTTTGAAGGGAGGCTTCTCTATCTTTCGTTTGAAGTTTTTTTTCAATAGTTTGTGGATTTTCACGAATGAGTTTGATATCAAGCATGCTTTTTACCTTTAACTTAGTAGATAAACAATGTACAATATTTACTACTTGAAAGATAGGAAATTTATTGATAAGATGAGTCTTCATTCACTAAAAATTTATTGAGCACTTCCAATGGCAAAACAAAAACTCGCACAGGCACAAAACCCATTAATTCTCCGTTTTCATAGACTTATGGACGCTTTTGCGAAGTCTGATGATGAGCGGGATTTTTACCTCGACACCATAGAGGGATTTATTGTCTTTGCAGACTTAGACCGTAGCTTGGAAGAGCTTGAAAGCTTAGAAAAAGAACTCATAGATAGCGCCGATCGATTTAAATTGATTCCCAAGATGACCTTCTATGAAACGAAGAAGTTTATGGAAGGATTTGTCAATGAAAAGGTTTATGACATCGATACAAAGGAAAAGCTCCTTGATATTATTAGTTCTAAAGAAGCTCGAGAAAACTTCCTCGAGTTTATCTATGACCACCTAACGGAGCTCGAAAAATGGCAACAATATTACCATGAGCGGTCAAGGATTCGGATTATTGAGTGGCTAAGGAATGAAGCAATCCGTTTTGCATTTGAAGAAGATCTTGATGTGGCAAAAACAGTTCTTGAAAAAGTAAAGCACAATCTTTTTGAAGCAAAAGTTCCAAAAGATGTGCAAAATGCTCGCGATGCGATCACCCTTAAATCAAAAACCTATTACTCAAATGAAGCCCTTAACCCAAGGCCAAAACGGGGACGTCCTCCAAAGCAAGCGGCAAAAGTAGAGTTAGAACCGCAGTACACAATTGATATTTATAAAACAGTTCCACCAGCTATTCGCCCCTTTCTTTTCAACCCAGACTTTACCAGTACATCGGTTACTTTCTCAGCGAAGTTCGATACCGAGGCGCAGCTCATTGCAAGTTTACGGGGAAGTTCTCGGGTAAAGATCGACTCAAAACTCGAAGCCCTTTCTCAACGTTTAGAATCGCTCCGCCATCTTTCAGACCGGTTAAAGTCTACTTCTGGACTTGGCATTGAAAAAGAAGAAAAACTCATTCAAGCGGTTAGTGGAGGTGCGAAAGAAAAAGGGAAAATCGCAGATATTGCTAAGGGGTTCCTTCCAAAGAAAAAAGGGAAGCAGCCTACGGATAAGGAAGAGCTCCAAGAGATGATTCAACAAAAGCGTAAAGCTGGAATCAAACAAGTGACTCCTATTAAAAAGGGGAGGAAGAAGGAAAAGTAATGACTACCACTACCCCTTTAAAAGTGCTCTTAGAAACAGCTGAAAAAGAGCAGTGTTTAAGAACCCTTGAGGGGGTTTACCGTGCCCGTTTTACCGATGAAAAAATGCAAAAGCTCGTACGGCAGAATAAGGGTGGAACCTTCCACCTCTATACCCATGGGCATGAGCTGATTGGTATCATGTGTGGTCAAGCTTTGACTGCAGGCAAAGATTGGGGTTTTCCTTATTACCGTGACCGCGCCTTTGCGATAGGTCTTGGGTGCAATCTTAGTGAAATTTTTGGCGCTTTCCTTGCTCGCGCAGTTCCTCACCACTCTGGTGGACGGATGATGCCTGATCACTTTTCTCATAAAGAGCTCCGCATCCCTTGTCAGTCAAGTGTTGTGGGTTCACAATTTCTCCAAGCAGTGGGGGTTGCAAAAGCCTCTCGCCTTGCTGGAACCGATGAAGTCGTCTATGTTTCAGGTGGAGATGGCTCCACGTCTCAAGGGGATTTTCATGAAGCCCTTAACTATTCATGTCTCCATAAACTTGGAGTCATTTTTGTCATTCAAGATAATGGTTGGGCCATTTCTGTTCCTGTTGAAGATCAAACAGCCGGCGGATCCATTGCTCACATGGCAAAAGGGTATACCGGTCTCTCCATTCATGAAATCGATGGATGTGATTATAGCGCAATTTCTGCTGCAATGAAAGATGCCATCCAAAAAGGACGAAAGTTGGAAGGACCGACCCTTATCGTTGCCAAGGTGCCACGGATTGGAGCCCATAGTAGTAGTGATGATCCTAAGAAATACAAAACCGATGATCAAGCCCAAGATGATCAGGCGCGCGACCCTGTTCCACTCTTCGAAAAATGGCTCCTTGAAAACGGAGGGATCACCGAAACCGAGCTTGAAGCTCTTCGTGAAAAAGTTAAAGAAGAGGCCGCAACCGCCGCAGTGAAAGGAGAAGGTTTTCCTCTTCAAGAGACTGAGCGGGTCCTTGACCATGTCTACAAGGAAGTTGAAACGACCTTTAAAGAAACTCCCGATGAAAGGGGAGAGGATATTGTTATTATGGATGCTCTTAACCATGCTATTGATGAAGAGATGGAAAGAGATCCCGGTGTCATTGTCTTTGGACAAGATGTTGCTCGAGGAAAGGGGGGGGTCTTTGGGATTACCCGCGATTTAACAAACAAGTATGGGGAAGAGCGCTGTTTTAATACACCTCTTGCAGAGTCAACCATTGTAGCAACTACTATCGGGCTTTCCATTCATAGCAACTTTAAACCTGTTGCAGAAATTCAATTTGCCGACTATATTTGGACTGGAGTCAATCAACTCTTTAATGAGCTTGCAAGTTTTCACTATCGCTCGAATGGTGAGTGGAACTGCCCTGTTGTTATTCGAATGCCATCGGGTGGTTATATTCAAGGGGGGCCGTACCATTCACAAAATATCGAAGCCTATCTCGCCCATTGCCCTGGTCTGAAAATCGTGATGCCAAGTAATGCTGCCGATGCAAAAATGCTCCTTAAGAGCGCCATTCGCGATCCCAATCCTGTGATTTTCCTCGAACATAAAGCCCTCTATCGCCAAAGAGTCTTCTCTGCAAAACCAGAACCGACCAAAGATGAAATCATCCCTCTTGGCAAAGCCAACACCGTCCGTGAAGGGACCGATCTCACCCTTATCGCTTGGGGGCTCATGATCCATATGGCCTCAGAAGTAGCGCAAAAACTCGAGGATGAAGGGGTCTCTGTAGAAATTATCGATCTCCGTACCCTCTCCCCTCTCGATACAGAAACCATCATCAATTCTATCGAGAAGACAAACAAAGCACTGATCGTCCATGAAGCCCCCCTTACCTGCGGCTTCGGCGCTGAAATTGCTGCCCAAATCGCCGAAAAAGCCTTTGACTCTCTCGACGCACCGATCAAGCGACTCGGCGGCCTTAACACCTGCGTCCCTTACGCAAAACATCTCGAAGATGCTGTCCTTCCGCAGAAAAACGACATCGAAAAAGCAATCAAAGACCTCGCTAATTACTAGCCATTGATATTCAGCTGTTTACAGTGACATGCGGGAATTCTCATCCCCTTTAGGGGATTGAGAGTGTCACGAGCTAGATGTTATTTTAGATTTTTTACGGCGAGCCGTAGGCTTGGGGTAAGAGGAGCGCATTTGTTTTGCAAGGGATGATGAAAGCTCCGAGAAAATGGTGAGCTTATCGTAAATGGCTCGTCCCGTTTTATTCGAAGATTTTTCCTTAAGGAAACGGTCGAGGTGGAGGAGATGGGCAAGGAGTGACTCCTGCGTTTTTTGGAGCGCTTCCACCTCTCTTTCATAAAGGGGATCGCTAGTCACTTCCCTCAGTGCGGCACCATTTTTGATCAGTTGATCAAGTGTCACATCAATTTCATTTAATAATTCACGTCGTTCCATTTCATTCCTTGTTAGTATCTCACATATAATTATTCGCAATTAATAATGTCAATCTTAGTTTAATAAATGATTCATAAGGTGTTGATATTTTAGTAGAAAGAATTTTGGATTAGTGTTTAAGTTAGTAGCTTATGAACCTACTCCAAACTAGAGATGTTTTTTTATATCACCCTTTTTCCTCCTTTTTTGATCCCTTGTCTTATGGACAGTGTGATCAAAAAGGTGGGAAAAAATCTCCTCAAAAATTAAAGAAATCAAATAAACCCTTAAATTCGGGATAGGTTCATGAAGAAGTTTTGTCCCCTAGCATCCGGTTCCAAAGGAAATGCCATTTATGTTGCAGACGATGAGACGAAGATCCTCATCGATGCCGGTATTAGCTTTAAAGCGCTTATTGAAAAGCTTGGGGAGATCGATGTTGATATTGGGGAGATTGATGCGATCCTTGTCACCCATGAGCATGGTGATCATATCCGGGGCCTTGAGAAAACTGCTAAACAGCTAGACATTCCCGTTTTTGCCAATAGCGAAACAGCCAAAGCAATCCTTGGGATCATCCGGGAGCGTCCCCGCTTTAAGATCTTTTCAACGGGAGAGTCTTTTGAGTTTGGGGAGATGGAGATTCATCCCTTTAGCGTTCAACATGACACCCTTGATCCAGTCGCTTTTACCATTCGGATAGGGAATATAAAGTTTGGGATCTGCGCGGATCTTGGGTTTGTCACCACCCTTGTCCGAGCCCACCTCTTAGAGTGTGATTATCTTTACATCGAAGCCAACCATGAACCCTCGATGGTTTATGCCTGCAACCGTCCCATGATCTACAAGCAGCGAGTCCTTGGTCGCCAAGGGCACCTTTCTAACGATGGCGCTGCTGAGCTTATCGAGCAAGTGGACCACCCCGGTCTCAAGCACGTCTATCTTGCCCACCTCTCTAGCGAATGCAACAACCCCGAACTCGCCATCAAGCGGGTCCAAGAAAGGGTGAAAAGGGATTTTCCGATTACCATTGCTTACCAAGAAAAAGTTAGTCAAATAATTGAAATTTAAAGAGGCACAGAAGCGCAAAGCTCTACAGCCAATGGATTTAGGAGCTGGACAGTAAAAGCCTTATAAGGGAATCATAAGGCCGTCGTAGGCGATGTCGACCTTAATATCGAGGCCACATTCTTGGATAATATCGTTGTGGAGCTGGAGTTTCACTTGAAGATCTCTATCTTTATGGTTCGGGTCATGGTGGGTGATAAGCCACTTTTTACAGCCCGTATACTTGAGAAGGACGGTCGCATTTGACATAGAAGAATGTCCCCAGCCGGTTTTACGGTAATATTCTTCGGGAAAATATTGAGCCTCATGGACGATCATATCACAATCTTTTAGAAACTCAATGAGTCCAAGATGGGGCTGGAGAAGGGGATGTTTTAGGTGAATATTATTGGGATGTCCATGATAGCCGAGGAGAACTTCATTGTCGGTAATGTAGCCGATGGTTTTATTGGGTGACTTGATTTTAAAACCGACGGTTGGGCCGGGATGGTTGGTAAAGTGGCAGTCGATGACAAGATCACCAATGGATACAGGACGATCATCGCGGAGTTCTTTAAATGAGACCTTTGCTTTCATCTCATCGAGACGAACGGGGAAGTAGGCATAGGCAAGCATACTGGTGAAGAGCTCTTTGGTACTCTTTTCAAACCCAACAGGTGCCCAAATCACCACATTACAATCTTTCTTATAGAGCGGTCCAAAGAAAGGAAAACCGGTGATGTGATCCCAATGTGTGTGGGAAACAAAGAGGTGGATCGTTTCCTTATCTTCGATGCCAATAAGGTCTCCCAGTTGCCTGATCCCTGTTCCTGCATCAATGATTAGAAGATCATCACCGTGTCGGACTTCAAGGCAGGAGGTATTCCCCCCATAGCGGACATACTCAGCCCCAGCGACAGGATTCGATCCTCTTGTTCCCCAAAAACGGATGTAGGAAGAGAGGGTTGAGGGGATCGGGTGGTAGCAGTGGTTTTCGATCACCTCGTGGCCACTCTTCAGTGAAAAAGGTTCCGGCTTGAGGTTGCCAGCAAAGAACTTTTCCACAAGTTCAAAAAATTGAGAAATCTCAAAGGGTTTAGTTAGAAAGTAATCGGCACCCTCTTCGATGGCAGCATGGTAATTTTGGATCATGACATGGTAAGAGGAGACGATGATCCCCATATCTCGAAAACGTGTGTTGGTTTTGATCGTTTTCATTACCTCAACCCCATGAATATGGGGCATAATGAGGTCAATCATCAAAAGATCAGGCTCGAAATCTTGGATTTTCTTCAGGGCAGCCGGTCCCGTCTTTGCTGTTGCAAATTCATAAGATTCAGCCTCCTTTGACGTTAAGATCGCATCGATCAACGTTGTAGAAGGGTCAGCAATTAAGATTTTACGCTTTTTATTCATAGGGGAGCGTATCACCTCCTAACTGCATCTTAGCTCTATAAAAATATAATGCTAGTCCTTTTTAAGGAGAACGCGACGGCGACTCCCATCTTGGGATCCGATCACACCATTTGCTTCGAGCTCATCCATGAGAGAAGCTGCCCGTGCATAGCCAATTTTAAGCTTCCGCTGCAAGAAAGTTGTCGAAGCAGTTCCCGTCTCTGTGATGATTTGATGGGCCTGGGAATAAAGATCATCATTTCCCTCACTACTCCCTTTTGTTAGAAAATCGGTTTGCGCCATGTGGTCAAATGACTTGATGAGATATTGCGGTCCCGCTTGGCTTTCAATGTGATCGATCACCCGATTGATATCTTGGTCCCGAACAAAAACCCCTTGGGCACGGGTCAAATTATGAGATCCCGGTGGTAGGAAGAGAAGATCACCATTTCCAAGGAGGCTTTCGGCACCATTTTCATCGAGGATAATCTGACTATTCACCCGGCTAGCGACTTTAAAAGAGATGCGGCTGGGGAAGTTTGCTTTGATCAGTCCTGTAATCACTTCACGTGATGGACGTTGTGTTGCTAAAATTAGATGGATCCCCACAGCCCGGGCCATCTGCGCAATCCGTGCAATCGGTGTTTCTAAATCAGAACTTGAAGCCATCATCAGGTCGGCAAACTCATCAATAATCGCTACGATATAGGGCATTTTCCGAGGAATTTGCATCTCCATTTCAGCTTCTTTCTCTGGATTGTACCTGCGGTGATTAAATCCAGTGATATTCCGAAGCTTTAACCGTTTAAGCATTTCATAGCGGTCGGCCATCTCTTTAACGAGCCAATTGAGGGCTGCGTAAGCTCCATGCGCCTCGGTAATCACCGGCGCAATCATATGGGGGAGATTGGCATAAGAGCTGAGCTCGACCTTTTTTGGATCGACAAGCAAGAGTCGAACTTCGTCTGGGCGTGCTGTCATCAAGATCGACATGACGATGCTATTGATGCAGACCGATTTTCCCGATCCCGTTGCACCTGCAATGATGCAGTGGGGCATCTTTGTCAGATCGCACACCACATTATCACCCGATACTGTTTGTCCAAGCATGATGGGGATGTGAAGCTTTTTGGGCTCCTTTTGATATTCACTAAGCATTTCCTTAAACCCAACTTCCTGAGGGTAAAGCGAAGGAACTTCTACACCAACCGCTGCTTTTCCAGGAATCGGAGCGATGATTCGAATTGATTTTGCCTGCAAGTTAAGGGCAATATCATTTTCCAGAACCTTGATCTTTTGAACCTTTACTCCACTCGGAGGATGGACTTCAAAAGAGGTGATCGTTGGACCACAGTTAATCTCTCCAATTTTTCCCTCAACACCAAAACTCAAAAGAGTCTCTTCTAAAATCTTTGCCTGCCGCTCCAGATCTTTCTTTAGTGATGGTTTATCAATCTTTTTAGCATTGGTTAGCAAACTTAGAGGAGGAAGCCGGAACCGTTTAAAAGTCCCTGAGTAGGGCTTCGTATCCATTGTTTTTACCTTTCCCGTCTCTCTCCGTTTTTCCAAGTGGGTGGTAATCTTTAAATCACTTTCCTTTTCTTCTGGAGGCTCCATATACCTCACCTCAGGCGCTACCACTTTTTGAACTGGGGGGATTTTCCTCCTCTTTATTTTGGTTGGTTTAAAATCTTTAATCACCACTCTTAAAAACTTCAACACATCTCTCAAAATAATGCGGAAATCTTTGATTAGGGGAATCACACGGGTATTCGTAAACAGAATAAGAGACATTAGCCCCGTCAATGAAAAGGTGATGCCGACCCCCATATTGCTAAGAAGGTGCTGTAAGTTAAACGTAGGGACATCGCGCAATAAATAATAAAGAGGAACCCCTCCTAAGTTGAAGCGGACAACTCTATGTGGGAAGGGATAATTGCTTAAATAAATCTCAGAAAAAAGGTGTTTTTCGATGAATCCATTGGAAAAACCTCCTGCTTCAGTAAGGAGGTTCAGGAGCATCGATAAAGAGACAATCCCAATCCCGAAGTAAAGGGTTTTCATTTTGAGTTGCTGTGGGAATCCTCCCATGAGCATCTTCCAACCAATCCACCCAATGTAAGCAGCCACTAAATAGGCGGATAGCCCAAGTGTCCAAAGGGATCCAAGCCCAATGCCATAGCCAACAATCCCAAACCAATTTCCTTTTGGGTTGTCATGAATAAAGCTAACCATGCACAAAAATAGCAAAACACTTCCCACAAGTGTGAGAAGCCCCTTAATTTCTGGATGGGCGACTTTCTTTTTCTCCATAACATTCATCATAGCAAAATTTTTCTCAATGCAAAAGGATAATTTTTTTATCATGACCAGCAGAAATGCCATTCACGAAAAATTTTAGACGAGGAAGTAGCGAGGCAAAATCAGATTATAGTGAATGACGAGGGCAATAGCCGTAGGCTATTGTTGAGGAGAGAAATGCAATATGATGAAGCCACAGCACTTCTATCGTCTAAAATTTTTCGTGAATGGTATTTCAAAAAGGGCGATCGACGGGACTTGAACCCGCGACGTCTTGAACCACAATCAAGTGCTCTACCAACTGAGCTACGACCGCCATTGAAATGAGAAACATTTTTAACGTAAAAAGAGATTTCGGTCAATAGAGGAAGAGTCCACTCTTACTAAAGGCCCATCATTTTGCTGAAGACAAGTTTTTTTTTAATCCTTGTATTTATTAACATTTTCTTTATAATACTTGGGAAAATCACGTCAAACATAGGAAGGACTTATGACACCCACCTTATATCAAATCGGTAAAGAGCTTCTTTGTACAGCGATTCTTGAGGGGAATGATTTTTATCAGGAAATCTTAAGAGGAACTGATAAAGGAACTTTAATGCCGGCTCTAGCAGCGCGCGTTTCTTACCATGGATCAAACCAAATTGGTCTGTATTTTGATGTTGAGGACAAAAATAAAATTTTTGTAGGGATAGCCCTTACTTGGGCTTTTTGTAATTACAAAGGGATTGGAGAACGGGTTTGGTTGAAAGAATGGAGCGCTCTTGCTTTCTCTACCGTTGCAAAGTCTGTAGTGAATTATGTGACTAAAATGGGATACCAAAAAGAAATAAAAGCTGCTTCTAAAGAAAGAGAGGCTCAATACCAATTCACTCCTTTCTTGAGTTCTAAAAGTAAAAAAAGAGCACGGTTTGTTTTATGCACAGTCGTTGCTATGGTTCAAGCATGCGTTTTATATAAACTTGAAGGAGATAGAAATCCCTCTCTTCCACTAAAGCCTTATCTCTATTATGGAGCAGGGGTGGTTCTCCTTAATCGGCTTAATCAGCGCTACAATTCTGCTGTTGATCTTTCTAAATTGTTGAAAAATCAAGGTATGCCTTTTCCGTTAGCAGTTTCAATCAATTCTGCAATAACAAATTTTGGATTGGGTGCGTTAACTGCATATGTTGTTGGTCGCTATACAGGCGAAACCATTTTGGTTAATAGAAAATGGGAAGCACTTAGCACAATAGCCTATGATGCTGTGTTTTATCTTTTCCCTGATCAAGAAGTAGTTTTAAGCGCTTAAACTTCGGCTTAAGCCCTTTCCTGGAAAAGATAATCAATAGAAATAGAGCTACGATTTAGGGGTCCAGCTTTTTAAGCTGGATCCTTTTTTTATGGCGAAAGGGACTGTCGGGAAAGTCGCTTTCCACAGATTTTTCAGGAGTTTTCATTTTCTCCAAAAAAAGCGTAAAAAATGGGGGAATGGAATTTTCTGACAGGCCCCGAAATAGAGGAAGAAAGGGAGGGCGCAGAGGAGGGCCTGGATGGGAGTGATGTGGAAGAGGAGTTTTTTAGGGGCATTTTCGATGAGGGAAATGAGAAAGGAGGCGTAAGGGGCAGTAAGAAAATCAAGATGGAGGAGGAAGAGGGCGAGGAGGATCGAAAAAAGGAGGGGAAAGAAGAGGTTATAGAAAAGGGACGCAAGGGGAAAGGTCTGAAAGTGAAAGAGGAGGAGGGGAAGGGTGAAGGTGAGGACAGCTCCTTGCAGTGCGAGGACTGAGCGGAGATAGGTGCAGAAGAGGTAGCCCACTTGATCGATCCGAGGCATTGTTAGGAGATATTCATAAGGGCGTTTGGGGAAGAGTTTTTGGAGTTTGCTTTCAAAGGAGCGGTAAAAGATAAGGATACCAAGTGTGGCGCCGAAGCTAAGTTGGAAACCGATATGGGTGACGATGAGGGGATCAAAAATGAGGGCGGCAAGAAGGGCTACGCCAAGGGCATTGAGAGGGGTGGGGCGGAAATGGAAGAGGAGCCCGATAAGATAGATGAGGATTCCAATCCAGGCGCGACTGATAGAGGGAGCATTTCCCATATAAAAGAAATAAGAGGTGAGTAGAATAATCAGGGTAAGGGCAAGGATTTTTTCGGGGAGAAATCGTTTTAAAATAGAGGTAAGAAAGAAAGAGAGAAGGGCAAAGTGGAACCCCGAGATCGCAAGGAGATGTTGCAGCCCAACGGCGTTAAATTGATAGGCAAGGAATCGACTTTCTAGATTCCCGGTGGCAAGGGCGGTCATGAGAATGGCCACTTTTTTTTCTTTAAAGCGGCTATGGATCCATTTCTTGACTCCGCTTTTTTTTTTGAAGCGCCACTCTGCTAAACTTTTGGTTTTTTCAAGGGGGATCCAGGGGCTTTTTTTAGTAGGTTTTAAGATGTAAGACCCAAGAGAGATTTCAGTGAGGGTGCCATCTATAAAGTAATCGGTATTTGCAGGAGGACGTTTTTTATTTAAGGGGAAATAGAGGCGGGCTGGGAGATAGTGGTAGGTTCCTTTTACCCCTTCAAAGGTTTTGATCGTTCCAATATAGGAGATGGTTGTCTTGATGGGGCCAGCATGTCTTTTGACCTCTTCGATATGAAAATGGGCTCGCCCTACGTCTTCTTTAGGAAGGATGGGGTAAAGGAGTTTTACATAGAGAAAGGCAATGAGGGGGATGATCCATAGGAGGCGCTTTTTAAAGAATAGGACTAAGGTGAGCAGGGGAAGAAAAAAGTGACTGGCGATTCCAATCAAAACAAGGAGGGCAGCATAAAGGGCGGGGTACCGTTTCCAAATAAACATGTGAGGAATTGTGAAGAATGAGCTCTTTTTTTGACAGACCCAATGAATCCCAAGTTCCAGGTTTTGTGGGTGGCGGTTTCGATGGAATTAAAAAAGATGAAGAAAGGGGCCATACAAAATCTGGAACTTGGGATGAGTCAAACTCAAAGACTTTTCCTTTCATCTTTTTTCTTATTTATGTTTGGGAGTTCGCCATCGATGTTTTTATGAATCAGACGCGCTCCACGCAGGCCCGTCATATAATGAAAGACCCAGTCGAGCATCACAGCAAATTGACTCCGATAGCTGACGAGATAGAAGATGTGGATAAAGCCCCAAAGGAGCCAGGCAAAGAGTCCCTTAAAGTGCATGCCGCGGAAATAGCCAACGGCTTTGTTTTTTCCGATAGTAGCGATCCCCCCTTTGTCAAAGTACTTAAAGGGGCGCCGTTTTTCTTTAGGGACCTTGCGCCGGATGATTTTCCCAACATAGCGTCCTTGTTGAATCGCTGTTGTTGCAACTGCAGGAAGGGGTTTTCCCCCTTTTCCAATCGTGCAAGCTGCATCTCCAATGATGAAGATTTCAGGGTGATCAGGAATCGATAGGTCTGGTTCTACCATCGCCCGTCCTTGGCGATCGAGAGGGACGTCGAGGGTTTTTAAAAGGGGAGAGGCTTGGTTGCCAGCCGCCCAGATAACATTGCGCGCAGCGATAAAGGTGTCACCGACTTGTACCCCTTCTTCGGTAATATTGGTGACCATTTCTCCTGTAATTACCCGAACTCCCATCTTTTCAAGGTCTTTATGGGCTCTAGCTGAGAGTTTTTCAGGAAAGGGAGGGAGGACGCGGTCGGCCCCTTCAACGAGATAGATTTTTGATTTTTCGGTGTTGATCCTTCGGAAGTTTTTAAACATTGTCTTATGAGCGATTTCAGCAATTGATCCTGCCATCTCAACACCTGTTGGACCAGCTCCGATGATGACGAAGTTAAGATACATCTCCGCTTCACGGATACTATCCATCCGTTCCGCTTTTTCGAAAGAGATTAGGATCTGCTCTCGGATTTTTAGGGCATCGGTGACTGTCTTAAGCCCTGGTGCTAAGGGCTCCCACTGATCATTTCCAAAATAAGCGTGGCGAGCACCTGTTGCAATCACAAGATAGTCATAGGGGACGTGGTCACCATTGACTAAAACGATTTCGTGGTTTCTCTTATCGATTTTTTCAACCGTTCCCATAATGACTGTGGTATTCTTTTGAGTTGCAAAGATTTCCCGCAGAGGGGTTGCGATGTCGGCAGGAGAAAGGGCTGCACTTGCAACTTGGTAGAGAAGGGGTTGGAATAAATGGTGGTTTTTTTTATCAATGAGGAGGATATCTAAGTTGGCTTTCCTAAGCGTTTGCGCGCAGTTAAGTCCACCAAAACCTCCACCAATAATGACAACGCGAGTATAAATCATAGGAATCCCCCTGAACGTGTACCCTTAATTTATCTCTACAACATTGTTGCAAAAAAGTATAAAACCTTTTTACACTGGTTGGCTGGTTTAAAGTTGGAGAGTGAATGCAAGATCATATTGTCCAGTATTTTGAAAACGAGAAGATGATTCGACTCAGTGAATCTCCTGACCTTCAGTGGAATGAGGCAGTAGAAAAAGCTCCGAGACTTACGAAGAGTTGGTTTGAGCTCAGCAAACTTGAACCCATTGTCCGTTTGGAGTTTATTAGAGATTATTGGTTCAATGCCCTTCCCTATGTTCCAAGTTTTCGGGGGTTTCTCGATCGTTTTTTTGCTCTTGTCGATGAAGTGGCAATGGTCGGAGTAAAAAATGGGGTCTACTTAACGTACAGCTTAAAAGGGAGAACGGAATTCTTTTTAGGAGGGCCACCCCTCGTTGATAGGGAGATTGCTGCTTTAAAAGAGCAAATCGATTTTCCTCTTCCAGACGACTTTCTAAAATTTTTTCGGATCCACAACGGCTTTTTTAAAGGAGGAGATACAGGGATTTTTTCATCGGGAGTACTTGTCGAAGAGAGACAAAGGTTTAAAGAGATGGAGGTCTCTCTTAAACTCGGCAACGAGACAATCTCTTCAGAGCTTTTCCTTCCTTTTTATCGCTCTTTTGACTTAGATGTGTATCAGTGTTTTTATAGAGATTGGTATCCCGATCTGGGGGTTGGAAATGTCCTTTGCTCTTTAAGCGAAGGGACCATCTCCGATTACCGGAGCAGGGAAAAAGGGAGAGACTATTTAGCTTTTCCCACCTTTTTAGACTGGTTTACCTTTTATCTAGAAGAGGCCTAAGTGAAGCTTTCAGTAAGAGATTTTATCAATGCTCATGGCTCGGTCCTTGGTCTGGAAGAGACAAAAGCGGACCTTGGGATGGAGCGAGTCATAAAAGTCTCTCATGTCCAACGTCCTGGCCTTTCCTTATCGGGCTATGTCAAACGAAAAGATGATAATCGGATTCTCATCTTTGGGCGGATGGAGCTGGACTATCTCCGTGGCCTTAAGCCGGAAAGAAGGAGGGAGCGTCTTGAAGGGGTAATCACTGCGGAAAATCCTCTCATCATTGTTGCAAGAGGATTAAGCCCTCCTCGTGAACTTTTAAAACTTTGTCAAGATCTCAAAGTTCCCTTGTTTAAAACGAAAATGCGCTCGATGCCCCTTTTGACAAAGCTTATGATGATCCTATCTGATTTTTTTGCTCCTACCGATTCTGTTCATGGCACCCTTGTTGAAGCTTATGGAATTGGAGTCCTTATTCAGGGAGATTCGTCTGTTGGAAAGAGTGAAGCCGCTTTGGGACTCATTGAACGGGGGCACCGCCTTATTTCAGATGACATTGTGAAGCTCCGGACCCGTGAGGGGGTAGGTTTGATTGGGTTTGGTCACGACCTTAATAAACATCTTTTAGAGCTTCGAGGGATTGGGATTGTGAATGTTGCCCACCTTTTTGGAGCGGTTTCTGTAAGAAAGGAAGTTCCTGTCGACATGGTGATTCATTTGGAAGACTGGGATGAGACCCATTACTATGATCGGGTTGGCTTAAGGGAGCGGTTTACAGAATTCTTAGGGATAAAAATCCCTCTTTTTGTCCATCCTGTTAAACCGGGAAGAGATGTTGTTCTCCTGATTGAAACAACCCTATTAAACCACCGATTGAAAGAGATGGGTTATCACTCAGCAAAAGAATTTAATAAAAAACTCTTAGAAGAAATAGCGAGAAAAAAAGAGCTTGGAAGAAAAAGTTGAAGCATTAGCAAAAGTGAAAAATAAGTTAGGGCTCCATGTTCGGCCTGCAACAACGATTGCAAAACTTTTGCAAAAGAGGAAGGCAAAAGTTACATTGACTTATAAAGGGGAAACGGTCAATGCTCGTAGCATCATGAGTATCATGATTCTAGCTGCACCAAAAAACGCGCAATTGAAAGTTAAAGCAGAAGGGAGCGATGCTAGCGAAACCTTAAAAGAACTTCTCGCAGCGTTTGAAAGTAAATTTGGAGAAGATTTCTAAGTGGAAGATGCTGTAGAAGAAATTGTCTTGAAAGGAGCCCCGATTAGTGGAGGCATCGCTATCGGGAAACTCTTCTTCGTGGAGGGGCTTCAGGAAGAGATTGTCCCCGAGTTTTCGATTCCAAGTGCGGAAGTGGAAAAAGAGGTTGGAAGATACCGGCGCGCCGTGCTATCTAGTCGAGAAGATCTCCATGACCTCCAAAGATTTTTAGCTAAAGAAGGGTCAACGGAGGCTGCTTCGATTATCGACACCCATATCCAAATGCTTGAAGATCCCTTCATGACCACTTTCATGGAAAAGAAAATTCGGAAGCGGATGAAAAATACCGAGGCCGTTTTCCAATCCGTTATGACTCAGTATGAAGATGAATTTTCAAGAGTCAGAGGTAGTTTCTTTAAGCAAAGGCTTCTTGATGTGAAAGACCTTTCGCAAAGGATACTTCGAAATCTCCACCCCCGCAAATCTCTTGGCACCGAAACGATTCCTGAAAATTCTATTATTTTTACCAAAGAACTCATCCCCTCAAGCACTGCACAAGCCTCCAAGTGGCAAGTGAATGGATTTATTACAGAAATTGGTGGAACAACTTCCCATGCAGCCCTTATCGCCCGTTCCAAAGGGATCCCCTATGTTGCTAATATCTCAATCAATACCCTCTATTCCTTAAAATCTGCAGAGGTTATTATTGATGGAAAAACAGGTGTTGTCATCGTTCATCCCACTGAAGAGACCTTAAAAAAGTATAAAAAAGCATTAAAAGATTCGGAAGAAAAAAAAGAGATCAATCATATACGCCCCCACAAAGGGACCGAAACAGTTGATGGTGTAAATGTTGAGGTCTTTGCGAATATCGAAAATCTCTCTGATCTCGACCTTCTGATTCCCTATAATGCCGAAGGGATCGGTCTTTTCCGCTCTGAATTTCTCTTTTTTGGAAAAGAGCTTGATACCTTCTCAGAGGAAGATCAATTTATCCTTTATCAGCAAATCATGGAAAAAGCGCGGGGAATGCCTGTTATTTTCCGTACCTTTGATGTGGGAGGGGATAAAGGGAATATCAACCAGTATGAACCTGAACCAAATCCGGCACTCGGGTGTCGAGGAATCCGTTTTCTTCTCCGGAACCCCGATATTTTTGCCCAGCAGCTCCGCGCTCTTCTTCGGGTGAGTCCTGATGGAGATCTTCGGATTCTCTTTCCTATGATCTCAGATCTTCAAGAACTCCATGCTGCAAAAGAGATGATCCAAGAAATAGCACTACAGCTCCGCTCCGAAGGGCATGAGGTTGCCGATGAAATCCCTATTGGGTGTATGATCGAAGTCCCTGCTGCCGCTCTCATGACTGATCATATTGCGCGAGAGTGTGATTTCCTATCTATCGGAACAAATGACCTAATTCAATACACCTTAGCGGCTGATCGGGCGACACAAGATATACATGCCTATTATAAACCAACCCATCCAAGCATCTTCCGTTTGGTCCATTCTATTGTTGAAGAAGCAGTCAAGGAGAATATCCCGGTGAGTCTTTGTGGAGAAATGGCCTCCGATCCTCTCATCGTCCCCCTTCTCCTCGGGCTGGGTGTGCGGAAGCTCTCTTGTTCCTCCCGCTTTATCCCAGAAGTGAAGAGACTTGTCTCAACTCTATCGATTGAAAAATTAAAGAGCTTCACAGAGGAAGCTCTTACTCTAGGAACCGCTTACGAGTTGGAAAACTTTTTGCAAAGCAATTGATATTACCCGTGAATGCGACCTATTTCGCGGCAGCCATCCTTCTGAATCAGCGAATCTACTTCGCTTCTCACCTTCGCCAAGGTGGCCTCACCTTGGC
>JANQJL010000012.1 GCA_028281675.1 Simkaniaceae bacterium
GGTACGCTCTTTGAAAAACTGCCCCTCTGAATAACCACGATGATAGTTGATAAAGATACGCATTTTTCGTCCCACCCCTTGCAGTTTACTAATTTCATACCCCACCATATAGGTCCCATCGAGATTCCAGTCATTGACTTGCCAGTTCCTTATAGAAATATCACCTTTGATAGCCTTGAAGGCCAAAGAGGTGCTCTATGAAGGAGAAATTGCTTTATATCACCTACTATGACGATCATGAGCTAGAGAAGATTGTAGATGCTTCGGATGCTACTTTACTTGACCGTTCAAAAAGTGAAGGAAACACGAATGAAGGCATAAAAAAGCTGGCTCTCCTTTGCTCTTTAAGTAGGTTTGGCGAAATCTTTTGCTATAAAAAAGCTCAGAATAGCCTGAAAATCTCTTATAGAGCTTGGGACTCTCAAAAGCAAGAAAGCCACCTCAAAGATTAGCAAAGCATATGCTTTTAGAACAACCTATGTTCAGATTTTGCATTCTATACACTTCTACCCTCAACCCTACTTCCTTTATGTTAATCTTTTAATCCTTCTGATCCCCAGGGATAATTTAGATGGATAGGGGCCTCATCACGCAATATATCGATACGACACATGCCCCCTGATTCTCCGATCACTGCTGGCATTGATCCCACAGAGGGAAGAGCGCCATTTTCGTCAGCTTTAACCTGGAAATAAAGGACTTCATCATATGAAGTAGAAATGCAGTTTAAAGATTCATGGGGCTTAAAGCCTTCTCCATTTAGTTGATATATAGAATGTTCAAGACTTACTGCAATGACTCTTGCTTTCGCCCCATCTCTCGCTACGGCCTCATTGACTATCACTTCTTCATTTGTATCTCGGTCAACTGTGTCTGCTCCTTGATTGAAGCCTATTTTGTCCAAGGCCTCTTCGTATGTCTCTTGATGAATGGATTTTCTTGAATGAGTCTCAGGAAGGTCCAAATAGTAATTTATAACACCATTAATTGCTGAAATATAATATATTTTATCCAAGGAAGGATCTGATCCATCCGGATTATAAATCCAAATATGAATTTCTACGTTTTTAGCAGTAAACGGATAATTGTGAAGATAAGATCTAACTTCCTCATTATTATTAATATCGGACAGATACTCTCTAATAGCATAAACAATCAGCTCTCTTGCTTCCTCGAGATCTACTTCATGAAAAAACTGGAAGCTCATGTGCATCGCTTGAATATCGTGCATCATCCCACCTCCTGTTCCTATAAGATAAAGCTTCTTTTGCTCCTCTAGTTTCTTAGCGGTATTTGCTGTGATTTCATGTGCTAGCTTTACATAACCGGGTGATTGATAGCTGAAAGAAGAACAGCCAAAAATAAAAGCTAGGATAGTAATTATCACTCCAAAATTAAAAATTAGTTTCATTTTATGCCTCCATATTGACCTATCACTTCTTCATTTGTATCTCGGCCAACTGTATCTGCTCCTTGAGTGGAGTCTATTTTGCTTAAGGCCTCTTCGTATGTCTCTTCATAAATTGTTTTGCGTGAGTATTGCTTTTCTCCCCGAGTATAATAATTAAGAACTCCGTTAATTGCTGAAATATAATCAATTCTACCTGATGATGGATTGGATCGGTCTGGTTTGCTAACCCAAATTCTGATTTCAACATTTTTTGCTGTAAAAGGGTAGTTGTGAAGATAAGGCCTAACCTCCTCATTATTATTAATATCAGATAAATACTCTCTAACAGCATATACAATTAGTTCCCTTGCTGTTTGAAGGTCTACTTCTTGATAATAGTCAAAACTCATATGCATCGCTTGAATATCATGCATCATGCCTCCCCCTGTTCCTACAAGATAAAGCTTTTTTTCCTTCTCTAGCTTTCTGGCAGTATTTGCTGTGATTTCATGTGCTAGCTTTACATATCGAGGAGATTGATAACCAACAGTAGAGCAAGAAAAAATCGAAGAAAACACTAATAAAAAGACTCCAAAATTAAAAATAAACCTCATTTTTTATCTCCTATAAATATCTATATATTCATTAATGTGATCTTGTATTTTACGTTCAAAAGTAGGGCTTGCAAATTCATGATCCCATAATTTAGCATTGGGATGAGGCTCCAGTATATGAAGTTCATTTCTATGTTTGAGCCTCCCCATAATATCAAGACGTGTCACAAAATCCCGTCTGCTCATGTAGTTATTAGATCGAAAGCATAATTCTTCTGGGATAATGACAGAAGGATTAATTGCTAGGACAATGATTCTTTGGCGAACCGATTCTGAAGAAGCGATAAGAGCATTCTTCACATGATCTGCTCCCCCACTATGGCAGATTTGGAGAAACTTTGCTTCCGGCCCATGTGTCAAGATAAAGCGAGTCCATTGATTTCTTAAGTGTTGCACGGGAGGTGTGTGGAATCCTGCATGTCCCATGGCGCATTCAGCGACATCGGCACCAAATGAAAGGGGTTTATTGGCAATTCCTGTGAGGCTCTTTGCAAGAGGTCCTGATAGGTTCGATGCATTATAGATTCCATAAATCTTGGCACCTCGGGCATATTGACTTAAGTAGTGGGCACTTTCTAATGAATCTGATCTTGAGTTTTGAATTCCATTGATAAAACTTATGGCGCCATTTTGAAGGTCAAAAGAACCGACTTGAAATGCTCCTGAATTTCCAATTCCATAATCTGCAGATAGGGAAGCAAGAGTATTTGAAATGCCCTTTACTGAGGTTTTTTGATAGGCAAAAGAGACAAAACGCCCATCTAAGTCCATGTAATTGATGGGGTCGCCGTTTGTATAGGAGTAGAGGTCCATACAGAGGGGATATCCAATAGGATCGGTACTGATAAACCTTCCCACTTTGGGGTCATAATATCTTTTTCCCATCAGGATGAGTCCTGTGGGGTCTTGGGATTTGCTATGCCAGGAAAGGGACTGTGCATAAGAGAGGAGGTCTGCGGGAATAAATGGCGGAGTTTGGGGACCATAGGATGAGCAGGTAGAGGGAACAGTGTGCGTTCCTTGCTCGGTGATGACTGCAGTCAGCTCGTTTAGGGCATTATGCATGAGGAAGGCGGAGGCCCCTGTTTCATCAATGAGGGCATCACAAGAGTCTGGTCCGTAGAGTTTCCAGTAGGTTTTATTCCCTATTTGGATGCCGATTTCTTGGAACTCTTCCTCGGGGTCATAAAGGGATGTTGTAGTGATGGTAGAGCTATTTGCTGGAGTAAGACGTGTTTGGAGTCTTCTTCCTAGCGCATCGTAGGAAGCTTCCCAGGTCATTGTAGGGTCGGTGACTTTGAGAAGGCGTCCCCATGGATCCCATTCGAACTGTCTTTGTCCTTGAGAGACGACTTGTCCCATGGAGTCATAGTTTGTTCTTAGAGAATACTTATCTATGATTTCTGCGATCACTCTACCAAAAGCATCTAGGCCATCTTGGGGTATTTGGTTGTTTTGTGCTCTAGTCCGAATCCCTGTTCCAACGCTTCCAAAATCAAAGGTGTAACTTTCTGCCCCTGCTGCTTGCAAGTGTCCTCGGGGCGTGTAGGCGAATTGTTTTTGAATCAAGGGAGAATGGTAAGAGGTTAGCTTTCCTGATGCATTCCACCTTAGGGTTTCTTGAAGTAAGCCACTCGGTAGATGGGCTGAAATGATTTCGGGAAGTCCAGAAGAGTTATAGTGTGTGGCTAGGGTTGAGAGCGCTGTTTCTTTGCTTTTTAATGCGCCGCTTTGATCATAGGTATATGTCAGATAAGTTCTTCCAGAAGTGACTGCAGCAATTCTACCATTTTGATAGACAAATGTGCGCTCATGATCTCCAATTTGCAGCGATCGCATTCCAGGCTCCCATTCTTGGTGGGTTTCTTGAACTAGGGTAGAATTAAGAGAAATAGATTCATAGGTTAGGTGGCCATCGGCATCATAAGTGCGCTCAATGATGGAATGCTCTTCTCGGGGGGTATAAAACCAACTTGAAAGCCAAGAAAGGCTTTGAGAGCCGACTTGCTCAGCTAAAATGAGAAGGCCTCTTGGGTCATAGGTATAGTTTCTTTGCCATCCATAGGCGGTTTCTTGGGCAAGTCTTCCACTAGAGTCGTATTCATATGTGCGTATGCGACCTAGGGGATCTTTGGTCTCTCTAAGATACCCTTCTATGTAGGTGTATTCCCACTCCCCTGTGCTTTCTCTTCCTGACTCCATTTGTTCTGAGATTTTTCTTCCCATGGAGTCGTAAGTGGCTTTCCAAATATTCCCATTGGGAAGCTGCAATGCTATTAAATTGGAATCAAGATCATAATCGAAGGTAAGTCGTGCTCCATCTGGAAGTTCTTTTTGGGTGATACGACCGAGTCCATCAAATGTTTGGCGTGTGACTTGCCCTTCGCCATCTATGATGGAGATGCAGTTGCCGCATGCATCATATTCAAAGCTCTCCAGGATGTTTCCTTTTTTGACTTTAATGGGCTTTCCAAGAGCGTTCATCCAAGTGAGGGTCTCTAGGGTATCTCCTTGGATGGTTTTCTGCAGGTTTTCTTCAGGATTATAGGAGTTTTGTGATGAGCGAATCAGGTGATTTTGAGTATCGTATGTTTCCTCTCGAAGAGCACGTTCTCCTTCATAAGTAGTGATGATGGTTTCTCTACTTGGAAGATTGCAAATGACCGTATTATGGACATAGTTGTACGTTGTCTCTTCTCCCTTGGGGGTGATCTCTGTCTTAAGACGGCCGAGTCCATCATAGGTTTTTTGCCAGGTGAAGCCTGCTCGATCTGTAAAAAGAGTGAGGTTCCCTCTAGCATCATATTGTTTGATTTCTGTCTCACCTGTTTCACTATTCTTCTGAATAATCTTATGATTGATCGTATCATATTCAATTTCCCAAGTGACACCGTTTTTGGTTTCTAGAATGGGGCGTGAAAAGTGGTCATAAATGAAGGAAGCTTTGGTTCCATCGGGGTAAACCTCTTCTTTGAGGAGCCCATTTGTGGTGTAAAGTCTCGTTGTTTTGGCGCCTGTTGGAGTCGCTATCGTTTCAACAAATCCTCCAGCCTCATAGGTGAATTTTGTTGTGTGATTTTCTTTTGTTTCGGAGAGGATCTTCCCTAAAGCATCATATTCTCTATAGGTTGTATAGCCTAATGGATCAACCTCCTCGGTGAGAAACCCCCGAGGATCATACTCAAAAAGGGTATAGGCCACTTTTTGGCTGGGAGCTAGTTGTTGTCTTTTGGCTTTGATCTGCCCTGAGGCGTGATAGTCGAAGTAGGTGATATTTCTTGAATTCGCGGTTTGCTCCCATAGGGGCTGATTATTGAGATTGTAACCGATGCTATTTGCAGAGAGAAGCTCTCCTGAAGGAGAAAGGGTTTGGGTTTCAATAAGGTTTCCCATGATGTCATACATGTTTTCGTACGTCGCATCTGTTTGGATGATTTTGATGCATTGCCCTTGGCTATTATAGGCATATTCCGTAACAACGTCAGGGTCTTCTGTTCCCGTGACTTGGATCTTTTGAATGGGAAATCCTCTATCGTACTCCCAAAGGGTAATAGCGCCATTATTGTCTTCTTTTTCGAGTAGTCCTTGGACGTTGTATTTTAGTTCAATGGTGGAAATCAGGGCATTGCCATGATATTCTTCGATTTTTTTTGGCAATTGGGGAAAGTCCTTGTCGTAAGTTGTCAAGGTTTTTTCCTTCAAAACCTCTTCTTGAATACAAAGGTTGTTATTATTGTAGCTCAGCTTTTTAAGGATAGATGTTTGGCCATCTCCTGTAAGGTCCTTTCCATGGAGAGCAATCTCTATGGGATTGCCTTTTGTGTCATAAAGGTACGTTGTTCTGAGTCCTCGCTTATCAACGGTTGACTGAAGGCTTTTGGGGAAAGCTCCAAGCCTATCCCAGGAAAGAACTTGCTCTGTTTTAGCATCAAAGTAGGATTCTTCGTCGATGAACCAAGATTGGAGCGTTTCTACTCCTCGAGGATCGATAATTTTATAGATCTGTCTTTGGAAAACTTTATAGATTGTCTTTCCGCCTACTGCATCTGTAACAGTCGTGATATCATCTTGGTACTCAAAAGTAGCTGTGGGAATAAGCTCTTGGCGAGGCCCCATGGGGGATCTTTGCTCTATGACCCTTCCTTGAGTGTCATAAATATTTTCTAAGACTTGCCCAAGTGGCTTTGTTTCTCGAAAGAGGCGATGGGCATGGTCATATTCATAGGTGATGGTTGCACCATTGGGGAGGGTCACTTTTATGAGGTCCCCTTGAGAACTATAGCTGTAGGAAATTCTCCTTCCATCTTTAGCATAGATTTCTGAGATTCTTCCTTCGTGGTTGTACTCAAAGTAAAAAAACTCTCCATGAGAACTTTCAATACGAGCAAGTTGGTCTCCCCGATAGAAAAACGTAAGAATAGCCCCTCTAGCATTCACCCATTTTTGAAGGAGACCCTCCTTGAAAAACCTTTTGGAGCCATCGGCCCCATGAAGGATGTCATTTTCAATGTAGGCATGGAAAGGGTTTGCGCTGCTGCCGATTCCTTTTTGGTTAAAATTGCAAAGGTCAGGGTTATCTTCTGGAAAAACTTCCCACCTTGAAGTTGAATGGTTATAGCTATAACAAATGATGCTACCGTCTACTTCAGCTGCAAGAAGTTTTCCGTCCTGCTTGACGAGGAAAGGATTTAAGCTCAGCTTCCAGCCTGCTCCAAGCTCTCCCATTAGGGGGTTTTGGCTATTGTAATTGCGCCGTATTTCCAAGGGGAAGGGACCTGGAAGGATGAGATCAGTTTCATCAATAGTAAAACTCCCTGATACAATATCTACCGGGTCAGCAACGGAGTTCCATAGAGACTTGTGTTCAGTCCGCACATCGCTCTCCCAGCTTGTTTTTTCTGGAAGGGGTTTCGGCTGAGGTAGCGGGGCAACTGTATCAAATGGGCTTGGAACTTCGAGTTTATAGCTATGATTAGTGGGGGTTAGCTGCCATTCTTGAATCACCGAAGGATTAAAATAATATTCAGGCAGTGGGGATCCAAGACCTCCGTTTAGGAGGAGCGTATTAGAAGAAATTAAAGCGTGCCCAACTGTCGGGTGAAAAATGAATGTCCCCATTTCTTTATATGTTTTATCGAGGCTATACACGAAACCTGGAGTCATATAGACGTAAGCGAAGGGGCTAAAAATGTCATCTTGATCGAATAGAGTTTTAGCAATGTTCCACTGGCGCGTTTGTTGCAACACACGAAGATCAAGGTCTTTTAAATGAGAAAAATAAAGAGCTTGAGAAGCTTCTGGCTGTTTTTCTACTTCTTTAAGCATCTCTGTATCTAAAGCTAAAAATCCTTCTGCTGAAAGGTCTTCTTGATATTTGTGAGCAAGCTGAAGGAGCTTGACAGTTGAAACGGCTGATAGATCTGAAAAAATATCTTTTAAAATCTGATGTTCATTAGAGGAAATATCAACAATTGTGAGGGCTTCAAATGGTCTTTGAGCTTGAGGATTAAGGGACAAAGAATGGGAATCGCACTGAAACATCATATCGACTTGAGGAAGTTTTGCTTGTGCGGCGTTAGGCCCCCCTTCAATGAGTTTGGATAGGCCAAAAGCAAAATCAACAGCTGGACGCACTTTATGAAGTTTCGCTAAACTGTGGTGTCCTCTCCCACATTTTTCAAAGTAGGCGGCTCCCATAAAGGAAAGAAGAGCCTCAAGTTTCTTATCCTCTTTTGCCTGGTTAAATATTTCAAATGCTAGGTTTGTCAGCTTTGGAGTTTCCCCTCCAAAGTGGAAGCAAAGAGCGGCGGCGGCTCCTTTTCCTAAGGAGACTACTCTGGTCGAAGAAAAAAGCTTTGTACCGACCTGAATATCACGAGTGACTTTGATGTCAAGAGAGTGATCTGTTTGGTCTAGGCTTAAAGTTCTTTCATCTTTTTCTCCTATGAAGTGAATATGGAAGCGATTTTCCTTAAAAGATAGGGGAATGGCCTGACAATTAAGGGAAGTCAGAGGAAGTGTTGCATGGATTTTTTTTCCAGGGTTCTCATGAGAAGAGATTTCGATATGCGCTTTTGCAAAAATGCTCGAATTTTTTCCCAAATCAAAAACATTAAACCCCCCATCAATCTTTGGGGATGGAAAGTCTTCAAAGGAAGCAAATTGCTTTTTCAGCTGAGTGCGATGGATCCCAACGTCGTCTAAAGAAAGGCCTTGCTCTCTTAGATGTTCTTCTACAAAAAGGATAAAGAGCTTGGCTGCGCTGTCATCTCCGTCGGGATGGGTGTGCTTTAAGATTCTTTCATCTCCTTTCAAATAACGCAAAATCCACCGATCTGTACTTGCAAACTCTTCGGACAAAAACTGATAGACATCAAAACCTTCGTTCGTTTGGATTTCTTTCAGCCAAGGAAAAAGGGAGATCCACTGCTTTCCGTCGAAGAAGACAACCCAAGGATAGCTTAAGTGTCCTTCTTCCTCTCCTTCTGGAAGAGAACACAGGAGCATATTTTCGATCACCTCCTTAGGAAGAGAATAGGGCTTTCCCATAGCATAAAGGGCTTGATATCCTGCTTTTCTGAGGAAATAGACAAGGAGCTGGCATTGTTCCCATGGAGAGCCTTGTCCCTCTAAGTAAACCCTAAGAGCATTCCTCTGAATCCCAGGTGCCTGAAAAACCCCTTCTTCTTGTTTGCAATAAGGCTCGACAAGAGCGATTTCATTTTGGACGTGGGCAGCAAGGGCTAAAGGATCTTTTTTGAGAGATCTGATAAACTCATTGAGGAGGGGATAATTTTCTTCCAGGTTTTTGCCCGCTTCAATGTTTGAAGCGGAGGTATAGAAATGGGTGTTTTTGTAAGGAATTCGATTTGGAGTTTGCATTCTGGGTCTGCGAAGAGCATCTAACTGCCAAGGAGGGGGAGCAAGGAGGTGGCATGTATAAAGAGGGGCTTCCGCTCCTAGAGAAAAGGTAAAGTAATACTGTGGGTCGCTAGCTTTTTGAGAGAGGAGGAGTGAGGGGCATTTTGGATCGCTGATGTAGCTGAGGTGGAGCTTAAGCCCAAACTCTTTTTCAAGATTTGTCTCGGGAATAAATAGCGACCCTTCTTTTAGTAAATAGGAGCGCCACGCTAGGGAACCCTTGACAGGAAGGGAAATGTTCTCTTCGTGGACAAGATCTCCTTGTTTATAGACTTTGACATTGAGCGTTTTAATAGGATCTTCCGTTTCCAATAGAAATCGGTAGAACTGATCGAGATATAAGCCGTATTCGTTTACCCCTTTTTCGCATGGGCCATCTAAAGCAATGACAGCAGGTTTTAGCGTTTGATGGATAAAGGCCTGAAAAAAATTGCTCCCATCTAGAACAAAGTCGCTTTTAAAGAAAATTTCTCGTCTTTTGTCTTCCCTTGCCTTAAATTCTTCCGGAGATAAAGAAAGGCTTGTTTCTGTCAGCCTAGTTTGATCTGCTTCTTTTTCAAAAAGAGCTATGCTAATTTGCAACCCTTTGAGATGATTTTCGAGGGTCTCTTTTTCTTCTCCTTCGCTGTTTTGAATAAGCGTTTCCAAAATAGGAAGCGTTTGCTGTTTGAGTTCATAGCTGCTTCGCTTTAACCCTTTTTCTTCAAAAAGCTCAGAATCTTGGGATAAGGTGGCTAGCCGCTCTTTGAGTGATGCTTTCTGACATAAAACCTTCCCAGGCCATTCTGTCGCTTCTTTTTCATGAGAGCTGGCTACTTCCTTGTAGGTCCCAAGCGTTTGCAAGAGGACTGTGTTATTGGCTTCGTTATATGTTGGAGCTGAGGTTAAAGTAGTGATCGCCTTTTGACAAAGGGTTTCTGCTTCTCTATAGAGTTTTGCAACTCCTTGCAAAGCAGTCGCAACTTCAATAGCATTTGAAAGAGTACGAGTCGGGCATGTTTCCTTCTTGCTTCTTGCCTCTTCTGCTTTTTCTAGGCTCTTTTCGTAAAGAGCTTTGGCGCGGTTAAAGGCAATCGAGGATAAAACAGTATTGACCCCCTTTTCGATCTCAGGTATTTCACGGTTGATTGTTTTTTTATCTTTCTTGCACGCCTTTTTCATATCGACGCGCCAATCCTCTTTCCGTTGTTTTTTAGACTTACCAGCAATATCTTTTAAGATGGTTTCTAATTCGGAAAGGGCTTGTTTGCAGCAGACAAGTGACTCTCTTAAAAACTTAAGACCTTGTTCAGTTTGCCCCACTTGATTAAACTGCTGAATCAGCTCCTCATGTCGGCTCCACTGAGCGATCGCATTATTTCTAATGGTTTTGCATTCGCTCTCATTGAGGCCATAGATGAGACTAGGAATGAGAAAGAAGAAAAAAAACAGGCGTTGCCATTTCATGCAAATACCAAGTATTTCTTAATTTTTTTATGTTATGGTCAAATTGTACTAAACATACGTTTCTTAAGCGAAGAAATTTTTTTGATTGGAGTCAAGATGTCCTTCAGAAAGCAGCATAAAGGGAAAATAAATAGCACTCCGGGGTTTTACGAACTTTGTAGACTAACCACTAGTGGTTAGTCCCATGAGCTCTTTCGGTAACTTGCGCCCAGATTTTTCTGGGCGGCAAAGCGCGGAGACCGACAGCAACCCTATGTGGTTTGTCGAGATCGAACGTGCAGCCGGGCCGGAAAAGATGGGTCAAGTTATAAAAGGGCTTTTTGGGAGTGACCACTAGTGCTATCTAGAACCCCCAAGAAAAACCAAACCCTGTAAAAGAGGTACGCTCTTTGAAAAACTGCCCCTCTGAATAACCACGATGATAGTTGATAAAGATACGCATTTTTCGTCCCACCCCTTGC
>JANQJL010000027.1 GCA_028281675.1 Simkaniaceae bacterium
ATTTAATATTCATATCATACTTATTATCAGCATCTTAAGGATTCTATATCTATGGAAATTAGGAGATTTTATCTGAAAGATGCGAAAGTTGGGCTAGGAAACAACCTCTATAAGCTGTGGAATAGGATGTCATCAGGGAGTGACTGGTCCCCCCCAGTATTGGAAGTAGAAATCCCCAAGAAAGGGGGAGTCAGAAAACTCGGAATTCCCACAGTCAAATCAAACTGCACTTAAATCCAATAAGTATTTGGGATGGGCAACAATCACCCATCCATTTCACCCATTTTCAGGAGAACGTTTCAAGATATTATCTGTAAAAAAGATAAATGGAGTCGAAACCCTAAGTTTGGAGTTAAAACCACAGGGCTCAATGGCTATTCCCCTTGAGTGGACTAATCGGGCAGATCCCTGCCCCGTTTTATCTCCATCTATTTTATCTTTTTCGTCTCTCAAGGAATTAGCGGATCTGCTTCGATCAATACAGCAAAAAGAAAAAAAAGAAAAAAAAGGCCTTGAAAAATGAAAATGAATATTCTATTATCAGACCTATTAAAAAATAGGTCAGAAATTTATGAAAACACACACTACAAGTTACTTAAAGCAGAAACGTGCAAAATTGCTTCAAAAGCTAAGAGCATTAGAACCTTTCATTTTGAGAGGTTCTCTGATCAAGCGCTACAAAAGGTGTGGCAAGCCAAAATGCAAATGTGCCAAAGGAATAGGTCACGGACCAAAGTACTATTTATCAGTCAGCATATCTGGTTCCAAGCCTGTCGTGATTTATATTCCACTTGCCTGCAAAGAAGCGGTAGAAAAGGCTTTGAATCGTTATCAAGATTTTCGTCAGATTATGGAAGATATCACCATAATCAATCGAGAGCTCATTATTCGGGAAAAGAAATTATAACAAGCATTAATGATACTGCAAATGAAAGCATCTCCCTTGAGCGCAATAGATTTGTTAGAAGCCACTGTTATCATAGCAAATATGATCGAAAAGTTTTTAGAAAGTAAAGAGGCAACTAAGGAGGCTGTTAAAAATGATGGAAAGCAAAATAGGAGCACAACACAAAGCCAAAAAAGCTTATATCTATCTCAGGCAATCTTCAATGGGGCAAGTGCGATTCAACCAAGAAAGCACAGAGCGCCAATATGCCTTGCGACACAAGGCAGAGCAGCTAGGATGGGGAAAAAGTGCGGTTAAAATTTTGGACCAAGATTTAGGAATCTCTGGAAAGCAATCTGTTAACCGAGAAGGTTTCCAGATGCTTGTGGCAGACGTTTCTATGCGTAAGGTAGGAGCGATTTTTGCCTTAGAGGCCTCGAGATTATCCCGCTCTTGCACAGATTGGCACCGCCTTTTAGAGCTATGCGCTCTAACAGAAACTTTGATTATTGATGAGGATGGTTGCTATAATCCAGCAGATTTTAATGATCAACTTTTATTGGGACTAAAGGGAACAATGTCTCAAGCAGAGCTACATTTTATTCGTGACCGGCTTTTAGGAGGGAAAAAAAACAAGGCAAAAAAGGGCGAACTCAGAATGCCTTTGCCTGTCGGCTTTTGTTACAGCGATAACAATAAGATTGTTTTCGATGTCGACGAGCAAGTGCAAAAAGTTCTTTATCTGCTTTTTAAGGTGTTTAAGGAACAAGGAAGTGCCCTGTGTGTCTGATCGGATTGCTCAAATGGTAGCAAAACAATATCTAGAACCGTACTTAGATCCGGTGTTCTTGAAAGACTCCTACGGGTACAGGCCGAAGAAATCGGCTCTAGAGGCCGTAGGGAAGACAAGAGAAAGATGTTGGAGATACGATTGGGTGATCGATCTAGACATCAAGGGGTTCTTTGATAACATCAGCCACGATCTGCTTAAGAAGGCGGTGAGGAAACATACAAGCTGTCGATGGATACTATTGTACATCGAAAGATGGCTAAGAGCGCCGATCAGAAAAGTGAACGGGGCAATAGAGAGTAGAAAACGTGGAACTTGTCAGGGGAGCGTCATCAGTCCTTTGTTAGCAAACCTCTTTCTACACTATGCCTTTGACAGGTGGATGAAAGAAAAGCATCCACACATACCGTTTCAAAGATACACCGACGATATCGTAGTGCACACCGAAACGGAGGAAGAAGCAGAGGGCATCAAAAGGAAGATAGAAAAGAGGTTGGAAGAGTGTCAACTGGAACTCAACCAATCCAAAACGCAGATAGTATACTGCAAGGATGGGAGAAGGAAAGGAAGACACGAGAACACGAAATTCACATTCCTAGGGTACGAATTCAGGGCCAGGAAAGTGAAAATCAAAGGGCAAAAGAGCTTCACAGGCTTCAATCCAGGAGTCAGTAGGGAAGCTAAGACGAAGATGACACGGAAGATGAGGACATGGAAGCTGCACTTAAGAAGCCAGGTGACAATAGAAGAGCTTGCGAAAGCAATCAATCCAGTAATAAAAGGCTGGATAAACTATTACAGTAGATATTATCGCACCGCACTTAGACCAGTGCTGACCCATCTTAACGAGAGACTGGTGAGATGGGTCAAGAGGAAATGCAAGAGGTTCAGGGGAAGGTTCAAAAGAGCAACATACTGGTTGGGGAAAATAGCGAAGAGCAACCCTAATCTGTTTGCGCATTGGACCCACAACTGTAAACCCGCGGCTTAGATCATAGGAGCCCCATGAATCGAGAGATTCA
>JANQJL010000029.1 GCA_028281675.1 Simkaniaceae bacterium
GAGCCAAGGTGAGGCCACCTTGGCGAAGGTGAGAAGCGAAGTAGATTCGCTGATTCAGAAGGATGGCTGCCGCGAAATAGGTCGCATTCACGGGTAAAAAGCCCTAAGGACACTCGCCAAGCGCCCATGGGTAGCTCTTCGGGGTTAATACCAATGATTTCTCTAGACATAATCCTCTCTGACGGCTATGATATTTTTTTTAAATAAAGGATTAGATACACCATGAAAAAACAGAAACGATGGCAGTTTATTCTCATTACCGTTGTGGTACTACTCACACTCTATAATATCCTCCCGACTGTTCTATATTATTCTCAACCGTTAAATGATCCAATTAATGAAAAACGAGCAACAACCATAGCACTTGGAGCAATGGAACGTGTTAATTCCCTAGAAGATGAAGCTCTTAGCTGGTTGAAATCCTATAATAAACTTCTAGGAACTAAGGCAACCTCTATTACTCTTGATTCTGACAATCCAGAAATCATCCACCTACGTTTTGAAAATGAAAAAGATGCAAAGCGTTTAAGAAAACATCTTCCACGAGCTGGCTCTTTAATCCCCTTCGTACCAGCGCAGCTTTCTCTTATCCCCAATAAAAAAGATCAAGAATCGACCCTTGTGACAATTCAAAGAAAAATTCCAGTTCATTTTGAAACATCTAAAGTGGATGAATACTTTAATTTTGTGGATAAACGGGATAGCGAAGGAAACATTACTCCACTTTACCGCGAAATTATTAATGATCGTTTGATGCAACTTGGACTAGCAGTCGGGGGAATCAGTGAAAATGCCCAATATCTAGAAACTGCACTGCACCATCAAGGAAACCCCCGCTCAGGTGAATTTCTGCAGATCCTGGCACAAAACATTTTGACCTATGGGAAGGTATTTGGAGAGAATTCCCTTATAGCCAAGCGGTACTATGCGACTTTAACTCAAGGACCAATCGATAATAAACGGACTACGGTTAATCAATTTATCTCTAGCCTTGAACATTACCGCGACCAAATCAAATTGCAACGGATTGCCCTTGAAGATGCTGAATCAGCAAAGCGAGAAAAGGGGGGCTTTCTTGAATCTAATGAACAACAACAACTCGATTTTTATCGTTCTAGAGAAGACCTTCTCACCTCAGCTATTGGAATTCTGCGCAGACAAACCGCTGCCTTTAGTAGTAGTGCTACTCCATGGACATATACAAAACTGAAACAAGACCTATCCCTTTCTAGTAAAAAAGATGACGCTGTTCAAACTCTCCTTGTTGAAGGACGCAGTCCACTTATCAAGGCAATCAATATCGACTGGAATAACGAAAAAATTTCCTTGGAGCTTCACCAGGATATTCTTACCTATAAAAAGGAAATAGAGAGATCAAAGTCTTATTTAAACGACCAGCTCGATCAACTTATCTATAACGAAATTGCACGAATTGCTCGAGAAACAGGAGAAAAACTCACTCCATATCAAAATAACTTTGCCATAGAAGTGAACCATTTGACAGATAGCCACAGCCTCCTTGTAATGGATCTTGGGGCTATTGCAAAAACTCAGGGGGAAGAACTCCTTCATCTGATTCGAACCCAGTGGAACCCCTCTCACCCAGATTTGAAGAGAAGCTCTTTTCCGGTTTATGATTATCAAACATTTAGCAAACTCCCAGCCCATCAGCAAAAGGTTGGCCTCGTTATTTTTGCTCCAGCAGAGTTTGAGTCAGAGCCTCCAGCAGGATTTAGAAATAATTCGGTCTATGTCATTGCAAAGGGAACCCAGGAAATCTTAACAAAATTGAGTGAAAGTCCTGATTCCCCACAAGCACAAGCGTTCATTCAGGACTTTGGTGACCTTCGTATTCTTTTACAAAATAATGGCTTTAGCGGATATCCCGGTACAACTTATCCCTTAAGTGGAAACTTTGCCAAAGATTTTATCTTCGAAGCAGAAGATTTCTATAACAATATCCTCAGTGCCACACGAGAAGACTTTACTGTCCATGGAACGCGTCGGTTTGCTACCCTCGAATTCACCAATGTTCAGCAACGAATTTTAGCTTTAAATAGGATCGAAACAAAAGAACATGAAGATCTCCTAAAGTGGCGCGATGAATATCAAGCAGCTCAGGTTAAAGAAGAGTTGCATGCAAAATATGACATCCCTGCACCAACACAGAGTCCTCTATGGAGCAACTTAGCATTAAGCGCTCGGAAATACTTCCGAGGTGATGAGCGAAAAATTCTCCATTGGGGTCTTGACCTTTCTGGTGGAAAGACAGTTCAAATTCAACTTCGAGACTCTAATAACAAAGTCGTGACGAATGACGGAGATATTAAACAGGGAATCGATGAACTTTACAATCGCGTGAATAAAATGGGAGTTTCGGAGGTATCGATCAGACAAGAAGGGTCGAACATCACTTTAGATTTCCCGAGCGCGCAGGGGCTTTCTGCAGCTGATCTTGTCAAAGCCTCATCGATGTACTTCCACGTTGTGAACGAGAAGTTTTCAACAAATAATACCGATCTTGCTCCGGTTATCCATCAGTTCCTACAAGATATCTGGAATGAAGCCGTCGTCACCAATCGAAAAGATGCTGAAAGTATCAACCAAATTGCTTGGAAACACCTTTATGGTGACACTTTAGATACCGAAATGGCTCAGCCGGTCAGCGAGGCTGCAAAAACCCTTTATAATCAAGGCCTAAGGCTTGCAGGAGCAAATGACACGGCAGTCAATAGTACTTTCAACGATTCGATTTCAAAACTAGCTATTTTCCGAGGGGACAACTATGCCGACTGGCATGGTCAAACCCACCCATTACTCGTGGTCATGAAAAACTATGCCTTAGAAGGGGCTAACTTAACCAATGTCCATGCTTCTTATGACTCATCTAGAGGAAATTTTCTAGCTTTCAACGTTAAAGGAACGCAAACCCTTTCTGGTGGACAAAAGATCAACCCGAGAAATGATCTTTACAATTGGACAGCCCCTTTTTCAAAAGAAAAAGTCCAGGGAACGCCCCTCGATAAGTTCTCAAGGGGCGAAGGGTGGAGAATGGCCGTCATCCTCAATGGATCGATTGTAAATACTGCGACAATTTCTTCTCCATTAAGAGACAATGTCTCCATCTCAGGAAGTTTTACACAGCGAGAAGCGAATCGTTTAGAGTCTGATTTAAAAGCAGGCTCACTCAGTTTTGCTCCTCATATTTTATCTGAGAAAAATGTGAGCCCAGAACTTGGACTCAAAGATAGAACGATGGGAATCCTCGCAATGATCCTCGCCCTTGTTCTTGTCATCCTCGTCATGGTTAGCTACTACCGATTTGCTGGTGTCATTGCATCAATTGCAGTTCTTGTTAACTTACTAATCATTTGGGCAACTTTGGTAAATATTTCCGCAACTGTCACGTTAGCTGGAATTGCTGGGGTGATATTGACTGTTGGAATGGCTGTAGATGCTAACGTTCTGGTCTTTGAAAGGATCCGCGAAGAATTTGCTGTTTCAAGTCGAATAGCCTCTGCTGTCCATGTTGGATACCGAAAAGCTTTCTCTGCGATTATCGACTCAAACATTACAACAATGCTTGCAGCCCTAATTCTCCTCCAGTTTGATTCGGGACCGATTAAAGGGTTTGCCATTACACTGATTATCGGTATTGCCTCTTCGATGTTTACTGCCCTCTTTATGACACGCTACTTCTTTGCAGGATGGGTACAAAATCCGAAGAACAAAGTCCTTAAAATGGCAAGCCTTATCAAGAAGACCCATTTTAATTTCTTAAAATATGGAAAGTTAAGTCTTTATAGCTCAATTGCTATCATCCTTGTTGGTGGATACCTTCTCGTTTCAGAGAAAAGTTCCATGCTTGGTATGGACTTCACAGGTGGTTATTCTATCACTCTTGAGCTGCAACCTAAGGATGATGATAACTACCGCTCTCAAGTAGAAAATGCCTTGGCTGCAGCAGGCGCTACGGCTCAAGATATCCAAGTGCGTGCGCTATCACCCACTAACAATATAAAAATCCTTCTCGCAAGAAGCCTTGATCAAGCAAGACGCCCCTTTGCTAACATGCCTCTTGAAACAGATAAGAAAAACGTAACATTCCAATATCAAAATAACCCTAGACTTGTTTGGATTGTTAATGCCCTAGAAAATGGAGGATTAGAATTAACTCCTCAATCTCTCAAAACACTGGATAACCACTGGACAAGTATTAGTGGCCAGATGTCAAATGCAATGCGCAATAATGCTATTATTGGACTTGCAGTTGCTCTGCTCTGTATCCTCGTCTACATCACTTTCAGATTTGAATTTAAATATGCAATTAGTGCAACGCTCGGCCTAGCAATTGATGTCGGGATAACCATTGCACTTATGTCTATCCTCCATGCATTTAAAGTCCCCGTTCAAATTGACCTCAACACGATTGCTGCAATCATGACGATCATTGGATATTCACTTAACGATACGATTATTATTTTCGATCGCATTCGTGAAGATCTAAAACATATGAGAAAGCACTCGTATAAAGATGTGGTAAGCCATGCCCTCAACGTCACACTTAGTCGAACTGTGATGACTTCTGGAACCACATTAGTAGTTCTTTTAGCGCTCCTATTTTTAGGAGGAAGTGCGATTTTTGGTCTTTCATTGGTCATGGTGATCGGCGTTGTGTTTGGAACATTCTCCTCTCTTTATATCGCGGCACCACTTCTCCTTTTTTTCCATCGCAAGGAAAAAGCAAAAGCTGAAAAAATTGCTCTACACGAAAATTAACGTAGCAATAGCACGTTAACCGTGATAAGGTTTAACTCAAGCAAAATGAAGAGAATATTCACTTGAAAGAGGTTGAAGAAGAAACCCGAAATCTTTTATGGATCTACCCAGATCATAAAGAGGATTGGTGCAATTCCATCATTAATGAATTCAACATTCACCCTGTGACTGCGCAAGTCCTCGTTTCACGAGGTTTTTCCACATTTGAAGAAATCTATAATTTTCTCTATGCCAAACTTCCAAATCTCCACTCTCCAGACCTGATGTCTGAAATGAACACTGCAGTTGATCGTATCATTCGCGCTCTCAAAAAAAATGAAACGATCCTAATTTATGGCGATAATGATGTTGATGGTATCACTGGGACCACTCTCCTTGTAGAGTTTATCCGCCTTATTGGAGGCAATACCTACTATTATGTTCCTCACCGCACCTCTGCAAATCCATCCGTCATTACCGATGCACTGGAATATGCTATCGAAAAAAACTGTACTCTTCTTATCACCGTTGATTGTGGAATCACCGCTGCAAAAGAAATTGAGCAAGTCGTTAAAAATAACATCGATGTGATCGTTTCTGATCATCATGAACCAACAGATAAAATCCCCCATTGTATTGCTACTTTAAATCCTAAACTACTAAATAGCACCTACCCAAACCGCGAATTAACAGGAGTTGGCGTCGCTTTTAAGCTTGCCCATGCCCTAACAAATGAGCTAGTTTCTACCGGAAAAATCAGTTCTGCCGAGATCGATCTTAAAAGATTCCTAGACTTAGTTGCTCTTGGAACAATTGCTGATATGGGGACTTTAAAGGGCGAAAACCGTGTCCTCGTCCGTTATGGTTTGAGGCAATTTGCAAAGACAAAGCGAGTGGGCCTCCTCAAGCTTATGGAAATTTGTGAAGTCAAACCACAAGGTATTAACACCACCGATATCGCTTCTAAAATTGCTCCCCGCTTAAATAGCTTAGGAAGAATTGCCGATCCCCTAAAAGGGGTGGAGTTAATGCTCATGCATGATTCGGTTAGCGCTACTCATTTAGCGCAAGAACTCGACGATAACAATAGCAAACGGCAACAGATTGAGAGACGTGATTCAGAAGATGTCGAAGCCTATATCAGGAGCCACCCTCAACTCCTTCAACAAAAGGCAATCGTCCTCCACTCCGAGAAATGGCACCCTGGAATCATCCCGATTATCTCCGCCCGCTTATCCAAACAATACAATCGCCCAACCCTTATTATTGCTGTCGAGGGAGGAGTTGGAAAAGGATCCATCCGAACAATTCCTGAGTATCCTATATTATCTGGCCTTCGAAAACACTCCGACCTCCTAATGAATTTTGGAGGACATGATTATGCAGCCGGATTGATGATTAAAGAAGAAAATATCCTTCAATTTAAAAAGCTCTTCATAGATCAGGCCAATCAAACATTAAATAATGATGACATCATCCCCAAACTCCAACTAGATGCAAGAGTTCAATTCGAAGATCTCACCTTTGAGTTCCTTGATTCGATGCAGCTCCTCGAACCCTATGGAATAGGAAATCCTCCTCCCATCCTATATACTGATGTAACTCAAACCTGGCCTCCAAAAGTTGTAGGGAAAACTCACTTAAAACTTTACCTAGAGCAAAACGATCGGATGCTCGAGGGGATAGGGTTCGGTCTCAGCGAATATCGGAATAAGTTAGCCAAAAAAAATCTTGATCTACATTTAGCCTTTACTCCTCATGTCAATGTCTTCCTCAACAAATCAAGTATCCAGCTCCTTGTCAAAGACTTCAAAATTAAAACGAATTGAAAAACAAGACAAGGCCATACATTATCTGTACAAATAACACCCCTCTAAATACAATTTGACATACCTCTTAAAAGGAGATAGGTATTATGCTTGGTTTAAAAAAAGGGAAAATTTTTCTAATATTTAGTCTTTGTATTTCAACGCTATTCACAATTTCACTCATTGCAGCTGAAGAAACGTTTGATCCAAAGAGCAGTGTAACAATTATTCAAAGTAGTGCCGAGGTCTTTCCACCTGGCAGTGTTTGCGCTTTTGATCCTGCAAGCCAAGCTTTTCCAGATCGTTGGTGTATAAGACACCGAATTGATTTCGATAATCATCTATATGCCATTAAAACTGTGCTCTATGATTCTATCTCTTATGATGAAAGATTTGCTAACATCGAGTATAAAGGGAAGGTAAATCTTATTTTCACAGGCCCAAAAAGCATGAGACCTGCTTTTTCATTGGTTTTTGAAGATGGCAAAATGCTGCAGCCAGTTGAACTTTGGCTAAAGGATTCTGATCTATCCGTTGACCTGCCTAGAATTTACAAGGTAAATCTTCATACAAAAATAATCCCCCATTGGTTTTATAACGAGGAAAAAGAAGCATACCTTCTCGAATTGAGTGATGGTACGCTTTGGAATGTTCCTCTACAAAGATCTTTTAATGAGATTCCATTCCATACAGTATTAGGTATAAGAATCATAAAAATTGGTACAAGCAATAATCCTGTTCTAATTAATGCTGACTCTATTTGGAAAAACTATCCTATAGTTCATGAAGAAAATTATTTTATTGCTGAAAAAAACGAACAATAAGCTTATTTGAAAAAAGTAGGGCTTGGCGAGCAAGTTAGCTAAAAACCTCGACCTTCCTTTGGCCTTTGTCTAAATCAGGTATCCAGCTCCTTGTCAAAGACTTCAAAATTAAAACGAATTGAAAAGCTCATCTTTGGCGGCAATGGAATCACCCGCATTGATGGGTACGTTACCTTTGTTCCCTTCTCAGCTCCTGGTGATGAAGCGACACTCAAAGTCACTCAAAAAAAGAAAAACTACCAAATCGCGATCATCGACACACTCTTCAAAGAAGGGGCCGAAAGAGTCGAGCCAAAATGCCCACACTATACAAAATGTGGAGGGTGTCAACTCCAACATCTTTCTTATCAAGGACAACTCTCGGCAAAACAAAACTTTGTCCAAGAAGCCCTTCGCATCGATGATATTCCCATTACTCCTTCTCCCATTCAGTGGAATTACCGCTCTCATATCCGCCTTAATTTAGCCAAAGAAAAAGAGGGATTTAAGATGGGGTATATCGGGTGGGATAACAGCTCCCTAATAGAGCCCTCGATCTGCCCCCTTTTCTCCGAAGATCCAACCTTTTTTTCAGCTCTTAAAGAAGCACTTCTATTGGTTCCCCATGAAGGGATTAAGTCAGCTTCTCTCCGGATCTTTAAACATAACGGGACGATAATCCTCGCCTTTTCTACTTTCCCAAAACTCCCTAAAAAACTCATCAAGTTCCCTTTTGCAAAAGGTGTCGCCTACAAATCTCCTGGAAAAGAAAAACATCTTGGGAAAATCCCTTTCTCTCCTTACGGATTTATGCAAAACAACCAACCTGTTGCAGAAATAATGTACCAAACGATCGTAGATTGGGCCGGGACTGAGCCAAAAAAAATCCTCGATCTTTACTGTGGCACTGGCATTACCTCCACCCTCCTTGCTCATAAGGGGCATGAAGTGATCGGAGTAGAAGCCAATCGCTCTCTCCTCCCCTCTTCAAAAGAGATCCGATTTATCTGCAGCAGCGTAGAAACGGCGTTGCCCAAACTCCTTAAAACCTTCCACCCTGATTTAATCATCGTTAATCCCCCCAAAGCAGGGCTATCGAAAGAAATCCTCCCCTTCTTAAAATCTGAAGAAATCCTCTATCTCTCTTGCATGCCCTCAACTCTCGCTCGAGATATTGACAGGTTAGGCTCTCGCTACTCACTAGACAAGGTGCAAGCTTTTGATATGTTTCCCCAAACGACTCATGTTGAAACCTTAGCTAAACTCAGGCAAAAAAAAAATCTCAAGCTGACCTCAACTTGAGATTTATAAAGTACTTTTTTGAATTATAGGAGCTAGAGCGCCTTATTCGAATCCAAAAAGAAGGTTCACCTCTCTTCCTTTTCTGGAATCGCTTGTCCAGCGATCAATTACATCGCTTCAGTTTCAGAGCTTCGGCTCAGGTATTTCTCCTGATACTCTTTCACATCATCGATATGAATGACCCAAGCAGCCCCTTTACGAACAGCTTTTAAAACGCCAATTCTTGTTGCGTAATAGATTTTCTGCGCAGGAACGCTGAGCATCTTTGCAACTTGATTCACAGAGTAAAAACCCTTGTCGTTATTAAAGAGCAATTCACCATCAAAAGTAGACTTAGTTCTAGAATACTTATTGCGACGATATTCTTCTAGGTCATCTAAATCAATTGTCCAACGAGTCGAGTCTTTACGTGCTTTAAGCTTATTTTGCTTAATCGCAACATAAATTGCTTGTCTCGTTACACCATTGATACGTGCAGCTTCTGTAATAGAAACCACTTTTCTTGGAGCCTCTAGGTTTTGGCCTAGATTTCCATTGTTGTTTTCCATATCCATGTTTGTATCTCTCCTCAATCCAAAATACTTGCTAAGATTTGGTGGGGGACGAGCTATTTCAATAATTCGTCAAAATTTCCCAATTATTAACACTTTGTTAATATTTCTTAGTCTTAGGTATACTATTATTACAAAAAATTGAGTTGAAATCAATCTATTTCTCTTTACTTATTCACAAAATTTTGATTTAGATAGGATTAAAGAAAAAATTAAATTTTCTATATAGAAAATTTTTGGTTTAAGATGGACTTAAACCCTTGATTTGCTGTAAGATAAACATAGAAAAATCGCCGATAGTAAGGAATAATTGGAATGAATTTTAAACGATTGATATTTAGTGGCTTAATTATTGTATTTTTGGTTCAAGCTGAGGCTAAACCCCCTGAATTGACCCCCCATACGACCTACACGAAGGCCGAGGAAATTTTCAAAAATCATGTCACCTTCAAAGAGCTGACCCCAGAAATCACTGCTAGAGCTCTTAAAAACTTCCAAGAGGAACTGGATCCGACTAAAACCTATCTTTTGGCTTCTGAGGTGGCTTCCTGGGAAGAGGCTAATACAGAGTTACTAGAAGCCCTTGTGAGCGATTATAAGAAGGGAAATTTTGAACAATATGACGAGAAATATCAGGTGATGATTGAGGCGATCAAAAGACGGAATAGGCTTGAAAAGAAAATCGCTAACCTTCAGATCCCTAAGGATGCCAAAGCTTCTGACTTTAAGGAACTTAAGTGGGCTAAGGATGAAAAGGAACTTGAGGAGCGCCTCCTCAGGTTGAGAGCTCTTCAAATTGAGACTGCTGATCAGCTTGAAATCGACTCAAAAGAACAATTCATGCAAAGGCTTGCCAAAAGACGGGCTAGCCGTGAGGATGAAATCCTCCAAGGAGGAAAGAAAACGTACCAAAAGCAGCAGATGCTCGCCTATTTCTTGAAGAGTTTCAGTGGAGCTCTCGACAGCCATACTGCCTATTTTACTCCTCAAGAGGCCAATCAATTTATGATTCAAGTTCAGCAACGCCTTTTTGGAATAGGAGCACAACTCCGCGATGACCTGACAGGCTTTACCCTCGTCCGTCTTTTGGAAGGTGGGCCAGCATTAAGAGATGGCCACCTAAAAGCTAATGATAAAATTATCGCCGTAAACCATGAACCTGTTGCAGGAATGGATATCATCGAAGCTGTTGATTTAATAAGGGGACCAAAAGGGACTGCTGTTGGTTTAACAATTGTTAGAGAAATTGGGGAAGGTAGCGATAAGAAGATAGAAAAATTCGATGTTGAAGTGATCCGAGACGAAATTGTTTTAAAGGAATCCCGCCTTGAAACCGAAAAAGTCCCCTATGGAAATGGAGTCATTGCTTATATCCGTCTCTTCTCTTTTTACCAAGACCCAAAGGATTCTGCTGCATCTGATATTAAAGCTGCGTTAGATGAAATCAAGGAAAAGGAAAGACTCATGGGAGTCATCCTTGATCTTCGAGGGAATGTCGGAGGACTCCTTCCTCAAGGGGTTGCTGTTGCTGGCCTTTTCATTAAAAAAGGGGTGGTTGTTTCGATTAAAGATAGTGCTGGAAATATTCAACACCTCCGTAATTTTGATGGTTCGGTGACATGGGATGGTCCTCTCATCGTTTTAACAAATAAAGGGAGTGCTTCTGCTGCTGAAATTGTTGCTCAAACATTGCAAGATTACGGAAGAGCACTTCTCGTTGGCGATCCCTATACTTGGGGAAAGGGAAGTTACCAAGTTTTTACACTTGAATCGGGGAATGTCAATAAAGTGAATCCCCAAGGGGAATATAAAGTCACACGGGGTCTATATTATACCGTTTCAGGAAAAAGTCCTCAGCTCACCGGAACAAAAGTTGATATCGAAATTCCTGGGGGACTAACCGAACTTGAAATCGGAGAATCTTACGCAAAATTCCCTCTCGAAAATGATGAAATCGCTCCTAACTTTATCGATAACTTAGCCGATATTCATCCTTTTCATAGAGGAAAAATGATGCGTCTTTATAAAAAAGATCAGCAAGAAAAGGTCGATCTTTATGCCCCCTACTTGGATACCTTAAGTAAGAATTCAAAACTCCGAATCGAGCAAAATAAAAACTACCAAAGCTTTTTAAAAGAGATAAAGAAAGAAGAGTTCGATCTAGAGAATATGGAGCGGTATGGCCAAAATGACCTTCAGCTCGAGGAATCTGTGAATGTCATGAAAGATTTGATCTTAATAGCAGGGCAAGAGACTATTCATGAAATGCCCATGAGAGCTGCCGCTGGCGGTTAATTGATAAAAAAGGTAGAATGGCCTCCTTTTTATAACTAACGAAATTGACCCATGGAAGTACGGACTCGCATTGCCCCTTCACCAACTGGTGACCCCCATGTAGGAACCCCCTATATGGCTCTTTTTAATTTGATTTTCGCTAAACATCATGGAGGGAAATTCCTCCTTAGAATCGAGGATACCGATAGAAATCGTTCTCGCCCTGAATATGAAGAGAGTATCTATCAATCCCTTAAGTGGCTTGGCCTTCACTGGGATGAGGGACCTGATGTTGGAGGGCCTTATGGCCCTTATCGGCAATCGGAGAGAACAGAGATTTACCGCGAATATTGCCAAAAACTCTTAGATAAAGGCCATGCCTATAAGTGCTTTGCAACGGCTGAAGAACTCAAAGAGATGAGGGAGCTCAATGCAAAAATGGGGAAACGATCGGGGTATGACCGTCGCTATCGGAACTTAAGTGCTGACGAAATTATGGAGCGAGAAAAAGGGGGGCAATCTTACGTCATCCGCCTAAAAGTTCCCCTCACAGGAGAGTGCGTTTACGAAGATATGACAAAAGGGCGCATTACCTGCCCATGGAGCGATGTCGATGATCAAATCCTCTTAAAATCGGATGGATTTCCAACCTACCACTTAGCCAATGTCGTTGATGACTACCTGATGAAAATTACCCACATCATCCGCGGCGATGAATGGATGACGTCGACTCCAAAACATGTCCTCCTTTACGATCTATTTGGTTGGAAAAGGCCTCAGTTTATGCATATGCCCCTCCTTTTAGGTGCTGACGGAAAAAAACTCTCTAAGAGAAAAAACCCCACTTCTGTTTTCTACTATAAAGAGAGTGGCTACCTTCCCGATGCCTTTGTCAATTTTCTAACTTTGATGGGTTACAGTATGCCTAAAGATAAGGAAATCTACTCTCTTGAGGAGATCATCAAAGACTTTTCGGTCGATCGGGTTGGAGTCTCTGGTGCCTTTTTCGATGTCAAAAAACTCGACTGGATCAACCAACAATATCTTATCAATAACATCCCCGAAAGCGAGCTGTGGAATCAAATTAAAGCATGGGGCTTTAACGATGAACGGATGAAGAAGATTGCTCCTTTAATCCACACCCGAATCAAAACATTTGCCGAGTTTATGGAACTCTGTCAATTTCTCTTTATTCACCATATTCCCTTATCTGAAGAGCTCCTCACCCCAAAAGGGACCCCCAAGGAAACTTCCGCTGAAATCTTGCAATGTATGATTTGGCATATGGAGGAAAATGAGAACTGGGGACCTGTTGGATTTCAACAAGCCTCTCGCGATGTGGCCACCCTTTTTGAGGTGAATCACAAGAAAGTGATCATCCCCATTTTATTTTCAGTGATTACTGGAAAACACCAAGGACCTCCCCTCTTTGATTCAGTGGGAATTCTTGGAAAAGACCTGACCCGCGCGCGCCTTCTAAATGGAATTGAGTTTCTAGGAGGGATTTCGAATAAGAAAATGTCGGCCCTTAAAAAGAGGTGGGATCAGAGGGCTCCTGCAGAAAGCTAACCTCTTCGTCGAGGGTATCGGAAACGATATAATGAGGATTATAACCGCTTGATGCACATCCCGAAACAAGAAAAAATAAAGCCAAAACAAGAAGCAACTTCATACCTTCTTTTTACGAAACTTAAAAGTGATTGTCAATGACCAAGTATAATAAAGAAAATCCCTTCCCCGCAAAAATCACAGAGCGTTATCTTCTTAACAAAGAAGGTTCCACAAAAAAAAACTATCACGTGACCCTCGACCTTTCTGGCTCTAATATCGACTACCGCGCAGGCGATGCCATCGCCATTTTTCCTGAAAATCCTCCAGAGGATGTCAATGCTCTCCTTGAAGCCCTCGATAAAAGTGGGAATGAAGAAATCACAGATCCCCGCTCAGGCGCTGAGATGTCACTTGAACATTTTCTCAAAACAAAAACTAACCTTATTCGGATCCCCACACCCCTTCTGAAACAAGGAGGCGATCTTAAACTTTTAAAAGAAGAAAATAAACAATACCGCACCCATTTCATTGCAAACCACGATCTGATTGATTTTTTTGAGATCCATCCTCCCTCTCTTCCCTTGCAAGAACTGATCTCCTATTTTGCCCCTCTCCTTCCCCGTTTTTATTCGATCGCATCCTCTCCTAAAGTGAGCCCACGTAGTGTCGATCTTCTTGTTGCCACTTTCACTTACAAACATGGAGAAAAAGAACGACAAGGCCTTGGGTCCCACTTTCTTTGTGATACCGCAGCGATGCATACCACTCCCATCCACACCTACCTCCATCCCACACCACACTTTCTTCTCCCGGAAGACCCAACAACTCCCATCATCATGGTCGGCCCTGGAACAGGTATTGCCCCCTACCGCGCTTTTTTGCAAGAGAGGGAAGCTCAAAAAGCACCCGGAAAAAACTGGCTCATTTTTGGCGAACGAAATAAGGAAACCGACTACTACTACAAATCCTATCTTGAATCGCTCTCTGAAAAAGGATTTCTTACATTAGATTTTGCCTTCTCGCGCGACCAAACTGAAAAATTCTATGTCCAACACCGTCTCCTCGAAAAAGGGGATGAAGTGTGGTCTGCACTTTCTTCAGGAGCCCATATTTACATCTGTGGTGATGCCCGCCACATGGCAAAAGATGTCCTAGCAGCTCTTACTTCTATCATTGAAACCCACGGCTTTCAAGACGGAAAGGCTTATATCAAGTTCCTCCGAAAAGAAAAACGTCTCCTCATGGATGTTTATTAAATCGTGTTTGGAGTAAAATGTTTTTCTTAATCAATACTTGGGAGTAATAAAATGAAACTAACACTCTCCAGTTTTTCTGGCCCCATAAAAGACACTATTAAATATTTTTCTTCAAAGGCTCAAAGATTTGAAGAGCTGAATGAAAATTATGAGAAAGAGAAATTTCAAGCTTTAGAAATACAAACCCAAAGAAGCCTATGTGAAGAATTCAGAAATAAAGTTTTAAATCCTAATAAGTTGATTTTTGACCGATGGAAAGGATATCTTTTTAATATTGGAATGATCGAAGGAGTTGCATTTGTTGTAATCGTGATAGTTGGTTACCAAAACCAAGAGGTTTCTAAAACCATTACAGCTAGAAAGGTGATTATTCTTGGTCCACGTATGAAGTTTACTATAGGGGTCTTTCCGATGATTGTTCTGACTAAACAAATTGTAAAGTTTATTTCTGTTTATTATAAGAAACAGCTGTCACGTGCTGAATCCCGAGAAAAATTCTTTCTCCGAACCATTGTTTTGAAGGCTAAAACTCCTTAGGCCTCCCCTTCAACTGTGGTAACAATAGCGTAGCACATCATTCCTTCCCCTCGGCCAAAGGCCGTAAGGCCATCCCCTGAAGTAAAGGTGATTCCTACTTGATCTAGTGATAGATTTAGTGCACCGGCCACACCTTGGCGGATTTCATCAGCTCGCTTTTGAAACTTGGGACGCTTTCCCTCAATAGTGAGAGCAACGTGTTCGATTTTTTGGGCGCCGAGGGTTTCAACCGCTCTGTCTAGAAAGACACGACTATCGGTCACCTTTTGATTGCGACAAAGATCGATTGCAATCCCCCCCAAAATAGGAACATGGGTGAGAGAGGAGATCGCATTGCAGATGGCATGAAAAACAACATCGCCATCAGAGTCGGCATCGAGTCCTGGAGCTCCTTCAAAGGGAAGTCCTGCGATGATGCATTTCTTATTGCTCTCTTCGGTTAAAAAACGGTGGCTATCTTGCCCAATTCCTGTTCTATACTTCATAAAAAGCCTCATTTTCGTGTAGCATATCCGGTGCCGTTATTTGGATACAAGATGAAAACTTTATATATTGCAAATGTAAATTTTGAATGGGAACTTGAGATAAATTCAAAGCTCGAACTCAAAGAGTCCTTCATGATCCACCCTAATTATCTGCAGCTTCAATTTCTCCCTCTCTTATATGGAAAAGAGGGAGATGGTGTCGTAGTGACTCATCCTCCCCCCTTTGAAGTTGAAAAAATGAACGTTCATCTTTTTGATGAGAATGTGACTGGGTATGACCAGATCGAGACATGGGGATGGTCAAAGCGGATTGGAGAGTGGACCAATCTTCCCTACGATATCCCCTCTTGCTTAAGAGAAGTCGCATCTAAAACGTTTTCCTTTACCCATAGCCCTAAACTGCCTGGAGGAAAGTTACTCCATTACCCGCAAGAAGTTGAGAAATGGATCGAAACGGGAACCTATCCAAAAGTTCTTAAAACCTGTTTTGGATTTTCTGGTCGGGGACATTTCATTTTAAAAACTAAGGAAGATTACGCCTCTATTGAACCGGATGTTTACAATGAACTTAAAAAAGGGCACCCCTTGATTGGAGAGCCTTGGGTAAAGCGGCAAATGGACTTTAGTACGCAATGGATTTTAGAAGATGAAATTAATTTTTTAGGGTCTACTATTTTAGATATTGGAGAGCGGGGGACTTATAAAAAAACTCTGATTGGAAAAAAGATTCCCTTTTTAGAAGAGCAAAAAGAAAAAGCAAAAATCCCTCTGAGAACGATGTTAGAAATGGGTTTTCGAGGAAATGTTGGAATCGATGCCATGGTTTATGACAACAAACTCCACCCAATTGTTGAAATTAATCCAAGAAAAACAATGGGATGGCTTGCTCTTAAACTTGGAAGAAGTCTTTCCTATGAAAAAGGGAGGGAAGGTGTGCTTCCCACTTTTTTAAACATTCCAAAAAAAATCTCGTTTCAGAAACAACTAAAGTTGTTATGATCTGTCATTATGGACCTCTTTAAAATTACAGGTGGAAAACCCTTAGCGGGAAATATCAAAGCAGCAGGCGCAAAAAACGCCATTACGAAAATGCTTGTAGCTTCTTTTCTTTCTGATAAAAAATGCACGTTCACAAATGTTCCCAATATTTCTGAAGTCGAAACCACTTTGAACCTTTGCAAAGAGATTGGGATGGAGGCACATTGGGATCGGGAAGAGGGAAGGATGGAAGTGATTACCAAAGAGATTAAGTCCTCTTATGTTCCCCTTAATTATACTGGAGCCAATCGGATCCCTATCCTCATGATCGGATCTCTTTTGGGTCGGACAAAAGAAAATATCATTGTTCCGACCGTTGGTGGATGCAAAATTGGAAAACGTCCTGTCGATTTTCATGTGATGGCCCTTGAAAAACTCGGCGCCATTATTGAATATCGGACCATTAAAAATGAAAGAGCCTATTTCGCTCATGCTCCTGAAGGGATGCTAGGAACCGTTATAGAACTCCCCTATCCATCGGTAATGGCAACGGAGAATGCAATACTCGCTGCATGCCGCGCAAAAGGAAAAACATCCATTCATGGCGCAGCGATTGAACCAGAAGTGATCGACCTCATTCTATTTTTGCAAAAACTTGGCGTTGTTATTTATGTTGACGTAGACCGGACAATTCATGTGCAAGAAACAACCACCTTTTATGAAGTCGAGCATAGAGTAATTACCGACCGGATTGAGGCAGCATCTTTTGGAATGGCTGCCATTGCAACAAAAGGAAAAATCTTTGTAGAAGGGGCGCAGCAGCCTCATATGATCACCTTCCTCAATAAACTTCGCCAAGTTAATGGAGGGTTTGCTGTAAAAGAAAATGGGATCGAATTTTTCTATCAAGGCCCTCTTAAGGGAGGACTTCATCTTCAAACCGATGTCCACCCCGGCTTTTTGACCGACTGGCAACAACCTTTTGTTGTCCTTCTAACGCAAGCTATCGGAAGCTCTGTTGTTCATGAAACCGTTTATGAAAATCGATTTGGTTATATCGATACTTTGATCGATATGGGGGCCCATGTGGAACGCTTCACACAATGTTTAGGAGATCGTCCTTGCCGCTTTGCTTCTCAAAACTATCAACATAGTCTCATCGTCAAAGGGCCAACCAAATTTCAAGCAAAAGAAATCACAGTTCCAGATCTAAGAGCAGGCTTTGCCTACGTCATGGCAGCTCTCCTCGCTAAAGAAGAAAGCACTCTATCGGGTCTCCCTTATCTCGATCGTGGATATGAAAATCTCGAAGAAAAGCTCCAGTCCCTTGGGGCTGATATCGAGCGGATCACGACTCTCGCTCCTAAAGAAGAACCTGCTATTGTCACTTGAAGCCAAATCAAGTACACTCCTTTTATGTTAAAACCCAAGTTCCAGATTTTGTGGGTGCCGATTTCAATAGTTTTTTAATTCTAAGCAATTTACAAAATCGAAAACATCGTGCAGGCACTAGATGAGATTTTGCAACTTGCTTAGAATTAAAAAGATGAAGAAAGCGACCTCACAAAATCTGGAACTTGGGTTAAAATGGCGAAAGATCCAAAAAGAAAATTTTACAAACCTCGATACTCTTGGAAAATTTCTTGAACTAGATCTTTCTTATTCCTCTCCTTTTCCCTTGAACCTTCCAAGAAGACTCGCTTCAAAGATAAAAAAGGGAACCCTAAATGATCCTATCCTTAAGCAATTTCTCCCTGTAGATGAAGAAGAAAATCCTCCTCTATCTTATTTAGATGATCCGGTCTGTGATACTTCGTTTCAAAAAACACCCCGCCTTCTCCAAAAATATCGGGGGCGGGCTCTTCTTATTACAACAAGCGCTTGCGCCATGCATTGCCGCTTTTGCTTTCGACAAAATTATCCCTACGACCCTAACACCGATTTTTCTAAAGAGCTGGAGATTCTTCGAAATGACCCAACCATTACAGAAATCATTCTCAGTGGAGGCGATCCCCTTTCCTTAAGTGATGTAACGCTGAAAAGGGTCGTCGAAAATTTAGAGGCAATCCCCCATCTAAAACTCCTCCGCTTTCACACACGTTTCCCCATTGGAATCCCTGAAAGAATCACCGACTCCTTTCTCGAAATCTTAAAAACTAGCCGTTTGCAAACCATTTTTGTCATTCATGTGAATCACCCAAGAGAACTTGATGACGAGATTTTTGCTGCTCTAAAAAAAATCAGCAGCTTAGGGATCCCCCTCCTTTGTCAATCGGTTTTACTTTCAGGAGTGAATGATGATTTCGAAACACTAAAAACCCTTTTTATCACCCTTGCAACAGGTGGGATTATCCCCTACTATCTCCACCAATTAGATCATGTAAAGCAAGGGCATCACTTTGAAGTCTCTACTGAAAAGGGATTAAAGCTCATGGAAAAGCTGAGAGGAGAGCTCCCAGGTTATGCCGTTCCAAAATTTGTACAAGAAATTCCCTTCAAAAACTCAAAAACCCCGCTTCCTTCCTCTGTGCTCTCTATGGTTAAACAATGAAACCGAAATCTTTGTGGTTACATCCGATCCATTGTCTTTAGACCAAGAATATAAAGCCCCTGTTTAAGTATGCGACCGGTAAGCTCGCAAAGGACAAGACGACTGTTTTCTTCTGGGACTCCCTCCACACGGCAGTCGCGGAAAAAAGCATGAAACTTTTCCGCCAAGTCGTAGAGATAATCAGAAAGACGATTCGGGAGAAGGTCCCGATCCATAAGCGCTAAGGCTTCCCCAAATTGGCGGAGCTTTAGTCCCAACGCAATCTCTGTCGGATGATTGAACTCAATGGCAGTCGTCGCAAAAAGAGCTTCAATATCTTTGTTACACTTCCGTTTGATCCCTTGAACCCTTACATAGGAATAGAGAAGATAAGCTGCAGTATTCCCTTCAAAATTCAGCATGCGATCGTAGCTAAAGACATAGTCTTTGACCCGATGACAAGAAAGATCCGCATACTTGACTGCATCCACACCAAGTATTTTCGCTAATGCATCGAGTTCATTTTCATTGGCATCTTGAAGGCGCTCTTTCAAAAGTTCACGTGCCCGACGGATAGCCTCTTGAAGAAGATCGATGAGCTTTACCGTTTCACCGCTGCGTGTTTTAAACTTTTTTTTATCTGGACCTAAAACAACGCCAAAGGGGACATGTTCGACTTGAACCTTTTGAGGATCATAGTAGCCTACTTTTGCAGCAGCTGCAAAAACCATTTGGAAATGAAGTTGTTGCCCAGCATCGACGACATAAATAATCCGATCGGCTTTTTCTATAGCTAATCGTTGAGAAAGAGCTGCTGTATCTGTTGTGGCATAGTTATATCCCCCATCGGATTTTTGAAGGATCAGCGGGAGAGAGGTTCCATCTTTAGCCTTAAAGCCTTCAAGAAAGACACATTTTGCTCCATCAGAAATCTCGATCACTCCCTCCTTTTCATAATCTTCAATCACCTTTGGGAGCATCTTATTATAGAAGGACTCCCCTCTTTCGGTTAGCTTTACATCCAAGAGATCATAGATCTCTTTAAATCCTTTGCGGGAAATCTCTCTAATTTTTTCCCATGCAGCAATTGCCTCTTTTTCCCCACTTTGCAAACTCACCACTTGAAGTTGTGCCCGCTTTTTAAAGTCGGGATCACTATCAAATTCTTCCTTCGACACCCGATACCAATTCATCAATGAGGTAAGATCTGTTTCCTCTCCCCCCGATAGAACTTCCGGTTCCTTTTCCTTCAGATAGGTGATGAGCATCCCAAACTGCGTTCCCCAATCCCCAATGTGGTTGAGGCGAAGAACATCGTGACCTAAAAATTCAAAGAGACGAGCCAAGCTCTCTCCAATAATCGTCGAACGAAGATGGCCGACGTGGAGTTCTTTCGCGACGTTGGGAGAAGAAAACTCAACAATAACCTTTTTAATCTTAGTGAGTGGAGGAACCCCAAAACGGGGATCAGCTGCAACTTTTGTGAGCTCTTTTGATAAAAAATTTTTTGTCAAAGTAATATTGATAAAGCCCGGGCCAGCCACTTCAAGCTTCTCAATCATCCCATCACTTTTCCACTTCTCTACAATTTGTTCAGCAATCTTCCGTGGGTTCGATTTAAGTTCCTTAGCGACCTTCATCGCTGAGTTGCATTGGTAGTGTCCATACTCCTCATTGGTACTCTGTGTAATATCGGCAGTAGAGACCACGTCGCCAACTAATTCTTTTAGGACCTCTGTTGCTTGCAGTTGAAGTGTTTCCGAAAGGTTTTCCATAACGCTTTATGATGGCTTCCCCTCATGAAATTGTCAAGGTGTAAACAGGTCTTGTGACACTCTCAATCCCCTAAACGGGATGAGAATTCCCGCATGTCACTTTAAACACGAGCATTTGTATTTAACCCGTGAATGCGACCTATTTTGCGGCAGCGGCCTTTTGAATTAGCGGAGATACAAGCTGAGTGCCGAGCCAAGGTGAGGCCACCTTGGCGAAGGTGAGAAGCGAAGTAGATTCGCTGATTCA
>JANQJL010000053.1 GCA_028281675.1 Simkaniaceae bacterium
AAACCTGGCCCTTTAGGGCCGGGTAGTTTAACGCCATTTTGGGAGGGGTACGAAGCCCCTCCCCAAAACGATTCCCCGTCCTTTAGGGCGGGGTTCACAGGACCAACTCGGCCAAAACTCCTAAAAAATCGACTAACCGGGAACTTTGCAATTGGCTCTTTTAAATCAAAACATTCTTGGTTGGTTTTAAAATTTAATTTTGTTTATCATCTTTACCAATTAAGCACAAAGGAGCTCTAGATGAACCGGGTGTATGATCTTGTTACTTCCTCTTTGAATTTCGATCCAAGGTGGAGAGTTTTAACAACGACTGGGCCAGAATATCAAGTTCAACGTCAAGAATTTCAAGATTTATTAGGAAGTCCTGCAAAAAATGGTAGTCGCAGACAATCCGTAGCGATCTCTGATGAGGTCACAGGAAATCTTGAAGCGATTAAATGGAATATCGACCGGGTTCATTGGATCTCTTCAAACGCCACAAAAGGGCTCGTTTATTTTACTGCTCTTAACGTTCTCTGTTATCACTTCACAGGTTGGATTTCTGGAATTGCTCTCATGTATGCCATCACTATTGTCATTTTTGGTTGGATTAGTCATGACTTTTCAAACCTCGAAAATGCTTCCCTTCGATTAAAATCTTACCTCGTTTATATCGTAGGCCCTAAGGATCGTACATTTTCTGGTACTCAAATCCCAGCCGTTCAAATTCACAATGATAGAGAAAGACTTAGCTCAACCCTTATTTATGTCCATCTAGCCATCGATGAAATCGAACGATTAAAAACCTCCTTGCCTATCCTTGCCTATTATTCCTATCCATTAAGGATCCCTCTTGAAAATGTTTCTACTAACCTTCAGAGAATTGAAAAACATATCGAAAAAGTATCGAAAAAAATCAAAAAAGTATTGAAAGAAACAGTATAATTCTCCATAATAGACCCCTTTTGGTGGCATGGCCAAGTGGTAAGGCAGGGGCCTGCAAAGCCTCTATCCCCAGTTCGAATCTGGGTGCCACCTTTTTTGGGCGAAGGGGTGAGGGGAAGAGGAGGGTGATCTGCTAGTGATCAGTCCCAAAAGTCCTTTTATAATTTGACCCATCTTTTCCCCTTACCCCTTCGCAGTATGAATGAATAGAAAGGAAAGAAAAATTGTTGTATGTCGTAGCGACGCCCATTGGAAATTTGAAAGATATCACCCTTAGAGCTGTAGAGGTGCTGAAAGAGGTTGACCTGATTCTTGCAGAAGATACGCGAACAAGCGGGATCCTCATGCGGGAATATGGAATTGAAACGCACATGAAGAGCTTCCATAAGTTTAATGAACGGGGAAGAGAGGAGGAGATCCTTAGCGAGCTGGAAGGGGGAAAGAAGGTGGCGCTGATTTCTGATGCAGGGACTCCAGGGATTTGTGATCCAGGTGCAGGTCTTATTCGAAAATGCCGCGAGGCTGGTGTTAAGGTCGAGGTGGTCCCAGGCCCATGCGCCGCAGTTGCAGCTCTTAGTTTATATGGGAGTGGGGAGCGGTTTCAGTTTATCGGCTTTCTAGAAAAGAAAGGAAAAAAGCAGCTGATTGATATGTTGTATTATCCCGGGCTGACAATTGCTTATGAATCCCCTCATCATTTGATGAAAACCCTTGAGTGGATGGAGGAGATCGCACCAGAGAAAAGAATCTTTATCGCACGGGAGCTCACAAAGATTTATGAGGAAACACTTGAAGGAACGGCTCGGAACCTTATCAATCACTTCCAGAAAAACAAAATCCTTGGAGAGTATGTTTTGATCTTTTCAGGAAATGAAAACCCTTTTGATAAGGGGCCCCAAGAGTTAATGGAGGAGCTCCAAAGACGCTTTAACATCAATGCCAAGGAAGCGCTCATTGCTGCAGCAAAACTTTTAAATAAATCGAAACGGGAACTCTATGACGAATTGCACCGAAGTGACTCTTAACCCTCAACTCGGCAGAAACAACGTAAACATGACTAAACTTGGAAGCTAGCAGCCACACCCAGCGGACCTTTTGAACAATGAGTCTGTGGAATACCTCAGATGATATCGTAGGACGCCTTAAGATTTCAGAAAAAATAAAGTGCAGAACTAGCTTAGAGATTTTCAAGGGGAAATTGGGTTTGGAAATTGACACTAGCCACTGGTGGTTAGTGAGATTGAAAGCCCTATTTCAACTGGAAAGATCAAGCTTAATTCACCACTTCATTTTTCCGAAATGGTATAACTCCCTGAGAGCTCCTACTTCCCCAGACTCTGCTGCATAGTCCGCTGGCGTCTCTTTATTTTTAGCAGCCACACCAAGGTCTACACCCAGCTCTTTTAACACCCGGAGAGCTTCTACTTGCCCTTTCCATGCTGCATAGTGCGCTGGCGTCCCTCCATAGCCATCAGGAGCATCAAGATTTGCCCTTAACTCTTTTTTTAACATCCTGAGAGTTTTTACTTTCCCACAACTTGCTGCAGTGTGCGCTAGCGTCCTTCCCTTGGCATCAGAAGGATTAAGATTTGCACCCAGCTCTTTTAACACTCTGAGGGTTTCTACTTCCCCACAACTTGCTGCATCGTGTGCTGGCGTGTTTTTATCATAACCGCGCCAAAAAACTCGGCCCTTCAGGGCCAAGATGAAAGGCGCGAAGAGATCACTTTTCAGGTGTTTTTTGACCTTCAATATAGTGTTTAATGGCTGAAATAGAAGATCCACCACAACTTCCTGCAAAAT
>JANQJL010000058.1 GCA_028281675.1 Simkaniaceae bacterium
TTTCTTTTCGAGGGCTTTGAGTTGATCTTCTGTTAGAATCAGCCCATCTTGAGCAACTTTTGCTTCTAAAGCTTTAAGTCTTTTACTAAACGTTTCTAATCTTGATTGCCCTGTATTTAATGGGTAATTGGTAGCTCGTTTTTCCCGTTTAAAGCTTTAATTAGGTTACAGGCAGGGAGAACGAGGATCGCAGCTATCAGAAATGGGAAAGACCCTTTAAGGACAGAAAGGTTTGGAGCAAAGCAGGCTACAAAACAAGGCATCATAAGCAATACTCTTTGTTTTTCATTGCTGCGTGTGAACGCTTCTAGGAAAGCCAAAAGGCTTAGCCCTAGAACAACCCCTCCAACTATGCATGAGTAAATATTTTCAAAATGCATGGGTATCTCCTTCGGCCAGTTCAGGAGCAAATAAACACTGGAGAGGGTTATCCCTATTGTTGAAAGAAACAGAAGGACCGTTAAAGGGGAGGCTCCACTTCTCTTAGCAAGGAAGGCTAAACAGGCAAAACCAGCAAGGAGTAGAGAACTTAGGTGTAAGATAGAGAGGTTTCCTGTTGGGTAGATTGATATCCCTATTCCCAAAGCTATTATCAGAACGCCGATTAGCTGGAGACGGCTTTTTTGCTGGCTGAAATACATTCGGAATATGACCCAAGTTAAAAAAGGGGCAAATGCAAAAAAGAAAGGCTTTTTTAAGGTGGGGTTGACGACATCGATGAAGAGAAAGGTTCCATAAGCTAATGCTCCGAAGATCGCGGAGCTTAAAGCAAGAAAAACTCCTTTTGAGGAAGAAAGAAAAGTCTCGGAGAGAGAAAAACGGATTCCTGTGAAAACGCTAAAGCAAGGGATGCTTAAAACGACCCCACTTGCAATCCAAAAAATAGAAGTGGGAAGGGGAAGAAGTTTAATAGGGTCTGTAAAAATGCCTTTTACTACAAGGAGAGCAATCCAAGCACAAATGCTGATCAGGAGTAAATAACGGGTCTTTTCTAAATCGCTGGGAAGGCGTCTTTCCATAGATAATCTCCTTATACCAATTGCTGACTTTTGTGAAGAAGGTACCGATAGGGGGCAATAGCAAGTTGCCCGAGGATTATGGCCACAATACCAAGGACAACTCCCTTTAAGGAAGCGGTCACTAAGATGTTTTCCATCCATGCGGAGTATTTCAGACTTAAAAGAGGGCTTATTCCGAAGTTGATTAAAGAAAATACAATCATCAGTGCTGGAGAGATTCTTGCAAATGCGTATCCCATGAGATACATGCCTTCAAAACTCCCTACAAAATCTCTAAAGTATTGCAATTGATTACTAGACAGCTTTGCTTCTGATCGAAGCCCTTTCATGGTGCAGTCGACGATCTGCATGTCAACAACCCTTTGTTTTTCTAGGTCTTTTGTTCCTAAAAGGAGAGCAAAGCAGAAAATAAAAGCTGTAAATCCTGGATGCGAAAACTGTGGTTGATCAAGAAGACGTAGGGCAGCAACGATAATCCAAGCGACAAGAAGACATCCAACTGTCCAGTATTTATACGATTTCAATTTCTCTAAGTGGGATTCATGCTCTTCTTGGATTTCATTGTAACTTCTAACGGACTTGCTTGTTGGTTTTGTAGATTCAGTCTTTTTCTCTGGCTTTTTTCCTTTTTTAAGCATTCCAAAGCCAACCACCAAGAGAAAAATGATTAAGCGAAAAAAGAAACTTTTTTGGTTGCTAACCGAGAGCTCTAAGATGTTTTTTATTCCTACGGTTACCCATAATCCACTGAAAATCGCTATCAAAGCCCACGTAATAAATCGTTTCATATAGGTCAAAACACCATCATCAAGTTTTACTTTAGGCTTCAGTATGTCTGATTGTGATCCAAATATCAACCAATCTTTTTATTGCTAGTCCGATTTTCCTTCACAAAACCGAGTTTGACGAAAGCATCTCAAAGCTTATGGTCGGCCTTAAAGCTACGAATGCACTGGATCTATTTCTTTGAGAGCCAAAGGAAAAAAGCCTCCAGCTTGGGGAAGGACCTCCATAAAAGACCATTTGAAGAAAAAAGACTCTAAATCTTGCAGGGCTTTTGGGAAGATTTTCTCTGTGGATAGCCAATCAAACAAGGGGAAGAAATAGAGTTGCTCTGCTCTCCTTAGAGGGGTTAAATGAAGATAATCGTTTCCTTCTTCCTTCCAGGGGTCTTTTTCTGTAGATTGGCTTAAGACTTCCTTTCCTCTTTTTGAAACGAGCTCTTTAATAGGCATAAGATCCCCTCTTTCAATTGCTTCGAAGAGCACTTGTAATGGGGAATCTGGAGGGTATAGACGGAGAAAGCCGTTTCTTTTGAGGGAGTTTTTGATTTGAGCATTTATTTTCTGTATCTCATCGGGGGCATAGAAAAGAGACAAAAGGGAATCTCTATTCTGAAAGGTTGAAAAAAGCGCTAGGGAAAAATCATGATGCTCCCACTCTTTTTTGAGCTGCTTAGAAGGAAACTGAGGGAACTTGTTTAAAAGCATCTTAGCGATAGCCTCTTGCCTAGATGCAATTGCAAGGTGAACAGAAGAACAAAACTGTCTCATTGGAAAAACAGCTTCATCGCATCTGATGCAATCAAATCCCACATTGCTGGAAATGAGATCTGACAGTTGTGCTGACCCTTTACGAATAGCGATATCTAATGGAGTGCCGATCATCGAAAAGTGATT
>JANQJL010000065.1 GCA_028281675.1 Simkaniaceae bacterium
TGCCGAGCCAAGGTGAGGCCACCTTGGCGAAGGTGAGAAGCGAAGTAGATTCGCTGATTCAGAAGGATGGCTGCCGCGAAATAGGTGGCATTCACGGGTTATAAGGCCATTATAACCTAAGATACGGCCATTTTTGGACTGTTTTTGGCCATCAAATGGAGAATACAGCCATTTTTCCGACAGGCCCCTAAGAGGTTGTTGAACTATTTCACCTTTCTTTGTTTTGTAGCACATTAGAATGTTTGCCTTCCAGAAAAGGCTTGCGACAACGTTCCTTCATCGACAAAGTCAAGGGAGCTACCGAGTGGAAGACCAAGTGCTAAGCGGGAAACTTCGATTCCACTTTTTTGGAATTCATCTTTAAGAAAAAGGGAAGTGGCATCTCCTTCCAAAGTAGAATCAAGCGCTAAGATGATCTCTTTTACCCCAAGCTCTGTGATGCGATTTTTTAAAAGGGGAAGATTTAGACATTCGGGAGTCTTTCCATCAAGGGGTGAGAGGAGGGCTCCAAGGACGTGGTACATCCCTAGAAAATCCCCTGTTTCTTCAATGGCATAAGCATCGCGAGGGCTTGCAATGATGCACATCATGTTTTGGTTCCTCTTTTCTTGATCACAAAAGGTGCATCGGACTCCGTCCATTAGGCAGCCACATTCAGCACAGGTCTGAACCCGCTCTTTTAAGGTCGCTAGTCCTTCGGCAAATTCATGGAGATCCTTCCCTTCCCAATCTAATAGATGGAAAGCATACCGTTCTGCTGTCTTCTTTCCAACACCAGGGAGTTTTTTTAAATGGGCAATAAGTGTGAGAAGATCTTTTGGATACCGTAACATACTTTTTAGGATAGCAAGAAAAAGACTTTCTGCCTACGGTGAAAATGCAGGGAGAAAGTCAATGAGCAATTACAAGGTTTTCAGTTGTTGGCTATCTCTGTCTGCACGTGAATTGTTTAAACTAATACCCGTGAATGCGACCTATTTCGCGGGTAATAATGGCGCGACACCCCATCTCAAAAGATGCAATTGCACATAGCCCTAGCGAGGCATTATTAAGAATAGGATTGTGTTTGAAAAAATCTTGTATTGCAGCGACCATTTTGCTCCTCATGCGTGTTTATTTGAAAAAAAACACCATGGAGGTTAAGAGAAGTGAGGAAATAAGTTAAGCGTGATAGTATTTGGGGTATTACTCAAACATTTCGTCGATTTCTTTTCCAGACATGATTTCTGGAGTTGATGTGCCTGTGTCAGGAAATTCTTCAGGGTCAGCATAGACGCTGCTTTCATACAGCGCATCGATGGCTTTGCGGGTTGCAGTGATATCTATTTTAGTATTAATGACCTTGGCAAATGATTGAGAAGAACGGAGTTGCATAAAATGAGCCCCAAAGTAACCACAACTACTAGAGTCGGTTTGGAACGCAACGGGACTATAGTCAACGGTATTACGCCCATTTTCAAGAGCTCTATTACAAATGGATAGAAGTATTGTTAAGGAGCTTTCAAAGCCATTGATTGAGCGCGTTTCATCAAAGGGGTTTTTTCCTTTAGGGTCAAAATATTCAACTAGCTTATTTTCTTTATCGACTGTGATCACAACAAGGTGATTTGGGATAAGGGATTTAGGGAGGATCCGGCCAAATGAGCTCCAGGCGTTCTTTAAAATGATGGGGATGAAAATGAGATCTTTCCCCTTTTTTATTTGTTGAGTGATCGACTTCGGATCCTTTTCTTGGGGAAGTATGAAGCTAGAAACAAAGGTTACTTTTTCTTCTGAAAGAGTCTTTTGGGCAATTGCCATCAGTCTAACGTCACTAAGCATGGGCAACTTAGACCAATAGTTGTATCGCTCATTCCTACCTTTATAACTTTCTAGTTCTGAGCCGTTTAGGCTTTTTTGGTTAATTGACTCCATTATAACTTCCCCCCTTTTTGTATAATTAAAGTAATATTATAACAAAAAAACATTTTAAAAACTATATAAATAATATTTTAATATTAATTATTGTTTTTTTGAAATCGGAGCCTAGGAGGGGATTTTGAGGCTTTATTTTTAATGTTTTTTTAGGTATGATTCTTTACTATTGTCTAAAGGAATGATTTTACGATGAATTGTAAAGCAAAAATTATCGGTCTTGGGGCCTACCTTCCAGAAAGGGTTCTTTCGAATAAGGATCTTGAGGAAATGGTTGAGACTTCTGATGAATGGATTACTTCAAGAACGGGGATGAGTGAAAGACGTTTAGCAGCTAGTGATGAGTTTACTTCAGATATGGGATACGAAGCAGCTAAGAAAGCCCTTGATGATAGCGGAGTGAAGGCCGAAGAGATTGATCTGATATTAGTTGCTACCTTGACACCTGACTATGTTTTTCCTAGCACGGCTTGTTTGATTCAGGAGAAGTTGGGAGCAGTCAATGCTGCAGCAATGGATATGCAAGCAGCATGCACTGGTTATATTTATGCGCTGAGTACGGCTAAGGCCTATGTAGAGTCAGGGGTGTATAAGAACATTTTAATCGTTGCTGCTGAAAAGCTTTCCTCAATTGTTAATTATAAGGATCGAAATACCTGTATCCTCTTTGGAGATGGCGCTTCTGCTTGTGTGGTGAGTCATGCCAACAGTGGGTATGTGATTGAAAATATCTCTCTTGGCTCAGATGGAAAGCAATCAGAGCTTCTGATTCTTCCGGCTGGAGGGTCAAAGCGCCCTGCTTCTTTGGAAACAGTTCAAGGAGGTGAACACTTTATTAAAATGGAAGGGAGAGAGGTTTTCAAACATGCAGTCCGCAGGATGGAAGGGGCTGTGAAAGCGTGTCTCGATGCTTCAGGTCTCGATGAACGGGGTATTAGTTGGATGGTTCCCCATCAAGCCAATATCCGGATTATCGAAGCTTTAGCAAAACGTTTTAAAGTGCCGAGTGAGCAGGTCTATTTAACGATCCATAAGTATGGAAATACTTCTGCTTCGTCTGTAGGAATTGCTCTGGATGAGCTGGTGAAAGAAAAAGAGATTAAGTGGGGAGAGCGGATTATTCTCTTTGGTTTTGGAGCTGGACTTACTTGGGGAGCTGCAGCTCTAACATGCGAGGTCAATAATGGATAAGAAAATTGCATTTATTTTTCCTGGGCAAGGGGCTCAGTATGTCGGAATGGGGAAAGATTTTTATGAAGCTTTTTCTATTGTTCGTGAAACTTTTGAAGAGGCTGATGACCGCTTAGGATTTAGTCTTTCAAGGCTCATTTTTGAAGGGCCAGCTGAGGAGCTTACCCTTACGAAAAATAGTCAAATTGCTATTTATGTGATGAGTGTTGCCCTCTGGCGGGTCCTTAGACAAGAACTTCCTGATATTCAGCCTACAACTGTTGCAGGGCTCAGCTTAGGCGAGTATACAGCGCTAACAGCTTCTGATCGCCTTAGTTTTCAAGAGGGGATTGATCTTGTGAGAGCACGTGGCAAGTACATGTATGAAGCTGGAATTAAACATCCAGGAACGATGGCTGTTGCATTGGGAATGAAACCAGATGAGGTAAGTGCAGTTGTAGGTCCTATCGAGGGTGTATGGGTTGCTAATTTGAACTGTCCTGGTCAAGTCGTTATTTCTGGAACTGTTGAAGCGGTTGCTAAGGCGAGCACCCTTTTAAAAGAAAAGGGAGCTAAGAGAGTCCTTCCTCTCGATGTTTCGGGTGCATTTCATAGCGGCCTTATGGAAGAGGCTAAGGAAAAGCTTAAAGAGAAAATCGACGAAGTGACTCTAGGCGAAAGTGCCATCAAGCTTGTGATGAATGTCCCCGGAGATTTTGTTTCTGAAAACGAAATCCATGAGAACATGGTTCAGCAGGTTGTTGCTCCTGTTTATTGGGAAAAGGGAGTGAGAAAGATGGAAGAAAAGGGAGTAGAGCTTTTTATTGAGATTGGGTGTGGGAAAACACTGAGTGGAATGAATCGAAAGATCGGGGTGCAAGGGAAAACAATAAGTATTGAAAAAGTTGAAGATTTAAAGACGTTAAGCCAAGGAGCGGTTAATGGGATTACTTAAGGGAAAACGAGCACTCATTACTGGTGGAACATCTGGTCTTGGAAAACAGATTGCACTCACCTTTGCAGAAGAGGGCGCTGATGTTGCGATTATGGGGACAAATCTAGAGCGTGCCAAGCAAGTCGTTGAAACACTCAAGGAATTTAAGGTTTCCGAGGATCAAAAATTTTGGTTTGATACTGTAAATGTGGCAAAAAAAGATGAAGTGAAAGAATCGGTTGATCGTCTCATTAAGGAGTGGGATGGGGTTGATATCCTCATCAATTGTGCAGGGATTACCCGTGATGGACTCTTGATGAAGATGTCTGAAGATGATTGGGATGATGTGATGAATACCAATCTTAAGTCGGTCTATAACCTAAGTCATGCCTTAGTGCGCCTGATGATAAAGGTCCGAAAAGGAAAAATTATCAATGTAGCATCAGTGATTGGCTTGACAGGAAATCCTGGTCAGGTTAATTATTCTGCTTCTAAACTCGGAATGGTTGGGTTTACGAAGTCTCTTGCGAAAGAGCTAGGGCCTCGCAATATCAATGTGAATTGTATTGCTCCAGGCTTTTTTGAAACCCCTATGACCAATGTTCTTACAGAGCAGCAACGAGAAAGTATATTAAAGAGGGTTCCCATGGGACGCCTAGGGAATCCTAAAGAAATCGCCCACGCAGCGGTATTTTTAGCGAGCCACATGTCCGATTATGTTACTGGACAGGTGCTCACCGTTGACGGGGGCATGATTGCATAAGAATGAGATGACGAAAAAAATTTTAAAAATGTTTGAAAAAAGGAAATGTGCTTTATGTCAGTAGAACAGGAAGTGATTGATATTATTGTGGAACAACTTGGAGTTGACGCGGAAGAGGTTAACGCAGAGAAATCTTTTGTTGAAGATCTCAACGCAGACTCTTTAGATCTCACTGAACTAATCATGACCTTCGAAGAGAAGTTTGGTTTTGAAATCTCTGAAGGGGAGGCTGAAAAGCTTCGGACTGTTGGAGATGTTATCAAATTTGTCAACGAAAAGAAAGTTGCTGCAAACTAGAGACTTCCATAGTTTCTTGTAGGAAAAAGCCATTCCCTAAAGAGTGGCTTTTTTCATCTGCATATGTTTTATCAAAATAAGGATAAAGCTAATAAAGATGAAAAAGGTCGCAAAGTAATACATCGACTTAAGATTGATTCCTGCAACGATTCCTCCAAGAATTGTTGCAAAGATAAAGCCAAGGGATTGCGAGGACTGACTGATCCCCATGATTTTCCCTTGAATATTCTCCGGTGCATTGATCGAAATTAGGTTCAGGATGTTAGGCCAAGCAAAAGCAGAAGGGATACACCCAAGGCCAAAGAAAATGGCAAAGGGATAGAAGGAATCAGCAGAAGCCATTCCAAATAGACAGAGAGTGGTTAGGGCATGTCCAATGACGATAAGGGGAGGCGCGTGCCATCTTTTAATGAGGAAATTATTCACTGTATATCCTCCAAACATCCATGTGATTCCCACAACTAAAAGGCCCCAATCGACAGCTATGGGAGAGGTGCGAAATTCTTGAATGGCAAAAGGGCTATACCATTGGAAAGCAATCCCCCATCCTAAAATCCAGAGCATATACATAAGATAGAGAAGCTGAAGCTTTTTAATTTTAAAGGTATTGATGACATCTCTAAAGCCCTCAAGGAGATCGATATGGAATTTTTCACCCGTTTTGTGAGTTTCTTTAAAAAAGTAAACGATAGTAAAAAAGGTGAAAATGAATAAAAGAGCCGTTACGAAAAAGGGGAGGGCTGGGTTAAAATGCTCCGAAAAATGTTTGTTGGAGAAGATTCCACCTGAAAAGATGGCAAGCATCCAGCTAATCCCAGTGATAATAATGAGAACAGAAAAGTTTTTCGCTCGCGTTTTCTCATCAGGAGAAAGGTCGGCAATCGAGGCAAGGCAAAGGCTGAGGTTCCCTGAGAAGAAACCTGTGATGAGGCGGGTCAGTAAGAGAAGGGTATAGCTATGCATCATAATGCTAAAGCCTGAGAGGGACATTCCAGTTGCGGCGCCGAGAATTGTGATATAAAACGTTTTTTTTCTTCCAAAGCGGTCAGCGATATCTCCAAGGAGTGGAGCTCCAACCAGTTGTCCAAGGGGAAAGATGGCAAGGGCAATCCCTAGCAACATATTTTTTGTAGCCATACTTGTCCCACTTCCTACAAATCCAAAGCTTGGATCGACAAAGAGGGGGCCAAAGATCGCAAAGATTATGGCAAAGGCAAAGTTGTCGATAAACAAGACAAAGTAAACGGGCAGTAGAGATGGGTTAGGTTTTTGATTCATGAGATTTCCTACTTTTTCGTGTAGCGAGCGCTAAAATACCGATAGAAATTAAAATTAATAGGGCTGCTGCTGGGTAGACATAGGTAATATCGATTCCAGCAATGGTTCCTGCAATAAGTGGAGCGAATAAAAGAGAGATCGATCCAAAGGATTGGGAGATTCCCATGACTTTTCCCTGAATATCTTCTGGTGCTTTTAAAGAGATAATACTTAACGCATTTGTCCATGCAAGAGCACCAAAGGCTGAGGCGAGAAGAGCACAAATAGCGAAGGGGATGAAGGTTTCCATCAGGGTACAGAGAATAAATATAGCAAGGAGCCCCACGATCCCAATATAGGCGATTTCTTGAGAGTGGTAGCGCCTTAAAAGGAGTTTATTAAGAATGGAGCTTCCCAACGACCATGCTACCCCTGTTGAAGCTAAGAGGATAAAGAGGGTTTGATGTGAAATAGGATACCGTGAGAGAGTGTAGGGGTTTAGCCATAAAAGATTAATCCCCCATCCCATCATCATGAGAAGGTAAAAAAAATAGAGAGCCCCTAGCCCCTTAATTTGAAAACAGGAGGCGATATTTTTGAGTCCCTTAAGAGGTTCAAAGTGAAAAACTTCCCTTTTAGGAAGTGTTTCGTAGAATAAGGAGAAAACAATCCCTAAATTTATCACGGAAAAGCCGGTTGTAACCCAAAAAGGAATAGCGGGATTTAGCGACTTGAAAAAAAAACCTCCAACAAGCATGGAAACGATCCAACTGAGCCCTCCAAGTGTTGCGATGGTTCCATACGATTTTGAGCGGACCTGTTCATCTGGAAAAAGATCAGAAAGAGATGCCATACAGATCGTTCTGTTATTTGAGAAAATTCCTGTCAAAAAGCGGCTAAGCAATAGAAGGGGAAAGTGGTGCATAAAGATCGCGATCCCTGAAAGAAAATAGCCAACAGTTGCTCCTAAGTTAAGGATGAAAAAGGTCTTTTTTCTCCCAAAATGATCAGCAATATCTCCGAAAACTGGAGCTGAAATGAGCTGCATCAATGGGAAAATGGCAAAAAGAGCTGCAAGGGCAAGATTTCGATCTCGAATGGTGGTCTCAGCAGAAAACATCCCAAATTCAGGACTCAGTAAGAGGGGCCCAAAGACTCCAAATACAATGGCATACCCAAAGTAATCGAAGAAATAGGCAAAGTAAATTGCAAAGAGAGTTTTTGTCCGTTCGTGCATAAAAAAGGTATCTCAAACTTTTACCTCTTATTTGCCCTTTTTAGATAAAATTCAAGAAAATTCTAAAGGACCCGAGAGCGGATTTTTGGGGAGAAAAAAAGCATGACTAGAAGGGCACTTAAGAGAAAAAGAATTGTAGAAAGTGCGTTCACAATTGGGGATATCCCTGAGCGGAGCATGGAAAGTAGATAGAGGGAAAGAGTTTGTACAGAGGTTCCTGCACAAAAATAAGAAAGGATAAAATCATCAAACGACAGGATAAAGATGAGGAGCCCTGTTGCTAAAAGAGTTGGACGAAGGAGAGGGAGAGTGATCTTAACAAAGGTTTGGAAAGAGGAGGCTCCGAGTCCTTCAGAAGCTTCTGTGAGGCTGTTATCAAGTTGGAGATAGCGTGTATAAAGGATAGGGATGACAAAACCGAGTCCTAATACCGTGTGCGCAACGATAAGGGTCGGCATTCCCAATTCAATTTTAAAGAGAGTAAAATAGCTAAGGAGGCTAATAGCTAGCATCGTCTCAGGAATAATCAGGTTTCCATAAAAGAGGGGAAGGGCCTTTTGGACGCGCCCTCCTTGCGCACGAAAGAAAATCAGGAAGATCCCCATCAGAAGGCTAAAGGAGGTTGAAAAACAAGCGACGATAAGAGAGTTAAAAAACGATCGCCAAAGAGCTGAAGAGTTAAACAGTTCATGATACCATTTAAAGGTAAACTGCTCCCATGGAGAAGGAAAACTTTTTGTGTTAAAGGAGAAAACAATCAAGATCAAGATAGGGACATAAAGGAAAAGGTAGGAAGCCGCAACAATAAATATCCCTCCAAACTTGCCAAAAAGACTTTTTTTCATCTAAGACCTCTGAGTAAGATTTTCCCCATCTTTTTAAAGGCGATATAGATCAACATAACTGTAGCGATTAAGGAAATGCAGCTAAGAACCATAAAGGCTGCTCCCATTCCTCCTGTTTCACTCCCAAGAACATATTGTGAGACAACATTTCCAACAAAATACCTTTTATCTCCTCCCATCAGTTCAGGGATGATGAACTCCCCAAAAGCAGGGATAAAAACAAGGAAAAATCCGGCCCGCACTGCGGGGAGTGTAAGGGGTAGCATCACATTTCGAAAGGTTTTTTTCCATGAGGCCCCTAAATCGTTTGATGCTTCTAAAAGACGGCGATCAAAGCGTTCTAAAGTAGAAAAAACGGGGAGGACCATGAAGGGAAGGTAACAATAAACCATCATAAGCATCACAGCAAAAATTGAATTCAAAAAATGGATGGGTTCGTGAATCAGCCCTATTTTTTTAAGGAGTGTATTTAAAAACCCTTCTCGTTCTAGGACAAAAAACCAGGCATAGACATGAAGGAGAAAATTGGTCCAAAAAGGGACGATTAAAAAGAAAAGCATGAGCGTTTTATATCGTCCCCCTTTAAAGGCGATAAAATGGGCTAAAGGATAAGCAATAAGAAGGGAAAAAAAAGCGGTTGAAAGGGCAAGGGTAATCGAGCTAAAGATGATGGAAAAATGGGTTTTGGATAGGAGGGAAGAGAAATTTTGAAAAGTGAATCCTTGAATAGCCCCTTCTTCAGATAGAATAAAGATACTGCTGACCATCATTAAGAGGAGGGGAAGATAGAAAAAAATAATCTGCCAAATCAATGCAGGAGAACCGATTGCAAAAGAACTTTCCTCTCTTGTCTTACGTTGGATCTTATGAAAGAGTGCATACATCGGCTAACTTTCCAGAAGTAGGGCGTTTTTTTCTTGCCAATAGAGGAAGACTTCATCGTCATAGTCGATATCCTCTTGTGCGAAATGCTCTTCATTTTGCTCGAAAACTTGGAGCTTAAACTGATTATTAACAATCACATTATACTGTGTCGATCGTCCATGGTAGACAATTTGAGAGACGACCCCTTTAAGGGTATTGGCAAAATTTTCGACCGGCTTTTTTGAAATATAGATCTTTTCTGGACGGATACTCATGGCGGCCTCACACCCTTCGCACATCCAACCCTTTTTCTGAGGGATATAAATTTTAAAGCGTCCCATATGAGGGACATCAATTTCAGGGTTTGAATCAAGATTGTGGAGGGTTCCATTTAAGATGTTGGTTGTTCCAACGAACTTTGCAACGAAACTTGAAACAGGAAATTCATAGATCTCTTTCGGAGTTCCAATTTGTTCAATTTCTCCATCGTGATTCATAATAGCCATTTGATCGGCTACAGTGAGAGCTTCAAATTGGTCATGGGTAACATAGACAAATGTTGTCTGGAGCTTATCTTGAAGATCGATGAGCTCAATAAGCATCTTTTCCCGCAGCTTAAAATCAAGGGCTGCTAGCGGTTCATCAAGGAGAAGAACTTCAGGTTCATTGATAATTGCTCTTGCAAGAGCGACTCTCTGTTGTTGTCCACCCGAGAGCTGGGAGGGGAATTTAAAGATATGGTTTTCTAGATGGAAGGCTTTTAAAATTTTAATCACCCGTTGCTCGATTTCACCCTTTGGAATTTTTTGAATGACGAGGCTGTATGCAACATTATTAAAGACATTAAGATGGGGGAATAAAGCATAATTTTGAAAGACGATGTTAATCCGCCTTTTATTAACGGGAAGACTGGTGATATCAGCATTTCCAAGATAGATGACTCCGTCATCAGGTTTTTCAAATCCCGCAATCAAACGGAGTAGGGTCGTTTTTCCACACCCACTTGGACCGAGCAGGGCAAAAAATTCTCCAGAGGGAATTGTCAAATTAACTTTATTGAGAATGAGCCCCTCTCCTTGGGACTTAGTCATCTCTTTTAGCTGAATGCTCCGCACCACTAGCTCCTCATGATTTGCATGTATCCCAAGTTCCAGATTTTGTGCGGCCACTTTTCTTCATCTTTTTGACTCTAAGCAAGTTGCAAAATCCCACCTAATGCCTACACTATGTTTTCGATTTTGCACTTTGCTTAGAGTCAAAAATCTATTGAAATCGCCATCCATAAAATCTGGAACTTGGGATACATTTTACGATTTTTCATCTTTGTACACGACAGTTTTTTAGTCGGAGCCACCCATAGGGGCAAAAAACTATCGTATGCAAAGATTTTCGCATAAAACGAGGAGATTTATTGCATTAAAAGCCAAATTTTGAAGAATAGATACTCTATGGATCGTAAAAAGTTAGTTATTATAGGATCGGGCCCCGCTGGTTTTACCGCCGGTATCTATGCTGCTCGTGCCAATTTGTCTCCTCTCGTGTATGAAGGTTTCTTTAGTGGCCCCTCGGGAGGGCAGCTGATGACAACGACTGAGGTGGAAAACTTCCCAGGATTTCCAAACGGGATCACTGGCCCTGAGCTTATGGATGCGATGAGGAAACAAGCTCAGAGATTTGGAACACAAATTCTCACCGAGGATGTTGAGGAGGTCGACTTAAGTCAACGTCCCTTTAAAGTGAAAGGGGGGAAAACAACGGTCTTAGCAGATGCGATCATCATTGCAACAGGGGCAACGGCAAAAAGGCTCGATATCCCTGGGACGGGGGATGGAGAGTTTTGGCAAAAAGGGGTGACTGCTTGCGCTGTTTGCGATGGAGCAATGCCTATTTTCAAAGATAAAGAACTTTACGTGATTGGTGGCGGAGATACAGCTGTTGAAGAGGCAACATTTCTAACGAAATATGGAAGCAAAGTTTATATTGTCCATCGAAGAGATGAGCTCCGCGCTTCAAAAATCATGGCGCAGCATGCGATGGAACATCCTAAAATTGAAATTCTATGGAACCACGTCCTTAGCAAAGTTGAAGGGACAAATGTTGTCGAAAGTGTGA